>NZ_JBHSMH010000101.1:0-221030 GCF_042655365.1 Cohnella suwonensis | reverse complement strand
GTGGCTCTCGCCTTTCCAGGCAGGGTTTTCACCTGCTAAGTTACTCAACCTACGCTCGGTCGCTTCTACCATTATCCCTTCCGATCAGGACCGATCAGGACCGATCAGGAGGTTAACCCTTGTTCTTGCTTTTGAAAACAAACTCGTAACGTTGAATTTTTTTACCACATTATTCTTGCACCGGTTCTCGTTGTATATTTCGGTGCTGCAGAACCGCTTGGTTAACGAATGAGAGCCACTATGTTAATGAAATAGAGCCACCTTTTCGTAAAGGAGAGCCACCTCGTTCTGAGGTGGCTCCCGTCCTTGTAATATTGAACTAACGTTTCCGTTAGCGTAAAAATGAACACATTTTTAGCATTGAACAGTAAATTTATAAAACTTTTTATCAACCGCCATAACGGGGAAGTTAGCTGGCAACTCATCCACCGATACACTTACAAAACCATTTTTCTCATAAAATCTATGAGCGGCAACAAATTGAAGTGTAGTCCCTAGGATAACTTCTTTGATTGACTTGACTTTTGCCCATTCTAGTACAGTACATAAAAGCTGACTTGCGGTACTGAATATTTTACCTCTGTAGCTTTCTTCAACAAACATTTTTCTTAGAGCAACTTGATTATTTCCTATGTCGACCAAAGCAATAGTACCAATAACTCGGTCATTATGCAAAGCAACCCAAAAGTTACCCGTCCCATTCTGATAAAAACTTACGATATTAAAGAGATCGGGTTGATCGTGCTTCGTTATCGGGATATTATATTCGTTTTGCTGAATATTAAGGATTAATTCAACAACTTGAGATTGAAATTCATCGGAATATTCTTTAATAATAATACCTTCTGCCATAGTCACACCATCCTAAAATTATGTTTAATCACTACTAAAATACTATCATCCGTATCCTTGTTTCTACAATCTTTCCAAGTCTGAATATTCAGCTCTTCTGCCCCGTTAGTTTAGTCCCCGCCTGGCTCTCTAAAATAACATAATGGCTCTATTTTATTAACACGGTGGCTCTCACAGATTAACCACATGGCACCTCGGCACCGAAATATTCACTCGTCGTTCCTTGGGTGGTCTCGGGAAGCAAAGCGAAGTGGAAAGGTCAATATCTCAGTCTATGGAACGCCTGATGCATGGGATGCTTGTTTTTTAAGTTGCCGATAACCCGTTCCACTCTAAAATGAAACGGCAAAATCGAACGTGATATCCGGGAATCCGTTCTCCATTCTCCATTCTCCAATCATAGCATTCAAAAATCCGCTGATAGGCACTCCTTCTGAGGCAAGGGGATAATGGTACGATTGTTCCAAAATGACACGGAGATTAGGTTAAGCCTAGATGAGTAGATGTCCATAAAACTTATACTTTCTGATGATTGAACGAAGCCCGCTCGTCGAAGACGACCAGGTTATCATGGCGACAGTTATTGCACCAAATAGCTTGCCGCCAATTCTTCGCTCGTCCACTCCGTCGGCCATTGCGGAAAAAGGTCAGTCTCGGCGCACACGGCCATTCGGTGGCCTTCCATGGCGTACAGTCGCAAGGCGCGCTGAACGGATGACGGCTGGGTTTGCAAATAAGGCAATTCTCCTTGGAATCGCACGGAAAAAGACTGCAAAGGAATCGAAAGTCCCCGTCCCTCGGCTTTCACGTAGCTTTCTTTGCAAGCCCAAATCTCGTAAAACCGCTCTAGGCGCAGCGTCTCGGGCATGTTAAAAATAGAGTCGCATTCTTCTCTTGTAAAATAACGGCTCGCGATGGATAAATCGATGGCGCGAATCCGCTCCACGTCGATGCCGACGGGGCGATCGTGAACCGCCGCCGCGATCCAATGACCGGAGTGGGTTAAATTGAAATGGAAATCGCTTCGTCCTTCGAGAAAAGGCTTGCCGAATTCATTACTTTGGAATGATGCTCTCGTCATCGATATCCCGAGTCGCATCCGGATCAGATAACGAATCAAAATATCGGCCAGCAACGTACGCTGCGCATCCTCGTCCCTTCGGAAGCGTCTCAACCGCTCCCGCCTATCATTCGGCAAATCATCCGCCAAGCGCATGAACAGATCCGCCGACAGCGGCTTCGTCATTTTGACGGCGAATACGTTAACCATCCGAAACTTCCTTCCTGTAGGTCGATACGACAATTATACTTCCATAACTACCGCTTCTTGAAAACTTGCGGCGACCTCCTCCAACTCTGCCTCCAGTCCGGAGTACTCTTCTTCAAGCGTCCATGCGACAAGCTGGTGAAAATGCGACGAGGTTTCAACAACCGTAACAAGGTATGTAGTCGGAATGTCATCTACCGTAATAGGAAAAGAAAATTGGATGGCGGAGTTGCCGTTAACCAGAATGTTATGGGGAGCCACGATGAACTCCCGACTCTTCATTTCCGCGACGAAATTATCCTCGACGATCGTCTCATATTCCTCGAGAGTCGTCCCTTCGTCAAACGCCTGTTTAGACTCCGAGAGAACAACAAAATATTTTTCCTCGTACCGATTCGAAATGGAAATATCCGCATCTTCATGTAGTTCCGAATCGCTGCTCCAACTGGACGGGACCGTAATTTGGAATTGTTCGTCTTCGCTTAGGTAAGTTTCGCTCATTTGGCTGTCCCGTATTATCGAGGATATGCCATATACGCCAGATGAGACTGACACTATAGCAAGAATAGAAAAAGCAACCGCCAATATCGTCGTTTTGCCTTTGCTATTGATATTCAAGTCCCGAACCTTAACGACGAATGTCTTCGCCGCCATATCGCCCAACCGCTGCTTTTTTCGCGTGGCCAACACGCTTATTCCTGCCGGAAGCCCTCCCATTAATAGAGGATTCGTATCCACGAGACGCAATACCGTGCGTATCAACGACTTCACGAATCCGGGTACCCTTCCCTCCTCGTTCACTGCTTGAATACGAAGAAAGAATTTCCCGAGCGTATAGCCGGTGAACCCTTCAAGCAGCAGATAATAGGAAATGATAATTGCAATCCACAGTAAGAAGGCAATCGCTAAATAATCGTCTCCCATTTTCTCGCCTAATGCCATCATGCCAATGAAACCCGCCAATATCAGAGTATCAATAATCGTTGCGGCCCATCGCCTAAAAAATAGTGAAGGTCCATAGGTCGAAGCAATCGATTCTATCGTCGTAGAAGGTAAATAATCCGCTGTTTTCTGGTCCATTGGTGTGCGCCTCATCATCTTTTGTCTTGGTCAAATATATTCCATTCTATTCCTTAGATTCCTTCTTTATCAGATAAAAACCGACAAAACATCCTACAACGTTTCGACAGCAGAATGACTGCATTCTCCCACGCGAGAGCCTGCAGTCATTCTTAGTTCATGCTTGTTCATGCCATACTTCCTGCAGCGAAGAGCGGAACAAGGTGTCCAGCTGTTCATCCATTCTGCTCTCGCCCGTTCTCGACTTCGCTGCCGCCTGTTCGAGATATCGCAGTCTATCTTCCAGATACTCGTTGATCGGATTCAGCCGCGGCTCGTAATCCAGCTCCTCGCCCGCCTTCTTCCGAACGAGCAATTGCTGCACCTCTTGCCACAACGCTCCGTCCTTAGGTATGAGCCGTTCCACTAGTAAGTCGAACTCCATCGGAGGCATTTCGCCGTATTGCTCTATCCACTCGCAAGCCAGGACGGGACGCAACACGTAGAAATACTTCTTGATCCGAACCTGCTCACCTTGCAAATACATCCGGTAATTGCCGCGGGCCATATTCAGGTAGTGGTAAATGCAAGACTTCGGCGAAAAAGTTAACGGGGAAAATTCGCGAAGCCGAGACGTTGCGCTGTATCTTTCCGCGTACCGTATCGGCGATTGCAGCCACTCCAGCAAAGGCGGGTTCGACTTGCGGTACAGGTTAAGCGCTTTACGCAAATCCCAGCCGCTAATGTCCAGTTGGTCGTTGATCGGCCGCTCGATGACGTCCCGCTTATCGAAGATGGACAGATACCACTCCGGTTGGCGAATATAGATGAACCTCACATCGTAATCGCTATCTTGCGAAGGAAAGCCCCATGCCCTGCTTCCCGATTCGCACGCATAGAGGATGCGGACTTGCTCTTCCCTTTCTATATGAACTAATTGTTCGGCTATCGTTTGATGGATCTCTCTCATGTCCTTTCCCCCATTCCTACGGAGCGACCATGATCGGAATCTTCATGTTCGCCTGATTTGACGCGTTACTCGGCATCCAGATCTATGCCGTCGACTTCTTGGACGATCGTGCCGTAACCTTTCGCCGTCCGTGCAATGTAATGAAGTACCGTGTCGCTCCAACCGTATACGTAGAACGTATTGCGGTCTTGAGTCGGAACCATAGCGCTGCAATAGGGTGCGATGTCGATAATAAACGCTTTGACGTTCGGATTTACTTTCGCGCGATATTTCGACAGAGCCTCGTAAAACGGGCTTCCGCTGTTTTGTTGTTCATCCGTGATGATGACGATCTGGTCGACTTTGCGCCGCTCTTCCAGCAGCTTCCGTACCGGAGCTCCCGTATCCGTACCGCCGCGGGCCCGAATCCGCTCTGCCTGCGACAAGATGCTGTCCCGACGGGAAGGCCTCGCATCCTCAACCTCGGTATCGAATAACCAGAACAAGGAGTTTCCTTGCGTTTTCTTGTACAAGGCCAGCGCGAACACCGAGCCGATCTGCAAGTACTCCCCGTCCATCGATCCGGAGATATCGAGGAAGATCGCCGTTCTGTCTTCCAAGTCGGGCAGATTCTCGAACGTAAACTCCACCGCGTCCCGAAGAGCATCTTGCAAGATGGGATGTTGTACCTGACGGAACGCTTTGGCGAACCTGAAAGGCAGTATCTTGGCCTTCCGAAGCGTACGCCGATCGGTCAATCGGGCAACCACCGTATCTAGGTTGTTGCGATCTTCAAGAACGCCTGCGCGCTCCAACGTGTTCAAGTGACGCAACAACGCGAACGTCGGCATTTGTTCGATCAACGCTTCCCACACCGCTTTCGTCGGCTTCACCGCCCCCGTCACGACTTCATGCGGAAGCTTGCCCGTTTCGATCCAATGCAATTGCTCCGCTTCCGTAGCCGCGCGTTTCAAATACTCAAGCGCCTCCACTTGCGGTAGCAAAGCCAGATTAGCTTCTTGACCGCGCAAGTAACGGAACAGCGCTTGCTGTTTCAAATCCGCGGGCTTCGGGTGAGCCGTCGCGATCGCATCGCCCAAGCTGTACCCTCTGCCGCGCCCGTTGTACTTGATCGCCCAGTACTCGGACACCCCGCTCAAGAAACGGTTTACTTGCCGTTTCACCGCTCTGCCGCCCTCGCCGCGCCCCATGCCTTGAAGAATCGTCAGGAAGTCGGACAAGTCGGAAGGAATTCGGACGACGTGCATGAAAATCTTCGCGAACAGGTCCGGCCGGATACCCGACAGAATCGCCAAGCCGAGTAAGGGCTGCAAGCGCATATAACCTTCGTTCCTTGCATAGACAAGCGACTTCGCCATGAATTGCGGATTGCTCTGCGCCATTTCCCGGTGCTGCTCTTCGGCCTCCGCAAGGAGTGTTTGCTGGTCCGCATAGTAGGTATTGCCGAATGTATTGGTTGTCAGCATCTGTAGATACTGTTCTTCAATTGAACGGGTATAGGCAGGATATCCATCCTTGTTCCACGTTGTCGGCCTCATGGCCGAAAACAGTTTTTTCGCAAAACTCATCGATAGAACCTCCTTAGATTAGAACCGGCGAAGAATAAGCGGGGAAGGTAAACTGCAGGACTCGAACCTGCCGTATAGCCCGGGTATTCCATTGGTGCGCTTCAGTAGCGAAGAAACCCTCCCCGGCGCCTCGCCGGTCGTCATCCTTCATAAATGACATCGTTGAGGAAAAAGTCGGAAAGGTACGCTGCTCTACCAGCTGAGCTACCCCGCCTTGCGGCGGGAGTTGGACTCGAACCAACGACATGCCGAGGGAATTCGAAGTAACCCTTCCATACGCCTCAACGATATCCGCCTTAGCCTTTCGACGTCGGCTTCATGAACCTATCTTCGCTCATCCGCGGCTTCGCGAACATGGCGTAAGTATGGCGACGAATAAAAATCTTCCATTTCCCCCAACATCCGTGCTTGGTACAATGAAGATTAATCGCGATTCGGTACAGGCTGGAGGTACGCAGGTGGCTCGAGAAAGCTTCGATAAGGAAATTCAATTCCTTCGCATGCTGGCGCTAGCCGGCGGCGCTTATAGCAGGCAACAATTCGCCGAACGTCTCGGTATTTCCGTCCATACCTATGACAAGACGCTTCGGAATCTCAAGGAAATGCTCGGCACTCTTCAACAAGGCAACTTGAATGAGCAAGGATCCGAGTTATCCGAAGGGCTTCGTTACAACTACTATGAATCCGCCGACCCGCTGCTCCTCTTCCTATTCCGCGCCAAGTCGTTGAAGGAAACGGAAAGCATTCGGCTTACATTGCTGTTGACCGCGCTCCAGTCGCAAGAACTAACTGCCAAAGACCTGCAAGATCTGTGCAGCGATCAGATGCCGGCCGAATTCCCGTTGCCGGATGAAAAGACGGTTCGGGGCGACCTGAAGTATTTGGAGGACGTCGGCGTTATTATGCGTATGAGCGGAACGCGCCCCTATAGGTACAAAGCGTCCAACGACTTAATCGATCGATTGTCGGAGGAGGAGCTTCTGGATCTCTTCGACTACGTCGATGTCGTAGCCAATACCCAGGTACCTTCCGTACAGGGCTATCTGTTAAGAGCCACTCTGAAGAAAGCGTTGCTTAAGCGCGGCTTCGATACGGATGCCGCCGAGTCTCATCGCTATAAATACCACTACCATTCGCGCATTCTAGACGAAGCGCATCTTTATCCTATTTTTCGTGCGATCCAGCGGCGCAGGACGCTTAGGTTTCTCTACTTGTCGCCTAAGAAAGGAAAGAACTATTCTTCGCAGAATACGAACCCTCTCTTTGAACGGGAAACGGAAGGCAACATGCAGACGCTTCTTCCCCTTCGGGTCGTATATGACCACCAGTACGGGCGTTGGTATGTCATTGGACATAGTCCTCGGCTGGGGTTGATGAAGTTCCGGATGGAAGGATTAACCCAAGTCGAAGAAGGAGAATCGGTTTCGGAAGACTATTTCACACAGCGATTGAATGCCATCCTAGAGCAAATGAAATATAGCTGGGTAACGGATACGTTGCGGCCTATTAAGGTTGCGGCGCGTTTCTACAACCCTGATCGATCGGGAGCGAATTTCGTTCGAGAGCGCGTAGAGGCGCAAGGACAGTGGGGCACGATTACGGAGGAATCCGATTCGACGTTCCGATTCGAAATCATAGTTAACGGAGTAAACGAAATCAAGCCGTGGCTGCGCAGCTTCGGGTCTAGCTGCGAAGTGCTGGAGCCCTCATGGTTACGTCGGGAGTTCATCGCGGAGTGGAAGGAGATTCGGGATTACTATGAATCTGTTCGAGAAAATCTTTAACTACAGGATCATTTCGCGTCTGGACGAGACAGGCTCCTTCGCGCTGACCTCTCAAGAACGGACATGGCTGAAGACGATGCTCGAGCATTCCGCCTCGGCCGCGGCCTTCACCCCGGATACCTTAAGCAAATTGGGGGAACTCTTGCAGAGCGAATCCGCCGATGATATTCGCGAGATTATTATCGAGAAAGCCAAAAGCCGCGAACGCCAAGTCTACCATCCGATGCTTCGAACGCTCCGCAGGATGATTATGTTGAACCTTGGCATTCGCCTTACCTACGGCATTAAGCATGGCGGGGTAAAGTCTAACCAGACCGGCTTCCCCTATAAGCTAGAGTATAACATGGTCAAGAGAGAATGGTATCTGCAATGGTACAGCACGCGCAACCACTCTCTTATGTCTACCAAATTGCATAACATCGTGTCCGTCGAGGAAAACGTTCTGTCCTCTGAGCGGATCGCAGCCTTAAAGGACTTATTGAATCACTTATTGGAGAAACGCAAAGAACGCGCCGTCGTCCAGGTTATCCAGACGTACAACGCGGAGCTGTCGCGCATTCTATATGCCTTCTCCTGCTTCGAGAAGTCCGTGTCTTACGATGAAGCTTCTAACGTCTACTTCATCCACATTACCTATCTCGCCGACGAGAGCGAGTTTCTATTGTCGAAGATCCGGTTTCTCGGCTTGAGAGTAAAAATCGTAGAAGGCGAGCGACTTCAAGAGCGTATGCGGGATTCAGCTGCCAAGGCTCTCTCGCGGTATGGGGTGACGGAGAGATAATAACCGCTCTACGAATGGAATATCCGCGGGAGCCCAATCATACTCGCTAAGCTCAGAACGACCTGCCCATCGATATTCGTCATGGTCGGTTAACTTTATTTCGCCTTGCGAATATTTAGCCATGTAAGCGATCAGCTTGATTTGGACGGTTCCGTAATCATGCTCGTTATTACCGAACCACTCATAAGGAATAATCTCGATTCCCATTTCCTCTTGAAGCTCACGAATGAGACAAGTTTCCGGCGATTCGCCAGGCTCGAGTTTTCCGCCGGGGAATTCCCACATCCCCTCTTGCGACTTCCCCTTTTTACGCCTTGCGATTAAGATCTGTCCTTGGTCGTTTTCAATAATTGCCGCTGCTACTTCGATCATCTTGTTCACTCGCTTCCTACACGATCACTTTATTCGCCGCTGGCATCATAGCTGGAGTCGTTTCCTATTACATTAAATTTAACATTAAATTAACCATTTGTAGTTTCATCGAATTTTCTTCATCTTCAGGAAACTTTACCAATATTCCCTTTGCACTAATTAAATGCTCTCTACAAAGCTTATCGTTACCTTTTCTACGATAGATCGTAGCTATTTGAATATGTATGTCAGCAATTCTCGGATGATCATTTACAAATTGACTTCGAAATATTAAAAGAGCTTGATTAAATATTGCCAACGCTCTATCAACTTCGTTAATTGTAAATAATAATCCACCATAATTAAAATAATCCTTTCCCACTTCAATGTGATTCTCATGATAGCACTTGCAATCTATAGATATTCCTTTTTCATATTTTTCTTTCGCCAATTGAAAATATTTTGAATCAAGCTCTCCCATCTTAGAATAAACCATGGCAAGATTTATATATGTTGTTGCTATCTCAGGATGAATTTCCGTTCCATAGATCATAAAATTCATTTTTATTGATTTCAACAAGTAATTCTCAGCTTGTTCTAACTCGTCTAAAGATTCGCAGCACCATCCAAGATTATTTAATAGTTTCGACATTTCAGGATGTGCATCCATTTCCGAATATACTTTTTCGGCTATTTCCAATGCTTTGTTAAAGTAAATATAAGCCTCACGAGGGTTATTTTTTTCCATATATGCTAGACCAATATTAATGAAGGTTTTTGATGTATTCGGGTGTTTAGTTCCATAAATCGCGATAACACTTTTTAAAGCATCTTGAAAAACTTGCAGGGCTTTTTCTATGTTAAACTGAGAGATGTATAACAACCCCATATTATTTAACACTTTTTCCTTTAATGGATTATGGTTTAAGTAATAATTATCTGAGATTGTAATTGATTTTTGGTAATAAACCAATGCTTCTTCATATTGGCCAATTTCTTTCAGTGCTTCAGCGTAATTATTATATTGATTTGCCAGGTTAATATGGCTATATCCATACAAACTTTCTTCAATTGAAATTGTTTCTCTTAATATTTGTATGGCATTTTCAAACTCACCAAGTAAAAAATAAACTGCTCCAATATTACTCTTTGTTTGAACAATAAATTCTTCAGCATCATTTAAGTTACTATATAAATGTAGACTCTTTTGAAATGCGGCTAACGCTTCTTTATACTTCCCCATTTGCTGATATAGCACCGCTATATTATTATAACTTTTTGCTAGGTTAACTGGATTTAATGTATGTAGTTTTAAGTCTATATTTAGAGCATTCATATAGTGAGAGAGCGCGCTACTATAATCACCAAGATTCTCGTAAGCATACGCCAATTCATTAAAATTATGTGCCAACATGACTTCACTTCTCGTAGAACTAGCATCATCGAGATGTATGCTCCATATCTCCAGAGATTTCTTCAAGTGTTCAAGCGAACCATAATAATCTGCCACTTCACGCACAAGAAATTTGCCGCATGTAAAACTTAACTGAGCTGTCTCAAGTGCGTTTGATTTTAGAACATCTAATTGTCTTGAAATACTAATATAATGGGGCAGTAGTAAGTAAAGTTCTTCACGGATATTTCTTTCTTTTGTGTTGAAATGAGAACCATCAAGTAACAGCTCTGAAAGAGAACACAATATTTTTGATTTATCTGTTTGTAGTTCCATCTGTGTTACCCATTGCACTAATTTATGAATCGTTATTCCACTATCAAATATATTAATTAACGAATAACTAGTTAGGTACCCGATTACAGTATCAACTTGATTCTCCAAGCCGAATTGCCTTTCTAAATGTTTAATTAATATCCTTAATAACCTAATAGGGAATATAGAATTAGATATAAACGCCAACCAACAAATTACTTCACTGGAAATCCGAGAGCTTTTGGATATATTATCAAATGTCTTTCTCCAGACCGTAGTCACTACAAAGTCATATTCAGCTGAAACACCCTTTATTTTTATCGGACTAGAGGTGGCTAGTAAATACGATTTTCTTTTTTCATCACGTATTTCAATTAAGTATTGTTCAACTGTAATTTTTGCCATACGAATATAAGATCCGGCTTGTACCAATGCGAGAGGAAAATTAGCTAACTCATCTGCAAGTTCTGCAATAAAGTTATTTTCGTTCTTTTGTTGTGCATAAGTACTTAATAAATTTTCTGCCTCGTTGTTTGATAAGCCTTGCAACTCTACCGGCAAATCTATATTGAACCAATGATCACTTTGTGAAGTGATTAATACATCACCATTACCAGTTCGAGGAATATACGGTGAAAGTAAATCTTCACTCGGTGCATTATCCAATATCAATAACCATTTTCGAGCAGTATCATTGGCTTCTAACATTTGTATAAAACTGTTGTTTTTATTTCTTCCAATATTTTTTTTACCTTCAAGAGATATTCCCAGTTGATTACATATTTCAGCTGTATCTGATTCAATGGTTTCAACACTTTCAGCATTTATCCAAAATATCGAATTATAGCAATCAATAAAATTGTACAAGTACTTTAGTGCTGTTTGTGTTTTACCTATCCCCCCCATTCCTTTAATCACAACCGTTTGAATACCTTTCTTTTTATCCAGAAACTCTTTGATTCCTTGAATAAATATTTCTCTCCCAACAAAATTACGGTTCTCTTGCAAACTCAAGTATCTAAATCCACTCCCATAGACTAATTCATAATTTTCATCAAAATCTCCGATTATTGTTTTCATTTTATCTATATCCAGATTGATAAACATTTCTTCAAGATCTTTAACTAGTAATGGCTTACATCGAATTCCATGGGAATCTTGAAGCTCTTGTAAAGTAAGTTCAATATCAGGGTGAACACCATTATATTTATCATTTACTACAAAGAAGAATTGATTAATCCCTGGCCATTGATTATACAACCCCAAAAAATCATCTTTGATTTTTTTTATAGTCACTGCTGTTTTTATCCCGATGTTCTCAGGGGCATAAACTTGGTAATATACTCCAAGTAAATCATCGAACCCGTCATTTTTCCTATCTCCTACAGCACCTTGAGGCTTTACGGGCCGAAAGTTTTTATTGAAGTACATCATGACTTTACAAAATAAGTCCTCAAACGCTTGACCATTACTTGCCAATATTTTATTTTTAAATAATATTCTCTGAATCATTCTTGTGGAGCTCCTCATTGATACCACTTCCCTTCCCACATTTATCTATCTACTTCTTTATGTCATATTCAACTTTTAAACTCTTTTATCTACCGATAATGTTACTACGTGAGCAAACTACTAATTTCCACTTGATCACTGAAACCACTTCCCAATCCGTCATTCCTTTGTTTGATCCACCATTATCTCCGACAACACGCTAGCCTGATCCACATCCTGCGAATCCCACTGCACCTTGACCTTGCCTTGACGCCGCTTCTCTCGCCACTCACGAAGTTGTTCGTCCGTCTCCAAGCGAAGCTCAGCCACTTCTTCTGCCCGATCGAAGATGTATGCGCTTGTCACCAGCACATGCTTGATTCCATATACGCCAGGAAGGATCGGCTGCTGTAACGGCAACCACTCTTCCACGTCGAACCTTACGTATAGCTCGCTACTGGCATTGCGCCGTGAAGGAATTTCGATAATCTGCTCCCTCGGCAACACTTGCCACGACCGAATTCTGCCGCGAAGGTAGATCCCCGCTTGATCTCTCCCGAACTTGGCAATCGATTGAAAAATTGCGATATGCTCGAGCCCCGCCAACTGTCCATGGTCTGAAAAATGCTTCAAAGGAACGTGGTAGAACCGATGCTTCCTTAGATCCTCCAACTGATCGCGGTGGCTGAGCGCGCCGACCAATATTGTTTTGCCCGACAGCTTGTCCGCATAGTAGTCCTTCGTTCCGCGTTGCTGATTGGCGCGTTCGTAAGCTTTCTCCGGGCTATCCATAATCAGTTCATCCAGGAACTTTTCCATTAGCGAAGTCGCGCTTGGCAGGAAAGGCAAAGCCCCTACGTTCACCAGCTCGATGCTTTTGTAGAATTTATGCTCGCGATATTCTTCCTCGTTAGGATAAGGAAACAAGACGTATGCTCCGAACATCGCGCGCTCGTAATCCGCACGTTGTCCCGCTTCTGCCGTCTCATATACGATGGCATCCCGGTATCGATGCATCGTGTTGATATCGTCCTCTTGCGGCCCTGGCGTGACATAGTCTCTTCGATAGGCGGTTCCTTCATAAGCCGGATTAATCCGATACTTAGCATCGAACACGTATTTGTACTCGATCGCGGAATGCTCTTTTTGCAGCGTCAGGATGTTATCCGGTCTCTGAGCGACAGTGCGACTCCTATCGCCGGATGGCAACGCATTGTACTGCAGCGAAAACTTCTCGCCGTTACGAGGGTTGCAATAGACGATGCGAGACTCTTTGGTTCGATCCAACGTTACGAACAAACCTCCGTGATTCAGCTTAATCACGTTCTGCGAGACGAGCTCGTATTTACGACTTAGCAAATCATTGATTTTTAGGAAGCACCAATATTCATACAAGGTAGCCAGATCCTTCAGGGACAACCGGAACAAGTCATTCTGGATCGATAACCCCTTCATCAGCACCAGGTAATTCCGGTACACGTCTCTGTAGCCGGGCGCCATCTGCAGCACAAGCGTAATCGAAAGCTGCTTCATATCCCTTACCTGAAGAAAATCAATCCGAAGGAGCCGTTGCAGTTCATTTTGCATTTTATCGATTTGCGCGATAAGGTCCGGATCCTGTGCCCTGCTCTTTTCGCTGAGCAACCTCTTGAAGGTTTTGAGCCGTTGCTGCACCCGAAGAAGAACCCATCTTACGAATCGATTTGCCGGAGTGTCGTAATCGATATGGCGACGCGTCTCCAGCAACCGTGTCGGAGAGTATCGTTGGCCTTGGACATTTAGCTGGCCGTTTACTTCGTTGGGCGATAGTAAATAGGGACGTTTAGCAAGATAAGCCACATTCGCGCGGCCGGGCTTCTTCACTCGCGCGGAATCAATTAAGCGATTCTCCATTAGAAGTTGATAATTGGGCGCATTTCTGATGAGTTCAACTTGATGGGTCAGGTTACCGAACAATTGCCGGAGAATGACGAAGAACTCCGAGAGACTCTGGCGACGAGTCTCTTTTAACCCCATAAAACTATGCGTCTTCCGCAAGAAGTCGAAGGATAGATTGTACATTTGTGCGTTGACGTCTTGAAGAATCGCCTCGTAGTCTTTCTTGTATTCCATCTTAGATGGGAAGATTTCGAGTTGTAGGAGAAATACCGTACGGCCATGCAGCCGAAGTTCCAATTCGGTAAACCCGACCTCGTTCTGAAAGTTCAGGATACCGGAAAGCAGACGTTTCCCCTTCGGAAGAACCGCTTCACGAAGCGAAACATTATCATGGTAAAAAGTTATCGGGAGGTCCGCTTCCAGCTCAATAATCAACTCGTAGTTCTGCGTTTCAAATAATAATGGCGGGCTCGACACATCCCGATCCCACGACACCAGCCGACGTTCTTCTGGCGAAAAACGTTCGACAGAAAGTAATTCCAGTTCCTCGCTAATCGCTTGAGGCAGGAATCGAGCACTCATCCATGAGGAATCCTCCTGACGGTGGAGCTGAAGCGCCTCTACTGCTGGATGGAACGGCTTCCCCTGCAGGTAGAGATTAAACCAATTCGTCTCGATGCGAAGAAGTTCGACCGCCCGACTAGGAGAGCCAGTAGGAAGTGAAGCCATCCTCTTCCAACCTCCGCAACATAAAGAGGATTTTATTCGCGCTTAAAGGATAAATGGCTTGTTCGGTTGTCTTGGCAAGATTCCCCCACAGTTCGGATGAATCGTCCTCCAACTCATTTTTGTTTAACCTCTTGTTGAGAGCCGTCTCAAGGAGTTGCAATAATACCCGCTTCACCGAGCGATTGCTGCCTTGGATTCTGGGTAGGATTTTCTGGAGCATTTGCAAGTCGAATGCTTGCTCATCGCTCATCAGGTTCGCCTGCGTGTTGTACAGCAAATAGAAGCAAACGGCATCGCGAATGCGGAATCCGACATGGGCATGCACGGTTTCCAAAATATCATTAATTCGAACAAGTTGCTCCGTCGTGGATTGAATGGCACTTACTTGCTCGCCGTAATATGCATCGACAAGCTGCAAATATTTCGAGCACAGAAAGTCGTTCGGAGCAGGTTGGGGCATTACCTGGTCTACCGTACTCGGTTCGGGATATTGATTCAATTGAATGTAGTTGAACTCAATCGTATTGGCACGGTCAAGTACCTTTTTACTGAATGGATGGGTCGTCTCGTCCATATTAACGGTTCCTACCAGATAGACGTTACCGGGGATACGGAGATCTCCGTATGTGTCTCTATCTTCGGATGTTGTCAGTAGAGAAGGCTGAATGAGAACGTCCGTGACGACTTGATCGTCTTGGCGCTTTTGCGTTTCAAGAATGCTCAGAATATCACTGAAATAGTGTTCCACTCGAGCAAGATTCATTTCGTCCAGACAGACGAAATATGGCTTGTTCTGATTGGCTGACTGGGATGCTTCGAGCATGATTTCTGCTAGCGGCCCGGGGCGGAATCGTTCATTGAGATCTTTATATCCAATTAAGTCGGCGGGGTCGCTCCAATCGGGACGTACGGGAATCAGCTTGTATTGACCATTGTCACGCGTAGCGCCGAGAGCTTCCGCGAATAGCTCGACCAGCTTGGTTTTACCGGTGCCGGATACGCCTGCAAGGATAACGAACGGCTTTGTTTTTAAGGAGAGGTAGAAGTTTTCGATAAGATACTCCGGGAAGGAGAATCCTTTCTGGCGTATGTATGCTTTAGCGTGATCAAGACGCTCGGTCACGGTGAGGTCTGCGAATTGAGGCATTGTCTCGGTCACTGAATTTGGCTCCTGTCTGTTACGGGATTGGATGACGATATCCACATACTGCTTGTAGTTAGAGACTACGTTGCCAAGATCCGCAATAAGCTGTTCTTCGGGAGGTAGGTTGTTGCGATCATACTTGTAGTAGGCTACCGTGGAGACCTGATATTCCCGACCGAGACCACCGGAGGTGAGATGAATTTCCTCATCTTTCGTAAGTCCATCCAGCGGGAGTATTGATCGGATTTCTTGCACTTTGCTCCGAAGATACTTGTGGCCTTCCACTTTCCCGTTCTTATTCGGTTCGGTCACACCCTGCGCCAACGTCAAATAGACGGAAGACATATCCTCCGCGAACAGGTAGACAATATACTCGCCAATTTGCGTCGACTCGGTAAGTCGGCGATCCATAATGGCGATCCATGGAACGGTTGCCCATACCCCCATACCGACAGAAGCTTGGACCTTGAAGTTTGAATTGTCGGCGATAAAATCGAGTTCTTTGAACCCCGCCGGAATCTGTTGACGGACGTACATGCCGAGCGAATTGTTTTTTAGCGGTTCACGCTTGGCTTCAAGATACTGATTCAGTACACCGGACAGTGCGCTTCCGATTGTAAAGTCAGACGATTTACGCTCGCTATGATACTGCTCAAGCATTTGAAAAGCATGATCGTACAATTCAGTAAGTACGCTCTGACCCCATGAGTTCAGAAGACGCTCTTTGAAGGAAAGGGTTTGAAGCTGGGGATTCTGATCAAGTATGCTCCCGAGAGCAGCTATTGGCGAATAAATAATTTGATTAACCTGTCCCTTGGTGACATCTGCCCAGCGATTTGCAGGGGTTACCGGAGAGTCAACGGGTTCACCATTAGATTCTCTATTTTGTAATAGTGAGAGGAAACGTGATTTTACATTTTCGAGAGAGACTTCACGCTCCCCGGATTCATTCATTTCCTGGAGCAGTGCCATAATGAGGACCATTTTATAGGATTTTTGTTTGACTGAGAAAATTCCAGTTAACTCGCTTGGCAAGCTCATGAAGAAACCACCTTGATAGGAATGTAGGAATACGACATTATTCCTATAATTTCGTCAAAGTGGTTGGGGGTTCCTGCTAAATATAATGATAGAAACAGGGAACAGGAGAGGATTTATCCTGAGAGATTAAAATCATACAATCAAATTTCAAATTAAATTGCTTTAGTATTGTATTTAACTTCATAAATCAAAATATCATTCTCATCATTTTCAGACATCTTTTGAATAAGAGTTTGATTAATTTTAATTGTGTTCAACTTAGTGTCTATTTCGACGTATTCTCTGTAGTCATTAATAATTAAATTAGCCAGGCCGTTACTAAATCCATTCTTTATTAAAGCAATCTTGTCTTTATCGGATGTACCATACTTGATATTTTCATAAAAGGCACCTTCAAGTAAACCAAAATCATTCATTACCTCTATATATTTAATTAAAATATTATCTAAGAAATCTTGTTCGTCTTTTATACGCACAATGGCCAAGTTTATTCGTTGTACTTGATTTTTCTCCTTAATATCTGTCCATAAATCCCTAAACCCCTCCCTTTTTTTATCTCCCCATCTACCAACGTATACATCAGAATCGTCCTGTTTCTCAACACGTCTCCAATATTTCAGAAAACTATTAATCATTTCTCGATAAGAAGCATTACTGATTCTCCAATTAAGAAACATCTGGTAAAAACGACGTGACTCTTCGTATGATAACCTGCTTAAATTCTTGTAGTCATCTCCTTCTTTAACAAAGGGTAAAAATATTTGTAATATAGCTTCAAACACTCCTTCAGCCGATCCAATGCTTTCACCTTCATAAGTATCAGCAATTTGCTGCATCTGATGCTCACTAACTATAATATCTATTTCAGTGATATTGTTCATAAAGCATAGTTTACCAATTTCGGTTTGAACATAGCTTTTACTATATCCATTGATAATACCCGGTTCAAAGTTTTCAATAAACTCATCTGCAATTTCTTTTTTTTGATTGTTTGCATCCGTGATACTTACATTCTTCAAAAGTACGTTTGATGGTTCATCTTTTTCTATTTTATCTACTTTCATGCAACCACTTATAAACTTTTCAATATTAGCATTTTCGGAGTAGTATTCTGAGCCCACTAAAAAGATTTTAGGCTCAAGTTTCTCTAAACCTCCGTTCTTTTGTGAAAATATCTCATTAAACCTGCATACTCTTCCAATAAGGTTCTTAAATTGAGAAGGACTTAATTTCCCTCGTCCCTTTTTGTTGTCCAGAAGAAACATTTTATCTAGAGGTAAATTCACTCCTTCTAATAAGGTTGAACTGGTAATAACGTAATTCATCATTTGCTCAGTAGTGAACAAATTTTCAATATATAATCTCACATTATCTGGAACCGACCCATGATGATAAATAAATCCTTTTCTAATACATTTAATCAAAAAGTAATCACCATGCATATATTCGCTTAATTCAGCACACGCATGTTCAATAATCTCTGATTCTAAATTAGTAAGTCTAGAGCCGATCCTAACTGAAAGATGTTCGATATCAATAGGTTTGTTCAAGTAAATTAAGTTCTTATTACTCTTGTTTCTTAAAATAAAATCAACATCGTCCTGATAATCACCTAAATCCAGATTAAAAAAATCATCAACAAAATGATCATACATCACAAAACTTTTGCCAACCCTGAAATCATATATATAAAATCGTTCTGTTTTAATGTATTCATTGATTTTAAATGTTTCCGTTGTATATTGTGAATATTTCACATTAAGATTTGTGCTATCTATTAAGAAAGGGGTAAGGAACTTAAAAACAATTTTTTCATTTCTTTTTTCCAAAATTGAAATTGTTGCTGCCAACAATATGCTTCTATCACCATTTTCAAGTAAATTGTGAGCTTCATCAATAAAAACTAAATTAAAAGATAACGTTGGATGCTTTCGAAGGAGCCTTAACAGGCGCTCTTGAGTCAATACAGCTGTAATGTTCCCTTCACCTTCAAGATACATTTCCGGATGAGTAATTATTTTCTTAATATTGGTTATATTAGCCTTAATTAATCTTCTTTTTGTCTGTGCTAGTAAAGCTTTTGTTGGAACAACTATGCATACATTTCCATCCTTTCTTTTCAATAATGTGGAGATAATTAATTCAGATTTCCCATATGAGGTTGGTGCAACTACAGCTATTGACTTATCTTGTTTTTCATCAAAAAAAGCAAATAGATCTAATTGTTGATCACTTAAATATATGTTATCTCTTTTATTATTCTCTAATAGTGAAGAGTAAAATGATCCGAAAAAAGAAGAATCAAAATTTGATTTATATTTCTCGATGTTTTCAATAAGTTTCACAATTGGAATGAGTCCTTCATTGATTGCAACATCATAAAGTGGTTTGTAGTCCTTCGTAAAATTACAATAAAACACAAGGATTCTATAGCCCAATCGAGAGATATCTGTGTTTTTATCATTTAGAAATATAATTGCTAGAGATAACAATTTTTCAAATTCAGTTCTACCGCCAATCTCTCCCACAACCAAAGTTCGATACAGTTCTTTGAAATTTGTGTTTCGTAACCTAGCAAGTGTAAGTCCCTTCATCACTTTGCCTCCTCTCTTAGAAAATCTACAACATTTTGATAGGTAGCTTTTTGAATTGAGAAAACGATAACATTCTTAAATGGTTTATCCTTGCTCAGTTTCCCTGTAAAATTATTCACTTCATATTCTTTGATTTCATCAGTAAGGCTTGCAAATAGTGACGCTACTAAAATAACGTTTTTATCCGTACTTTTTGCTCTCTCTTCAGCAACCTCATCACCGATTTCACCAAGTATATCCATTACAGCATCCTTCATATCTTTTTTGTTTGCTAATGCAGTTGTCGCACCGTTAATTGCGTTTTCCCAAAAAGTTACCTCATTCTCGTTCAATCTTTTCTCCAAATCCCTTTTTGCAGTACCAAGCAATGTAATAATAGTTTCACCCGCATTTTTGTTCTGGTGACGCTCACCTGATTTCACTTCAGTGATCCATAATTCTTTTTTTCCACGAGAATATAAAATAACATCGAATCCTTTTTTTATACTACGTTCTTCAAGATTAAAATATGGAGATACCGCATTGAACTCAGTAAAAAACTGAAAAATAAGAATATGCGTTAATAACTCCCCTATCATCCCAAGTTTAGTGTCAGAAGATTTAGAATCGTATCTTTTAAGAAACTCTTTCAGAGTATTTTTATAATTATAAGTTTTCCGTACAGACGCAGCTTTAGAAAGACCATAACAGACTGCTGATAATTGATTCCGTATTACCTCTTTTATTTCATTCGAAAGATGATCTATATGACAAATTGCGAATTCATTTCTTCTCTGGAATCTAATCCCCGTAACTATGGCAATTGGCATTTAAGGTAATCCTCCCTTTCTACTAGTAACAGTTTAATAATTTGCATTTATACATACATAAATCAGGTATAAAATACAATATACTCGCCATATTCTGCGAATGCTGTCGAATTAACGCGAAATATATTACAAACAATCTCAAAAGTCCTTTCCACGTTCTCAACTCTAATAACTAATGAACTATTTTATCCAATCTTCAGTCCCCTCACCGTGCCAACAGGTTCCGAGAAGCTTTCGAAGTTTTCTACCGGGCCGACAATTTGAGGAATCCGGAAAACGACGTTACAGGCTTTAGCCATACGATAGCGCGGCGAATCCTTCGGGCGCACAACGGGGAGCTTACTGCGGGGAATCGTTTTTCCATTGGCGTGAGGAGGAGCGATACAATGCATCGCCATAAATCCGCCCGATTCTCAAAAACACCGACCAGAGAGTCGGTGTTTTTGTTATTAACGTCCGCGTAATGCCCGACGAAGAACTGAAGAAGGTTACAGACGCCTCCGCCGATCTTGCCCCACTGGGGAGCGGCGATAAGCGTGGCGATGCCGACTGCCGAGAAGATCAAACCGGATTGCAGCGAAGCATTGCCCTTATCCGCCCCAAGCTGAAGGACATACACGGTAATCAGCGGCTCCAGCAGCATGACGGAGAACGTACTGAGCGCGACGAGGCTTAGCAAGGTGACGAATGTTTTATTCGCCCATGCCGTCCGGAGATCGTCGCGGATGTGGGAACGCTTCGCCGTCTTGTCGAATTTCGTTTCGTGAACGAAAAAGGTCGCGATCAACGCGGCGACGAGCACCACTTCCGCGGAGAACACGAAAGCTTCCCGGTTGCTCGTATAGTGGCTGACAACGCCTCCGATCACGGGCCCTATGATGCCACCAGTAGCTCCAGCCGTTGCCATGATGCCGAGCGCATAGCCTGCCTGTTTCTCTGGCGTATTGGTTGCGACGAGCGTGATCGATGGGGACGTAGCCGGCTAACAGCCCTTGGAACACTCGCATGACGAGGAACACGTACGGGTCATGTATGAAGTAAGTAAGTGAGTAGGTACAAAGCCGCCAAGCTATACCCCGAACGGATAAGCATCGGCTTGCGTCCGTATTTGTCGGCAAGCGAGTCCCAGTAGGGCGCGATGAGCGCGCTCGCCAGAAACGTGATCCCGAACGCGAAACTAGGTTAGAACCGATTCCGCCGGAACGCGGCTATAACCATCCGCCGGAAGGTAAACGACGAACTTGCTTCCTTTGCCGGGTTCGCTTTCCGCCGCGATCGTTCCGCCGTGACGCTCGACGATTTCTTTGGCGATGGCCAGACCCAGACCGCTTCCCGTCGACGGGTCGGACTGGGATCCCCGGTTGTTGCGGTCGAATATCCCGTTCAGGTCCTCCGCTCCGATCCCTTGTCCCTCGTCCTCCACGCTGATCCGCACGCCGTCCGCCCGAATCGTCGCCTCCAGCCTGACCCGCTTGTTCGCCGGCGAATATTTGCACGCGTTGTGAACGAGATTCGATAGCACCCGACGCATGCCGTGCGAATCGATCGTCATGAACGGATCGCAATCGGAGCGGATCTCTTTCTCGCATTGCAGCCCGGCGTTCTGGACGAACTCCTCGAAGAAGACGAATTCCCTCTCTACCCATGGTTTCATGCTCAACTCTTCGGTCGATTCGTATGTCGCGGCCGCTTCCTGCTCGGCCAAGCTCAACCTGAACAAGTCGTCGATGAATCTCGTAATGTAGACGACTTTCCCGTACAGATTTTCCAAGTGCTTGTTTTGCTCTCCCGGGTGCACCTGAATGCCGAGCATCATCGCTTTGATCCCGCCTTGCACGACGGTCAGAGGGGATCTCACGTCATGCGAAATGTTCTGCAGCAGCTCGTTGCGTCTCCTCTGGGATTGAACGAGCTTCTCGGTTCGTTCGCCCACCGTATGCTCCAATTCCTCGTTCCACCGCTCCAACGTTCGGACCAGCTTCTCTTGATTCGAGATCATTTGCCGCTGTGCGCTGATCATCTCCCTCTCGAATTGCCTTGTCTGATAGGATAATGCGGAGGTGATTACGATGAATTCCGTAACGGATCCCAACTGATAACCGTAATGGGTCAGCACGTTGTAACCGGCCAAGCTGAACGTGTACAGTACGGAAGGGTAGACGAGACCAATGAAGGCGATCAGAGCAAGAGCGAGATATCGCGCCGCGATATTGCCTCGGAACACGCTGAGGAGAATCGTCACGATCATTAACAAGGCGATGACAAGCTCGTACCAGATGGCGATCGTGGAGAATCCCGGCCAATGAAAGAGAAGCGCCAATACGACGAACGGCGACGCCCATTTTATAGCTATAACCACATAACGCAATGAGGAGGCATACACGTTCAAATGCAGCACTTTGACTATGAAGAAAAGCGCAAACCACAAGCAAAGGATAAAGAAGAAGAGGAAGATGCCCTCGTAAGAATCGAAAGTTCGCAAGAGCAGCCGGATCAGACTGCTGTGTTCCCCGAGCATTTCTTGGGGCAAACCGTTCCAGAATAATTGGGACAGCGCGAAACAGACGATATACAGCGAATAGAAAAGGTAGGCGTTGTTTCTCATGAAGACATACATGGAGAAACTGTACGCCGCCATGAGCAGGACGAAACCGTAATACAAGCCGAAAAGCATATATTCCGCCCGGAGCTTGCCGTGATAGGCCGAAGAACTCATCAATTCGAGCGGGAGAATCATCGACCCTTCGGTCGTCGCCCGCAGATAGAGAGTAACCGGGCGATCGGCGGGCAAGGCGAGCTCGTAAGCCCAATAATGATCCGCCAGCTTCTCGCCTGCCCCGATACTTTCGTCCGTTCCCAATCGTTGTCCGTCCGCGTACAAAGCGACCGTATCGACAATGGCATTCGACAATCGAAGCACCCATCGATCCTTCGAGGTTTCGTTCGTTATCGTCGACCGTATCCAGTAGGTATTGCCGTCGAGCCCGAAAGCCGTGCGGCCCGATGCGGGAACAAACCGCTCCTTCGCCGGCGATACCTGAACTTGCGCATAGGTCAACGAACCCTCCGGATCGGAGAGCACTTGCATGCCTTCGTTCAATCTCACCTTCTCCAGCCCTTCGGTTAAACGAATGACGGAACTCGGGACGCCGTCGGAACTCTGCCGGCTCTCCCACGGCATAAAAAGGAACCAGACGAGAGCGACTCCCGCAACGAACAGAAGAATGGAGAGGAAAAACAGACGATTGCGTTCTGCGAAGGTCTTTTTCATCAAAAATCGCACAGGATACTCCGATCTTCTATAAGTCGGAGAGGAATGAGCGTCAGGCGTGAGCCTGAATGCCTTTTTCGGATACTTCCTCTCCTCTAAAGTATGCTATAATTGACATTGCAAGGAGGCGAACATATGATCGTAACGGTGACGGCAAAAATAAAATTGAAGCCAACCCAAGCTCAAGCAGAAGCTTTACTGGAAACTATCTCCGCTTATCGTAAAGGCTGCAACCTCGTATCTTCTGTGGTGTTTACCACCAGACAATTAAAGCAGCCTGCCCTGCATTTAATCACCTACAATACGCTTCGCAGCACCATTGGCCTCCGTTCCCAGATGGCCCAATCGGTTATGAAGACCGTCATCGCCAGATACAAGACCAATCGAAGCAATGGCCACGATTGGACGCTAGTTCAGTTTAAGCAGCCGGAGTACAATCTCGTATGGAATCGCGACTATTCGTTAACCTCCGGTTTGTTTTCGGTGAACACCCTGCAAGGGAGAATCAAGGTTCCCTTTGAAAGGAAGGCGATGGAGGCATACTTCGATGGTTCCTGGGTGTTCGGAACCGCGAAGCTTGTCCGCAAGCATCACAAGTGGTTTCTGCATATTCCGATGTCCAAGGAGATCGCCGAGCCGCAGTTGGAAGAGATGACGCAGATTGTAGGCATCGATTTGGGAATCAACTTTCTCGCGACAGTCTATGACACGCAGGGCAAAACCACCTTCTTTCCGGGAAGAGCGATTAAACGAAAGCGAGCAAGATACAAACAAATACGCCAGCAATTGCAGAAGAAGCAAACGCCATCCGCCCGCCGTAAGCTCAAGCAAATCGGGCAGCGAGAAAACCGTTGGATGACCGATGTGAACCATCAGGTCAGCAAGGCACTCGTGAGCCGATATGAAGCGAATACGCTGTTTGTGCTGGAGGATTTGACGGGCGTGCGCAACGTGACCGAACAGGTCAGGCTCAAAGACCGCTATATATCGGTATCGTGGGCGTTCCACCAGTTACGCAAGATGGTGGAGTATAAGGCACAGCTTGCAGGGGCTAGGGTCATTGCAGTAGACCCGAGGTACACCTCACAAGCATGTCCCCGCTGCGAGCATACGCAGAAGGCCAATCGAGACAAGAAGAAGCATCGCTTTTGCTGCAAGAAATGCGGCTATCGGAGCAACGATGACCGAGTAGCGGCGATGAACCTTTTAGCCAAAGGAAAGGCATACCTTGAAGAAGGTGCAAGCATAGCATGACTATGCTTGCAGGGCAGCTGTCAATCTGCCCGTCGGTAAGCAAAGCATGCCGCAGATGTGACACCATGTTCTTAATGAACAGCCAAAGATCGGAGTCGAAAGACGTTTGCACGATTGGGTAGTCACAAGCCGCCACGTCAAACATCAGTTAAGTGGGGGTTATTGACGGACTGACCTCTCTACCTATCCGATCTAGTACATTTGAAATTATAAAGAGCCAAGGTGATGTTCAAGTAAAGTGTTACTTTTTGTCGAGTTTTGAATGAATCAAGCTAAGAACAATAAAGAAAAGACAGAGCCTAATACGGCCCTGCCCTGCCTTTGTCAATATCTGAATGGAATCGTAAAATAAAACCGGCTGCCTTCGCCGGGCTCGCTGTCCGCCCAAACCGTTCCTCCATGCCGATCCACGATTTCTTTGACGATGGATAGCCCGATGCCTTGTCCAGGTTTGTCATCGGTTTGTTCCAGCCGGGAAAGCCTGTTAAAGATCAACGGCAAATGTTCGGCTTCGATTCCCGGCCCATTGTCCCCTACCGTCACCCGTGCGCTGCGATCGTCCAAAGACGCCTCCAGCTTGACCGTCCCGTTCTTCGGAGAATACTTGCAGGCATTGTCGATCAAGTTGGCCAACACTCGCTTAATTGCATGCTTTTGAACGTGAACTTCAACTTCTCTCAAGGCAGGTTCCACCCGGTATTCGCACCGCATACCCGCCTGCTCGATATCGGACGAAAATTCGTGAAACAAGCTCTCCATCCATTCGCCAAAACGAACGATCTCCCGCTGCTCCTCTTCCGCCGAAGCTTCAAGCTTTCCAAGCTGGCTCAACTCCTGGATATAGCGATACACATCGAGCACTTTTTGGTGTATATGGTTCAACATCCTGTCTTGTCGCTCCGGATCATGAATCAATCGTTGCATGAAAGCTTCGACTCCACCCAGAACATAAGCGAGAGGAGCGCGAATATCGTGGGAAATGTTCTGGAGAAGTTTCGTCCGAACTTCCAGTTCCATGCGGGCGCGATCCTTCTCCCTCTGCATAAGCAGCAACCGATTGTACAGAACGAAACACAAAAGAAGAAAATCGACAACGGATCCGAATTGCATGCCGAAGTTAGCGAACGTATTGTCGGGGAACAGGCCGTAAGACATCATGATTTTGGGCATCCCGAATACAACGGTTGTCAACATGGCGATTGAAAAAAACACGGCGACTCTGCTGCCTTTAAAGGCGCACCAAAGGATGACAGCTATGATCGCGATTACGGCCGTCAGCTCGAATACGGAAACGTAAGGACCGATTCCATGTCGATAAAAAAGGGCCCACGCCGCCGTTGCAACCGGACATAGCGCCATGAACACCCGCATGACGATATCCGCCGGAAAGAAGCGCTGACGAGTGTCCAAGATTTTTCGGAAAAACGGAAAAAACGTCCAGATGGTTATATAGACGAGCAAATGATGCACGGCGCTTTTCAGATGATCGCTTCCGAATAGCGTCCGCTCCAGGCCGTTCCAGATGAAATTGGAAGCGCCGAAGCTGACGACTCCAAT
Organism: Cohnella suwonensis; assembly: GCF_042655365.1. Classification (NCBI taxonomy): domain Bacteria; kingdom Bacillati; phylum Bacillota; class Bacilli; order Caryophanales; family Paenibacillaceae; genus Cohnella; species Cohnella suwonensis. Next base: position 194,922 of record NZ_JBHSMH010000101.1, on the reverse strand, counting down.
CAAATAGTAGAGAAAAGCGGTGTCGCGCGTGAAAAATAAGAGAATCAGCACGAATACGATCACAATGGCGATTAACCCATAATACAGACCGAAAAAGAAATAATACTTGGTTTGCGTATCATGATACGTCAATGGATCCAACAGCTTAAACGGGATCGTCATTTCGCCTTCCGTCGCCAATCGGAAATAAACCGCAGTCGTTTCTCCGGGAGGAAGCTTTACCTCATACGCCGGATAGTTTCCGCGCAGCGGCTTCGCTTCAACGGTCGAATAAAATTGAATATGTTCGATGAGCGGATTATCCATTTGCACAATCCAAGTATCGTTCGAGGTTTCGTTTCGCACGGCGACGCGGAACCAATGAACCGACGACTGGAAGCCGAAAGCAATCTGTCCGTGAATCGCTTTGAATTGCCGGCTTATGTCGGGCGACAAAATTTCCTCATACGACAGATTCCCGCTATCGTCCACCAGCAGCTCCATTCGGTCGTTTAGCGAATAAGCATGTTGCGGATTAGGCAATTCGAGAAGTCCCTTTTGCGCCTCGGCGGCGCTGGCCTCTGACGGCTGGATCAAGAGGATCCCTACAATCAGGTAAAGCAAAGCGGCGATGACCCCGCCTTTTCTCACCGTCGAGCCACTCCTTTCAACTTAGATTGGCATCGAATTTATAGCCGAAGCCTTTCACGGTATGGATGTATTTTCGTCCTTCGGAGCGGGTCTCAATCGCTTTGCGAAGATGATAAATATGCGTCTTTACGGTGTCCGGAGAATAGTATACAGAATTTCCCCAGACTTGAACGTACAGCCTCTCGGCATGAAGCACCGTCCGTGGCCGGGAGGCCAGGGCGATAAGCAGCTGCATCTCTTTAGCCGTTAGTTCAACGGCATGTCCATTAACGGATACGGTTACGCGATCCAGGTCGATTTGCATGCCGGGAAAGGTTAACGTGTGCCCGGATTTCCTTGCGGCTGCAAGCTGCATGCCCCATCTTAAATTGGACTTGATTCTGGCCTTGATTTCATCTGAACGGAACGGCTTTACAATATAATCGTTACCGCCGGATTGAAGCGATTTCAACATGGCGTCCGTATTCGTGTCGCCCGACAGGAACAAAATTGGCTGGTGATAGCTAAGGCGAATTTGTCGGCACAATTCCGTGCCATCGGTGTCCGGCATGTGCAAATCCAAAATGATTAAATCGGGATCCACGCTGTTTAACATGGACAGCCCTTCGCTTCCGCCGTATGCGCTATATACTTGATATCCCTCTGCTTCTAGAAATAGGCCGAGAATCTCGTGCAGCCAGGGATCGTCATCGATCACCAGTATTTTTTCGGTCAAGGAGGCACCCTCGCTTTTTCATGTCATTCACACGAATTTTACCATGAATTCCGCAAGAGTTTGCAATTATCTAATATGAATGTGCGACGGTACGGTACGTTTCTTCCATAGTGCCACCGTAAGCCCAAAAATGTTACTATACCGATAGGGCCATTCCTTCATGTCATGAAGAAGAGGAGACTGCGAGTTGAAGCCCAACGTCATTTTCGTCATCGACGACGACCCGGATATCCAACAGCTTGTGACGGCCTTTCTGTCCCACGAGGGATATATCGTCCGCAACGCGCTCAGCGCCTCCGAGGCGCTTCGTTTGCTTACGATCGAAGAGCCGGATCTGATCGTCCTGGATATCCAGATGCCCGACATGGACGGCATTACGCTCTGCGACAATATTCGCAAACATTATCGGCGGCCGATTCTGTTCGTATCGGGTTCGCGGAATCAAGAGCATAAGACGCTCTCTCTCAAGACCGGCGGCGACGATTTCATTAGCAAGCCTTTCGACCCCGAAGATCTCGTGCTGCGGGTGAAAGCGAATTTACGCTGGAGCCGCCTGATCGACCTGACTCCAACCAAGGAATCGAAGCTCGAGTTCCCCGGATTAAGCATCGATCTGGAGCGAAAGACGGTTACGGTGAACCATCGGCCCGTGCCCCTGCTGGCGAAAGAATTCCAGTTGCTCGTCGAGCTGGCCAAGAAACCGAACCTAGTGTTCCACCCGGAGCAGCTCTACCGCCAAGCATGGGACGATGACGCCAATTACTCCAAAGATACAGTGAAAGCCCACATTTCCAACCTACGCCGCAAAATTGAGCCGACTCCGGCCGAGCCTCGGTACATTATGACGGTTAGCCGTCTCGGTTATAAATTTAATCCTTATGGCGTCGCGGCATCGGAAAAGCGTTAGTCTATGCGGAAAAGGCATCATCCTCATGAACGAAGGATGATGCCTTTTTCATTTCCTTTTATCCCTCGTAGGGGACTTCGAACAGAATATTAGGATGGGAGGCGAGCTGGGTCGCCGTCGCTTTCACCCTGACCCTGAGGTAAGTCCAAGTGTTCGGAAACGCCCAGTTGTCCGACGGGATGGACGTATAAGTCGCCCCTTGGTTCGTGGAATATTCCATGGCGGTCGTCGATCCGGACAGGACGATCGTCGAACTCGGCCCCGCGTACATGGTGAAGGTCGGAGCTGCCGCGACCGGCAAGACGGTGCCAAGCACCTCGGGCTCGGACGCTAATACCGTCGCTGTCGCCGGTATGCGGACGAGCACGTCTCCCGGCGCGTAAGTCAGTCCTGTCGTCGACGTCGTGTAGCTGCCTCCGCCCGGACGGAACTCGTAGATGCCGTTAAGACCGTTCACCCATTTGTTGGCCACATGATAGGTCACTCCGCTTATCGGAGCGGCGGCCGCGGCCGCGATCGTACCTATCGTCTCGGGCTCCGACGGCAGCACGGAGTCCGTCGCCCGAACGCGGACTTCGACCAGCCCGGCTACGAATTCGACGCCGCCGGACAAGGTGCTATACGCGCCTCCGCCCAGACGGTATTCATACAGGCTGCCGAGCCCGGTCACCGTTCCCGCCGCGATGTTATACGTCGCGCCGCTCGTCGGAGCCGGCGCCGCGGGAGCGATCGTGCCGATCGTCTCGGACAGCGATGCCGGCTTCGTCGCCGTCGCCGCCACTCGAACCTCAACGTCTCCGGCTATGAAAACGACATTGTCGGTTAAAGTTTGATAAGCGCCGCCGCCAATACGGTACTCATAAGACGGGTCGAGCCCCGATACCGTGCCGTTAACGATGCTGTAGGTCACGCCGCTCGTCGGCGCGCTCGCGGGCGATACTTTGGCCGGAACGATCGCCACGGCCGCCGGGTCGGAAGCGAACGCCAAACCGCTGATTTTGACCCTGACGTGGATATATTCGTACGACTCCGGATCGATATTGTCGTAGCTAACGCCGCCTGCCGTAAAAGACGTCGCGCCCGACCAAGCCGCATCGTCTCCCGGCAGAACCGCTTGGTTGATCAGCACGTATTCGTAAGTTTTCCCGGCTTCCAACCCCGTCAGCTTCGTCCGGTCGGGGAGCGTGCCCTCGGCCAGGTCCACGACCGGTACGCTCGCCGCCGCGATCGTGCCGATATTCTCGGGCAACGACGGCAACGAGGAAGCGGTCGCTTTCAAGCGAACCTCGACATTCCCGGCGATAAAGGTGATGTTGCTTGCTTGGGTGCCGTAGGTTCCGCCATTCAATCGGTATTCGTATAGCGAGCCTAATCCCGTCACCGTGCCTTGGACGAGATCATAGACGACCCCGCTCGTCGGCGCGGCCGGCGTTGCGATCGTACCTAGGGTTTGCGGTAGCGATGCCGGCTTGGTCGCCGTCGCTTTGATTCGAACTTCGACCGTGCCTTCCGGGAACGCCACGCCCGTTGCCGTCGTGCCGTAGGCTCCGCCGTCCAGGCTGTATTCGTAGATCGAGCCCAGTCCGGTTACGGTACCCGCCGCAACGTCGTACGTCACGCCGCTCGTCGGCGCGCTCGCCGGCGACACGTTCGCCGCGACGATCGCGACGTCTTGGATGGCCGAGGCGAATGCCGACGAGGTGACCGCTTTTCTGACATGAATATATTCGTTCGCTCCCGGATCGATGTTATCTTGTTCCGTTCCGCTTGCCGTGAACGCGACCGCCGTCGACCAGGCTGCCGCATTTCCTGTCAGGACGGCATTGGAGTCTAGTACGTATTCATAGTTGACTCCATTAACCAAACCGGTCAGCTTCGTCCGGTCGGCCGCCGTTCCCGCTGCCATGATGACGTTCGACGCGGCAGGCGTTGCGATCGTTCCTAGGGTTTGCGGCAACGATGCCGGCTTGGTTGCCGTCGCTTTCACGCGAACTTGTACCGTTCCTTCCACAAAGGCGACTCCCGTTGCCGTCGTGCCGTAAGCGCCGCCGTTCAGGCTGTATTCATAGATCGAACCCAGTCCAGTTACGGTGCCTGCCGCCACGTTGTAAGTCACGCCGCTTGTCGGCGCGCTGGCTGGCGACACGTTAGCTGCGACGATCGCTATGTCTTTCACCGCGGATGGAAGATTGGCAGCCGTTGCTTGAGCACGCACATGGATATGGGCGTTCGCTCCCGGATCGATGTTATCTTGTTCCGTTCCGCTTGCCGTGAAAGAGACGGCCGTCGACCAGGATACGGCATTTCCTGCTAAAGCGGCATTGGAGTCTAACACGTATTCATAGTTGACTCCATTAACTAAACCAGTAAGTTTCGTCCTATCGGCCGCGGTTCCCGCTGTTAAGTTGACGTTCGGTGCGGCAGGGGTTGCAATCGTACCGATCGTTTGCGATAACGATGCCGGCTTGGTTGCCGTTGCTTTCACGCGAACTTGTACCGTTCCGTCCACGAACGCGACTCCCGTTGCCGTCGTGCCATATGCGCCGCCGTCAAGGCTGTATTCGTAGGTCGTTCCCAGTCCGGTTACGGTGCCGGCCGCCACGTTGTAAGTCACGCCGCTCGTCGGCGCGCTGGCTGCCGACACATTGACCGCGACGATCGCGACATCTTTCACCGCGGATGGAAGATTGGCAGCCGTTGCTTGGGTGCGAACATGGATATGGGCGTTCACTCCCGGATCGATGTTATCCTGTTCCGTTCCGCTTGCCGTGAAGGAGACGGCCGTTGACCATGCAGCCGCGTTCCCTGCCAGAGCGGCATTGGAATCGAGCACGTATTCATAGTTGACTCCATTAACCAAACCGGTTAGCTTCGTCCGATCGGCCGCCGTTCCTGCCGCCAAGGCTACGCCCGGCGCGGCCGCAGGCACCGCGATCGTTCCGATCGTCTCGGGTAGTGATGCCGGTTTGGTTGGCGTCGCATTCACCCGAACTTCAACCGCTCCTTCCACGAACGCGACTCCCGTTGCCGTCGTGCCGTAAGCACCGCCGTCAAGCCTGTATTCATAGGTCGTTCCCAGTCCGGTTACGGTGCCTGCCGCCACGTTGTAAGTCACGCTGCTCGTCGGCGCGCCGGCCGGCGACACGTTGGCCGCGACGATCGCGACGTCCGCGACCTCCGAGGCGAATGCCGACGATGTGACCGCTTTTCTTACATGGATGTATTCGTTCGCGAGCGGATCGATGTTATCTTGTTCCGTTCCGCTTGCCGTGAAAGAGATCGCTGTCGACCACGCTGCCGCATTCCCTGCCAGAGCGGCATTGGAGTCAAGCACGTATTCATAGTCGACTCCATTAACCAATCCGGTCAGCTTCGTCCGGTCGGCCGTCGTTCCTGCCGCCAATGCCACGCTCGGCGCGGCAGGGGTTGCAATCGTTCCGATCGTTTGCGACAACGATGCCGGCTTGGTTACCGTCGCTTTCACGCGAACTTGTACCGTTCCTTCCACGAAGGCGACTCCCGTTTCCGTCGTGCCGTAAGCGCCGCCGTCAAGGCTGTATTCGTAGGTCGTTCCCAGTCCGGTTACGGTTCCTGCAGCTACGTTATACGTAACGCCGCTTGTCGGCGCGCTAGCTGGCGACACGTTAGCCGCGACGATCGCCGCATCCTCGACCGCCGAAGCGAGCGCTTCTTCCGTGGCTTTAGCACGCAAATGGATGTAGGCATTCACGCCCGGGTCGATGTTATCCTCTTCCGTTCCGCTCGCCGTAAACGCGACGGCCGTCGACCAGGCTGCCGCGTTGCCTGCCAGAGCGGCATTGGAATCCAGCACGTATTCATAGTTGACTCCATTAACTAAACCAGTAAGCTTCGTCCGATCGGCAGCCGTTCCTGCCGCCAATGCTATGTTCGGCGCGGCCGCAGGCGCCGCGATCGTTCCGATCGTCTCGGGTAACGAGGCCGGTTTGGTTGACGTCGCTTGCACGCGAACTTGTATCGTTCCTTCCCCGAACGCAACCCCTGTTGCCATCGTGCTGTACGCTCCGCCGTCAAGGCTGTATTCGTAGTCCGTTCCCAGTCCGGTTACGGTGCCTGCCGCGACGTCGTAAGTCACGCCGCTCGTCGGCGCGCTCGCTGGCGACACGTTCGCCGCGACGATCGCGACGTCCGCGACCTCCGAGCTGAATGCCGACGTTGTGACCGCTTTTCTAACATGGATATAGGTATTCGCGCCCGAATTCACGTTATCTTGTTCCGTTCCGCTTGCCGTGAAAGCAATAGCCGTTGACCACGCCGCTGCATTCCCTGCCAGAGCGGCATTGGAGTCCAGCACGTATTCATAGTTGACTCCATTAACCAATCCGGTGAGCTTCGTCCGGTCGGCCGCCGTTCCTGCCGCCAACGCCACGCTCGGTGCGGCCGCAGGCGCCGGGATCGTTCCGATCGCCTCCGGAAGCGAAGCCGGCTTGGTCGACGTCGCTTTCACGCGAACTTGTATTGTGCCTTCCGCGAACGCAACCCCTGTTGCCGTCGTGCTGTACGCTCCGCCGTCAAGGCTGTATTCGTAGTCCGTTCCCAGTCCGGTTACGGTGCCTGCCGCCACGTTGTAAGTTACGCTACTTGTCGGCGCACCAGCTGCGGACACGTTGGCCGCGACGATCGCGACGTCCGCGATCTCCGAGGCGAATGCCGACGATGTGACCGCCTTTCTTACATGGATGTATTCGTTCGCGAGCAGATCGATGTTATCCTGTTCCGTTCCGCTTGCCGTGAAAGTGACCGCCGTCGACCATGCGGCCGCATTGCCTGCCAGAACGGCATTGGAATCCAGCACGTATTCATAGTTGACTCCATTAACCAAACCGGTGAGCTTTGTCCGGTCGGCCGCCGTTCCCGCTGCCAAGATGACGTTCGGCGCGGTAGGCGTCGCGATCGTGCCGATCGTGTGCGAAAGCGAAGCCGGTTTCGTTGCCGTTGCTTTGACGCGAACTTCGACCGTGCCTTCCACGAAGGTCACGCCTGTTGCCATCGTACCGTAGGCGCCGCCGTCCAAGCTGTATTCGTAGATCGATCCCAGTCCGGTTACGGTGCCTGCCGCCACGTCGTAAGCCACGCCGCTTGTCGGCGCGCCGGCTGCCGACACATTGGCCGCTACGATCGCGACGTCCGCGACCTCCGAGGCGAATGCCGACGAGGTGACCGCTTTTCTGACGTGGATGTATTCGTTCGAGAGCGGATCGATGTTATCCTGTTCCGTTCCGTTTGCCGTGAAAGCGACGGCCGTCGACCATGCGGCCGCATTCCCTGCCAGGATGGCATTGGAATCCAGCACGTATTCATAGTTGACCCCATTAGCCAAACCAGTAAGCTTCGTCCGGTCGGCCGCCGTTCCCGCTGCCAAATCAACGTTCGGCGCGGCAGGCGTTGCGATCGTGCCGATCGTCTGCGACAGTGAAGCCGGTTTCGTTGCCGTCGCTTTGACGCGAACTTCGACCGTTCCTTCCGGGAACGCCACGCCCGTTGCCGTCGTGCCGTAGGCACCGCCGTCCAGGCTATATTCATAGATCGAGCCCAGTCCGGTTACGGTACCTGCCGCGACGTCGTAAGTGACGCCGCTCGTCGGCGCGCTCGCCGGCGACACGTTCGCCGCGACGATCGCGACATCTTTCACCGCGGATGGAAGATGGGCATCCGTTGCTTGAGCACGCACATGGATGTAGGCATTCATGCCTGGGTCGATGTTATCCTCTTCCGTTCCGCTCGCCGTGAAAGAGTCTGCCGTTGACCAGGCTGCCGCATTCCCTGCCAGAGCGGCATTGGCATCCAGCACGTATTCATACTCGACTCCATTGACCAGCCCGGTGAGCTTCGTCCGGTCGGCCGCCGTTCCTGCCGCCAATGCTACGCTTGGCGCGGCCGCAGGCGCCTCAATCGTACCGATCGTCTCGGGCAGCGAAGCCGGCTTCGTTGCCGTCGCTCTAACGCGAACTTCGACTGTTCCTTCCGCGAACGCGACTCCCGTAGCTGTCGTGCTATAAGCGCCTCCGTCAAGTCGGTATTCATTGATCGAGCCCAGTCCGGTTACGGTACCTGCCGCGACGTCGTAAGTCACGCCGCTTGTCGGCGCGCCAGCTGGCGACACGTTGGCCGCGAAGATCGCGATATCCTTAACCGCCGAGGCAAGAGTCCCCGCCGATGCTTGAGTACGCACATGGATATAGGCGTTCGTTCCCGGATCGATGTTATCCTTTTCCGTTCCGCTTGCCGTGAACGCGACGGCCGTCGACCATGCAGTCGCATTTCCTGCCAGAACGGCGTTGGCATCCAGCACGTATTCGTACTCGACTCCCGCGGTCAATCCGGTTAGCTTCGTCCGGTCGGCCGCCGTTCCCGCTGCCAAGGTCACGCTAGGCGCGCTAGGCAGCGATGGCCCCACAGTACCGCCTCCAGTTCCGCCGCCGGCCCCCCCGCCTCCGATTTGCGCCTCTCCGATCTTCACGTTATCTTTCTGAGTTCCGTCAAGTGCATCCGGCTTCTTCTCGAACGACGAACCGCCTGCGTCATCGTTGACGGTCGCCTTCTCGATGTTGCCGAGGCCCAGCAGCTTCGCGACCGCATCGAGAACGAGCGATACGATCCTCGCTCCCGAATCCACGTCGACGACGGTATCCGAAGCGCCTTCGTTCACGTTCAGCTTCTCGATGGAACCTTGCGGTATATCGACTTTAACCGACTGTGCCATAATATCGACCGAACTGAAGTTTCCCGACAGCGTGACAACGGAGTCTTTTGGAAGCTCCGCGGACAATTCAACGTCAGTAAACGCCGTTCCCGATACCCTGTCTTCTTCTACCTTCGCCGACGATTTCAAGATGACCGTTTGTACGGTCGTAGAGCCTTCCGCCACGATTCTCACCGTACCGTTCGCCTTGTCGACCTCGACCGTAAGAATTACGGAGTCGACGAAGTGAACGGAGTTCGCTCCCCCTCCGTTTACGAACGTTTTTCTTAATACCTTAACGTTGCGGATCGTCACGTCGCCTTCGCCGATGCCTTGTCCAAGAGTCAAATCTCCTTTCACGATAAGGTTCCGCAGGGTAACGCCCGCAACCGAAATCGTGACGTTACCGTCAATCGTGCTCGTCCCGGATGCCGGACCATAGGTTCCCGCTTGGTCGTAACCGACGTTCTCGCCGGCGGCGTTGCCGTTCGACGCCTTTAGCGCGTTGCCGATCGCGACGACCGCTTGCGCTCGCGTAATCAATGCCCGCGGCTTGAACGTGCCGTCCGGAAATCCGTTCATAATCCGGTTGACCGACATCGCGCCTACCGCCCCTCGGCTCCAAGGAGCGATCGCGACCGAATCCGTATATTCGGACGCATTCCCTTGCGTCGTATCCAGCTTCGCCAGCTTGGCCAGCATGACCGCCGCTTCCTCGCGGCTGACCGGCTTGCCCGCGCGGAACGTGCCGTCCGCGTAGCCGTTGACGTACCCTGCCTTGACAGCGATCGCGGCCTGCGGGTATACCCAATCCGTCCGCTTCAAGTCGGCGAACGAGGCGGCCCCTTGCTCCGTTAACCCGAAAGCCCGGTTGACCAGCGTGACGAACTCCCCTCTCGTTACTTGGCCGTTCGGTTTAACGGAACCGTCCGAATAGCCGCTCAACCAGCCTTTGGCCACCCATTCCCGCAATGCGACTTCCGCCCATGAACCTTCGATGTCCGACGTCTTTACTGCCGCTGCAGCCGACGCCGCGCTTAATGAGGAGACTAGCATGCATACCATAAGGATGTAGCGTAAAAAAAGCTTTAAGGTTTTCATTCTTTCATGTTCCTCCTTGTAATACTGAAATAGCATGTCGAATGCCGTCGCCTATTAGTTTAAAAAGTCTCGGTAAAATGGCGGTAAATTAGATAGAAAAAGCGGCACGCCCCGATGCATGCCGCTTCCGCTTCTTCATGACTTTCTTAACCGTGCGTAAAGTAGTCCATCATAGCCTTTCTTAACGCGGCTCTCGTGACCGACTGAAGCGTGGTCAAATTGTCGGCCAAGCCCAGCGACGCGAGCGGAGCGACTGCGGACATGATGTTCAGAACCTGGAAGCCGAGCTCGTTGTGGTAGACGTCCCACAGCGTGCCCCACGTGTCGTCGAAGCCGTAGCCGGCTTGGACTAACTGGATGGTGGCGGGTATCCAATCCCAGCCGAGCTGCTTCATGACGCGGGCGGCGTCATTGGAGCTGAGGCCCGCTTCGCGCATGATCGCGAACGGGATCCCTTCGGCGAGATCGGTCAGCATTGCGCTGATGGCGCTGTCCAAATCCGACTGGATGAAGTTCACGCCGATATCGGCCACCGCCTTGAGCGCCTCGTACACTTGCATGTCCGTAAAATAGCGTCGGCCGTCGTACGATTGCATCAGGGAGTGTCCGAGTTGTTCGAGCGTCAGCGGCGAATTTCTCGAGATCGCTTGGGCGACCGTCGGCAGCGTCCACGGACCGCTCGGTCCGAACCACAGATTGACGGCGTAATCGTAAGGATTGCAGTTGACCAGCTTAAGCGCCTTGACCAGATCGTCGAGATTCCTCCAACCCGCGTCGTACAACGACTTGATAAAAATGCTTGGGCGTTCGTCTATCGCGTAAGAGACGGCGACGATATCCGCGAAAGAATAGTTCAAGCTCCGCATCGTCCTCATCACGGTTCCGGCTTCATACATGGTCAGCCCATGACCGATATCGGACAGCGTATAGCCCAACCCGGTCACCGCCGGAATCGTCTCCGTCAACGGGTATTTCCAGATGCCGTCCATTAAAAAGATGGCGTCCGATGCTTTGATTCCGAGATTACGAAGCTGAGCGATCGCCGTCGCGTCCCCTTTTACGATGTCACGCAAAGCTTCCATCATGTCGGAAGTGGAGTACCTGGCCTGTTTCATCGCCATGAGAACTTCGCCTTGCGTCTTGGCCGGCAGGGCGAGCTTAATCGCAGGGTAGGTCAGCTTCGAGATGTAACCGCGCACGCGCAGTTCTTCCGCGATGTCCTTCATATTGTCTACCCCGAAGAGTTGAACGAGCACGCGCGCGATTTCGTCGGCCAGATTCCCGGCGAAGACGTTGTCGATCGCGTTCACGATGTCGTGCCGCGAGTACCCCGTTTGGTACATCAACCGGGCTATCTGAAGCGCGTCGTCGATATTGTAGACTTGCTGAAGGCCGATAAGGATATCGTAGGAGGAACGGCCCCTGCCTCGTTCGTACTCGACGTACAACTGCGTCGTGTCTTTCTGGAAATAAGCTCCGGCGACGGTTACGGCATCCGGAAGGTAAGAAACGGCCATCGATTCGATAAGGGCGAATACCGTGTCCGTCGCGCTTAATCCGAATATACGGACGACCATGCCGACTGCTTCTGAGGTCGGAACGTTCATCGTCTTCAACAAAGCGAAGGCGGATTTAGGCAGACCCAGATTGGCCGCCCGCAACGTCGCTTCCAGCCGGTTCGTCACCTCCGGGAACACGGCCGCGATGACGGCGTCCATCGCCGGCACGGTGTCGGCGTTGAGCTTGCCGTCGTAGTACGTCCGAAGGATCGCGGGCAGCACGTCTTCCCGCGAATAACCTGCGGCATAGATGGCTCTGGCCATGACGATCGCATCGGTCGTGCTGAACGTGGCTTTCAGCGTCATGGCGGCATAAGTCGACGATAAGCGCTGGTCGTACATGCCTTGAGCCATGGCCGAGAACGGGTCGGTCCCGAATACGACGGACACGGCCGCCGTCACTTCCTCCGGTGTATAGGCGACGCCTTGGGCGTTCAGCCAACTCGTCACCTGCTCGATCTTCTGGGAAGTCGAGCCGCCGACCAGATTGCGGAGCGCCTGCGTAACTTCGTTCAGGCTGTAACCCATGCTTTTCAACCCGAAAGCCATTTGATCCCTCGTCACGCCGCGAACTTCCAACAGGAATCGCGAGACGTCCGACGAGTTGTAACCCGCATCCTTGAATTGTTGGCCGTTCAGATTCAGCCCGACGCCGATTTGATTCGTAGTGAAACCCGCGGCGGCCAAATCGGTAATCATCTGGGTTTGGGTCCGCTCGTAGACGTTGCTCAAAATATACGAAAGCTGATAGAACCCGTTCAGGCTGGAAATATACGAGGTTCTTAACGCGAGCGCGGCCTCGGCGGCCGTCGCCCCGTATTCCTCCTTCAGCGTCCGGCCGAGTACGACGAGATCCGGCTGGCTATCCGTAATCAGTCCGGTGTCGCTCATGACCCGGATCATGTCGGGCATCGCGGCCCCGCTCGTGGAGACCATCGCGCGCGCAATCTCTAACTTGCCGAAGGAGGGCAGCAGATCGCTGGCTAAGTTGTAGGTATTCGCGTTCCCGATGCCGATCAGGTACTTGGCGATATCCGTGGCGGAATACCCCGGAATCGCTTGATTCGTCGTCGTATTATAGGCACCCGTCGTGAGCAGCTTGACCAAATTGGGGTTCGACGCGTTGCCGTATGCCCGGGTGGCGAGGCTGTTCAATTGGGGCTTGATATTAGTAAGCTGAAAGCCCATATTGCCCAGCTCGAGAACGACTTCGCTCGCGCGCGCTTGCGTCAGCGGACCGTTCGGCGCGAGATAATTCATGAGCTCGCTCAGACCGAAGCTAGCCTGGGCCAGCGCTTGGGCGATCGTAATCTCTCCCGGAGGCCTCGTCGTAATCGTCGGCACGCCGAGCTGCGCGAGCATGCTCGCGTTCTCCGCGAGCGTTCCGCCGAAGACTTGGCGAACCCCGTGAGCGGCTTGGTCGACCGGATAGCTCCGAACGCTCGTTCCCGACGGCGCGTCCTTCGCGAGCAGATGAGTCATCATCTCCGTCCTCGTATGAATGTCGGGATGCGTCTTGAGCGCGCGCGCCGCCTCGTCCGCCGAGTAGCCGGCATCGAACAAGCTTTGGACGACGTAATAGGTGATGCCCCCGTTGCCCGAGTACATGTACCGGTAGTAGTCCATTAACGAATAGGCGCTCTTTAAGGCCGCATACGGATTGCTCGCGTAAAGAAGACCGTGCAGCGTATCCATGAATGTATATCCCGCGCCGCTAAGCGCGGAAGCGGTTTGCTCTCCGGTCGCGTCGTAAACGAAATGCAGCATCGTTCCCGTGTCTTCGCCGGAATATCCGAACTCCTTGAGCAAGCTAGCCGCCCTGTTCGCATCGTCCGCATAGACGTTCATCAGCGTCTCGCCCGCTTTGGAGGCGTTGTAGCCGGCCGCTTTGATCGCCGCGACGGCCTGCCGGTCGTCGTTGCCGTACACTTCGCGCAGCACCCGTCCGACGTCGTTGGAGAAAGTCGAATAGATGTTCAATATTTTGGCTGCTCTTTCGTTCGTCGTGCCGTAATACTTGCGCATGGACTCCGCCAGCTTCACGTTGGAGAAGAAATAGCTAGCTCGGACGACTTCCACGTCGGTTTTCCCGACTTGCTTCAGCGCCCTTACCCAATCGTCGGAGCTGCCGTTGTTGTTATAGAAGTTTTTGCCCAGGTTCAGCAAATTCAGAATGCGTGCCGCATCCAAGCCGATCAGCAGATGATAGACGCTGACGCCTAGCGGCAGGAGAAGATCGGGCATGTTCTCATTGGTAACCCCGTAAACGGTATACATCGCTTTGATGAGATCGTTCGTATTGTAGCCGCCCTCGAGCATCGCCTTGGCCGCCGCGCTCGCGTTCGCCGCCGCGTTGTTCTTCAAGTCCGTCGCCGCCTGCTCGGCTGTCATTCCCTGCAGCCGGTCGTAGGCGGCTCTGCCCCCGAGAGTGCTGCCGTCGGTAAAGATCCGATAGACGAAAGCGGGAAGCGCCTTATTGTCGGTGGAATGAATCGTTCCCGGCGCATAGCTCAGCTCCAGCGTGTTCGGATTAACGGACGCGCCGAGCGCGAGCTCGACCCGGGTCGCCGATGCCGACAGCGTCGCGCCCGCAATCGAGACAGGCGCGCCGGAGCTCGTCAGCGCGAAGCCCGCAGGCGACTCGGGCAGAGCGGCGAGCGGCTTGCTGAAAAGCAACACCAATTTCGTCAAATCCGGACTGACCATCGCGCCCGTCACCGCGGGCACGTCCGGGATCGTGACCGATACGCTGCCGCCGAAAACATATCCCGGCATCGCGAACGATAGCGTATACGCGGCGCCGCCGGTCAAGAAGCCTTCCGCCCTGTAGTTCGCGCCGCCGTCCGTCGTGCGGACCTTCGAGACGAGGGCGGGCATGCCGTCGGCATTCACCATGACGAGGTTCGCGATCGTCAGATTCGGAACCGCGGGCGCAAGCTTCAGATCGAAGCCGCCGGCCGACGGACTGCCGACCGTCGCAGTTACGCGAGTGACGGAAGAGCCCCCGCCCGTTCCCGTTCCCGTTCCCGCTCCGCTTGCGCCCGAGCCTTCCACGACCGCGCCGCCGACGCTCGCGGTCAGGCCGTCCGCGACGATCGTCTGCGACGGCTTCTGGGCGATCGTGACGCCCGCCGACGTTACCGAGGCCGTGCCGATCGTTCCGTCTCCTTTAATCGTCGAAGCCGCGTCCGCATTGACGGTCCCGACCTGCGTTTGCCGCGCCAACGTGATGTCGGCACCGGCGGCTTGTTCGGTCAGCGTCAGCATATCCACCTTGCCGCTCGCGACGGTCAGCTGCGCGGCCGCCACCAGCACGACGTTCGGGAAATCGCCGTCCAGCGTCACTTCGCCGGTCGTCGACACCGTCACGGTGCCGTAGCTCGCGCTGCTTCCGCTGGCGACTTGAAGCGTGCCGCCCGACTGGACCGTCACTTGATCGACCGCCGTGGAGCCTTCGATGACGACGCGGACTTGTCCATCGACCTTCGTCACGAAGACGCGGGTCAGCGTGGAATTCAAGATGTGCACGCTGTTCTTGCCGCCGCCCTTGATCGTCGTCGTTCCTTCGACGGCGACCCCGTCGAGCGTAACGTCGCCCTCCCCAACCCCTTCGCCGAGCAGCAGATTGCCCTTGATCGTCGCGTTCCGCAGCACGACGTTCGGTACGTTGATCGCGACGTCCCCTTCGTACGTCGTCTTGCCGGAAGCCGGACCGTAAGTCCCCGCTTTATTAATATCCAGAACAAGAGTATTCGTCGACTCGCCGGACTGCTTGCGAACGCGGTCCAATAGGACGACCGATTCGGCGCGCGTCAACGGCTTGCCGGACTTGAACAGATTGCCGTCGTACCCTTTCATGACGCCGGCCTTCACGACGGCGCTGATGGCGCCGCGACTCCACGCCGCCATCTCTTTCGCGTCCGCGAACTTGCCTGCTTCGGCCGTGCTTGCCTTGTCCAGCTTCAGCAAACGCGCCAGAATGACGGCCGCTTCTTCCCGCGTCACGGAAGCTTCCGGGCGGAACGAGCCCTTGCCGTTCCCCTGCATGTAACCCGCCTCTTGCGCCCTCGCCGCATCCAGGGCGTACCATTTCGCTGGCGGTACGTCCGAGAAAGAGACCGTCGCCGCCTTCGAATAATGAAAAGCCCGGTTGATGACGGCCGCCAGCTCCGCCCGCGTCACTTGGCCGTCCGGACGGAATCGGCCATCCGGAAAGCCGCTGACCAACCCTTCTTCCAGCCATGCCTGAATCGCCTTTTCCGCCCAATGGCCGGAAATGTCCGTCCCCGCCGGCGCCGAGCTTGCGGGTTGATTCAACGCCGCGATGACATCCGCGACGGCCGCCGCGCTTGCCTTATTCGTATGGCCGGGAACCGGCAAGTTCTGCACAAGCAACGTAAGGACAAACAGACAGACGACGATCCGCCTGCTCCACGCTTTTATTTTCTTCTCCATCATTTCTCCGCCTTTCGATGCAACCTTATTTCAATTCGACACAATCTCCTTCATCTTAGCGACTCGTGGTAAAATCGCGGTAAAATGGCGCAGAGAAATGTAGAAAACCGCCTCTAACGAAAGCTTGTTTATGGATAGGCAATCCCCGACTGCGAATACTACTTCGGTAGTCCCAATTATCGGAGGGTTTCCCATGAGAATTCTAATGACTTTTGTAATCGGAATTGCGTTCCTCTTCCATATCGGACCGGAGTTGCCCGCCGTGCAGGCCGCGCCGCAAGTGGTTGTGCCTCCCGTCGTAAAGGATGTAGACCCCCAAGAAGACTACAAACCGGAAGCTTACCGCGCAGGCAGAGGAAGCTTCAGGTCCGGAAGAAGCGGCTATACGGGCGGAACTACGAGCGGAGTAAAGAAGCCCGTTGCCAATAATCCAGCGAACAAAGCTCCTTCTGGTGCGACAAACCGATTCGGCGGCGGCTTATTCGGCGGACTGCTTGCGGGAACTTTGCTCGGCAGTCTGCTGAATCCGTTCGGCTTCGGCGGATACGGGAGCGGCGGATTCTCGTTGATCAGCATCTTGTTCTGGGGAGTCATCCTGTTTGTCGCCTACCGTCTGCTGCGCAAGTTCATGAACAGGTCGCGTTAGCGCCGAAACGATCCGCTCAACCGCGCCGAAGCGGCGGTTATCTTGTACCGGATCTGGGGATAGGGGAAGGGGCACTTTTCTGCTATTTTGGATAACTCTTCCTTCTGATTTACGAACATTCAAGTTAGGGCAACGTCTGTGCCATCCTTGTTGGCAGACGTGAGCATAGAGAATAAGTTGGCTCTCTTGATGGAGGAAATGGGCTTTGAAAGGACACCCGAACCAAGCGATTGCACCCTAGTACTCTCTTGGAAGCAAGGCAGCGACTGGTTCACCGTCTATGACGAGTCTTCCGATTCTGGTGAGTTTCAGGATGCGGATGAACTAGCTTCTGCCCTGTCCAGAGAGTTCGGAGCCCATGCGGTCAGCAACATCGTGCTCGACATCGATTTGTTGTACATGAGGCAAGAGGAACGGACAACCGTCGAAATGGACTTCCTATTGCAAGCAGGTAGCGACAAAAAACAATTGGCGGATATCTGGCAGCAGGACTCTGTTGTTGCGGAAGAGAAGCTGGCAGCCTTAGGGGAAATTTACGGTTGGGACATGGATGCTGCGGGAGTCGGCTATTCCAATAAAAGAGAACTATATAGACGGTATTAATGATGCCGTTATTGAACACTGGCGTGAGGTACGGCGGGTTGAGAAGTTATAACGGTATTTTATAGATGTAAATATAAATGGAAAAAATACTACTAATTTCTACGAATAATCAGTTAATTGAAAACTAAAGGGAAAAAATGAATTTAACTCTTCCGAAACACCTCCATTTGGCTATGAGAAGGAAAATAAGCGTACTTTTTCCCTTTAGAAAGTCAGGATTTCGAAATACAGCTTATTTAAATGCATGATTTCCCTCTATATAGACAGTGGCGTGAGGTACGGTTGGTTGAGAAGTTATATCGGTATTTTAAAAGCCGTCAATATAGGTTATAAAGAAAGCGATCGCTTCTACTATTTCCGCGAGAAAAATCCGGCGTCTCCGTTTTATACGGAGTACGGCCCGACCCGACTGGAAATGGGAATGTTCTCTTCCTATTGGGCTCTGGAAGCAGGCGCCCTCCGCTCCAAATGGACAAAATCCAAACAATATCCGATAATACGTCTAACGATATTTTTCGGAGGCTCACCATCATGCAAAAACTAGGCAGGAACGACCCATGCCATTGCGGCAGCGGCTTGAAATACAAGAAATGCTGTTTAAGCAAGGATGAGGCGAGCCATGTCGCTCGAGTCGTTCAACTTCAACCGAAGTCCATCGTAGACATTATTGACCGCGAGTTTGCTTGGCCGAATGAATTGCACAGGCTGATCGCCAAGCATTTTTACAAGCAGACCGACGGTTTGTATGACCCAGAAGAAATCCTCGAGATCCTTCAAATTTGGAATGACTATGCCAACGAGACGGTTCCAATCGTCAAAAAAATCGGCGTATACCCCGCTGCGCTAGAGTATGTCCTCTGCCAAGAATATGGCTATGAGACGACCCAAAGCGAATTAGCCGACAAATATAACATTTCCGTCACGACATTGTCCCAACGCTCGAATCAGATTTTCGAATTTATGAGCGATTATATCGTCCTGCCGCCGAATGCCAAGCCCAACGCGGCTGTTGCCGTGAATGCCTCATCCCCATCCAGAATCAAGATGGAACAGGAAATGCAGAACTTGCATGCCTTGCTCGAGGAGCAGAACTTCTCCACAATGGAGGAAGCTAACGCGTTCCTTCAACAACAGTTGAATAAGAAACCGCCGAAGCGCAAAGCGCTTAGTCCCGCGGAGCAAGCAACCGAATTGCTCTATGCCGCATGGGACGAGCCTAATGCGCAGCGACGGATCAAGCTGGCCCAAGACGCGCTTCGGCTAGACCCGAATAGCGTCGATGCGTACAACATCCTTGCCGATAGCGCGTCCGCCACGCCAAAGGAGAAAGCCTTTTATTACCGACAAGGAATGGCGGCCGGGGAGAAAACGCTTGGAGAATCATTCTTCAAGGAGAACAAGGGGCACTTCTGGGGATACGTGCCGACGCGCCCTTATATGAGAGCGAAGAAAGGGTACGCCGAAACGTGCGCGGAGATGGGGAATATACCCGAGGCCATTAAGCATTACCGCGAGTTGCTCGAGCTGAACCCGAACGATAATCAAGGCGTTCGAGATCTTCTGTTGCCGGCTTACATCGAGACGATGGAGTGGAAGAACGCAGCAGCGTTAATTAAACAGTACGATGACGATGGCAGCGCGACTTTCAGTTACGGCCGAATTCTCGTCGAGTTCGGATTGAACGGGCAATCCGTGAAGCTATCTGAGCTAATCAAGAAAGCAACAGGGCGTAATCCTTATGTGCCTGCGTATTTGCAGGGCAAGAAGCAGCTTCCGCGGGAATTGCCGGAATATATTGGATTCGGCGACGACCAGGAAGCCATCTTCTATGCGCTGCTCAACCGCCATTTGTGGATGGTTCGTCCTGAACTGCTGCAGCTATTGCCGGTCGGACGTAAGTAGCGCAGCGACCGCGCGCAGCAGGAGGACCACTCGTCAAGCTGATCCTGCATTCGGTCGCCGCAATCGGTCGTCCGAGACATACGCCGCGTTACCCAAGCCCGCATTCATCGGCCGGACTTTTTCATCATGCAAACCCCCGGCCGCAAGCGGTCGGGGGTTCCTCTTCAACCGGACGTTACTCCGACACGGCAGACGCGACAGGCTCGGCAGGCACCGCTGGCACGGCTGGCACCGTAGGCTTAACGGTCTTCACGAAGTGCGTCGAATAGCTACGCTCCACGTGCTCGTTGCCCGATTTCGTGAAACGGAGCAGCCGCTTCGGCCCTTTTCCCCAGGACTTATACGCGGTATAAGAAGGCTTCAGATTTAACTCCGTCGCCACTTTACGAAACTCTTTCATGATGAAGCTGAATTGATTGAGGTTGCCGTGAAGAACCCTCTCGAGATAAGGGATTCTTCTGAAGCGCCATTCCTCGACCAGCTTCGGCGTAATCTTCTCCATCGTCAAAAACAAATCCAACGGGCTCGCGAACCCTTTACTGTGAATTAACACATGTACGGTATGACGAACTTTCTTCTGTAGCTCCTGTCTATTCAATCGTAAAACGTTCCTTTCGAATGGTTTTCACTCTCGATCATAATAGCGATTAATAGAATTTTGCAACATAGCCTGCTTTATGTCTACATCTATATCTGAACTCTGCGATTATAATGATGAGGAGAGTGAATTCACGATGAGCAAGGTGATAGAAATGGAACGCAAAGTTACGAAATTCGGCAATAGCCTAGGGATCACCATGACCGAAGCCTTAAAGCAGATCGGCGTTGACATGGGAGATACCGTCACCGTCGACGTAAGGGAAAGCACGGGCGAAATCGTCATCAAAAAAGCGAACAAAGTCACTTTGCCCGCAGGGATTAGCTCCGACTTTATGGACACGCTGTCTCAAGTCATGGAGCAGTACGACGAGACGATTAAGGGCCTAAAGGATCGTTAACATGGCGGACATCCGGTACCTTACCGTTCAAGAGATCATCGCCGTTAACGTCGCGCTCATTCAGAAATACAGTTCGGGGGAGATCATAGGCGTTAAGGACGGGGGCTTGCTGGAATCGGCCGTCTTACGTCCCCGCTCCCCTGCCTTTGGCGAAGACGCCTATCCCGCTTTGTTCGATAAAGCCGCATCGCTTTTCGAATCTCTCGGGCAAAACCAACCTTTTCACAACGCCAACAAGAGAACGGCCTTCGTTGCTCTCGTCCTCTTTCTTAAATATAACGGCCGTAAATTCGGTATGGATCAGAAGGCTGCCGAGGATTTTACGGTGGACATGGTGAATCATAGGTATTCGTTTCTTGAGATTGCGGAAATCATCGAGAAGCATAGTGATGGTTTGTCTGAGACCTAATTTTCTGCTGAGCGCTCTTCATTCAACGCCGCGATAGCCCATTTTCCTATAACCTTTAATCCGTTTCTTATACATGCCCATCAGAACAGGCTCCTGTAGGTCAATGTAGTCATAAATTTTCACTTCTTGCTTATTTGCATGAGCCCGATGCAATCTACCGGCATATTGCTCCAGTGAACCCGTCCATGATATGGGATGAACCAAGAACAAGGTGTCCAGCCTCGCATCGTCGAAGCCTTCGCCAATTAATTTTCCTGTTGCGATCAGCACCCTCTCTTCCGTGTCAGGGACATTTGCTATTTGCTGGCGAACAGCCTCTCTTTGCTTCTTCCCCATGCCACCACGAAGAACAATGATATTTCGGGCAAAATGACGTAGTCGATCTTCAAAATATTCCGCGTGGGAAGTCCGTTCGACAAGCAACAGCGGGGATCGTCCTTCTTCCAGACTTTGCAGAATATCGTTAAAGATCATCGTATTGCGTTCTTCATCCGTCACTAAATATTGATACACATCTTGAATTCCCGACTTTTCCATGTTTATAGGCATCTTAAAGCTCGTATATCGGGGAACCACCGTCAGCGAAAACCCGCGAGAATTCCCTATCATTTTGGCGTCAATCTTCATGCGAATGGGTCCAAGCTGCATTGCAACAATTGCCTCTTGGCCATCTTGGCGCTTTGGCGTAGCCGTGAGTCCAAATACGTACTTTGCCTTAGCTTTCATAAGAACTTGCTCGAAGCTGTAAGCAGATACATGGTGGCATTCATCTACGATAACTTGCCCGTACTCATCGATCCATTCCTTGACTTCGCCTTTGTAGTTCATACTTTGAATTACCGCAATATCCACAATACCTGTTCGGCTGTCCTTTCCGCCCCCGATCATCCCAATGGAATGCTTCGGCAAATCCAAAAATGTCTGCAGTCGCGATTTCCATTGATCCATCAGCTCCCGTCGATGAACAAGAATCAATGTATTGATCTGACGCTTTGCGATAATACTCGCGGCAACAACCGTCTTGCCGAATGCCGTAACGGCGGAGAGGATCCCGAAGTCATGGGCAAGCATGGCCCTGGACGCAGTATCTTGAAGTACCGTCAAAGAACCTGTAAAAGCAGCATCGATTCGGTTTCCTCCGCCCCGTTTATCCTCGACATTCACTTCTACATTGTTCTGCTGAAAAAGATCCATAACCACCTGATAGCATCCTCTTGGTAAAGCAATATATCGGGCAAGATCTTCTGCACAACAAATAACCCTAGGTTTACCATAGGTGGAGAGCCTCATGGCCTGCGTTTTATAAAAATCCGGGTTTGAAAAAGAAGCCAGCCTCATAAGTCTGTTAATAGCTCCCGAGGCGAGCCCTTCTTTACTTATATAGAGCCGATCGGACAGTACGATCTGAATCGTCGCCGGTAAATCCAGCTTCCAAGAATCTTGGGAAGACTTACCCTTTCCTTCCCAAGGCCGTTCATCCTCATCGTCATCCGCATTCTGTAGACCCGCATGAAGATCTCCCTCGGAGGCATGAAGTTGAATAAACCTAGACACTTCCTCCTCTTTCATTTTGCCCAATCCGGCCAAGAAGTGCCATTGATCTTCATAAGGTTCAAACTTGTGATCGACGAAGACGCTGTTTCCATTTTTTCTTGGCCCGCCCTGAAGCGGTAAAGCAATCAGATTGCCGAAGCCCCCTTTAGGAAGAGTATCCTGGTTAGGAAACAGACGGTCGTAAGAGTCCAGACCGAGCTGATATCTATTTTTCATTGTAAGTGTCAAGAGGGTTGAACCGAATCTTCTAGCCCAGCCCGCATCTATCGGTTCCTTGAAAAATATCCAGATGTGCCCGCCATTTCCGGAGCGTGAGCGTTCAAGCGCTGCGGGAATGCTATTGTCTTTGCAAACCTGCATAACCGCCGCTGCGTCCTCTTGCCAGTTCTTTTTATCGAAATCCATGGCTAGGAACCAGCAACTCTCATCCAGCAGCATCGGATAAATCCCTATTGTCTTATCCTGTCTTGCATCCAAGTGCTTTGAAATGACTTCGTCTGTAATGGGGAGAAAATGCTGATGGGCACATGCAGAGCATTTCACTTTCGGCTTCTGGCAGACTGCTGTCCATTCATTGCCGCAGGCCGGCGAGTAGCCCGACTTTCCCTGCTTATTGCTCCATCGATTCGGATATACATCCTCACGCCCGCGGAAATAGCTTTGATATAACGCAAGCTTATCCTCAACTTTTGAGAATTGGTGAACGATTGCAGGTTCTTTCTTTTCCGTTGTGTCCAAATGATCGCGTCGATCGGTTAAGTCATCTTGCTCTTGTTGCGCAAGGTTCACATCAGACTCAAGTGACAGCATAGCTAATTGGTTGCTAAGGCTCTTGACCTCGCGCTTTAACCTAATCTGTTCCTGTTTAAGCGCTTCGATTTCCACCAACGCGGCTTCATACTTTTGCTGAATGTTATCCATTGGTACACGTCCTTGTCGTTGCGCATTCCAAGTCACGTTTGAACTCTTCTATTACATTTTACCGCAGAACTCGCGATTATATCATCCATTCCAGAACTCACTAAAATTAATTTACGAAATGACTCGCTTAGTCTTTCTCAAGAAGAATTAGCCGAAGCCCTCAATCAATTACTGCATTTGGCTTTTGATTATGCGACAGAGGCTGACAAACCACTATTGTATACGACCGGGCAAATCGCAACCTATTTCGGGGTATCAACAACGACGATCAATAACTGGTTGAGAGACAAGCGTATTGTTTATCCTGGATTAGATGATAAACAGTCTTATAAACAAGCTAGAATCCCCGATACTGCCACCTATAAATCCACGAACGGTAAAGAAACCGTTCTCCGCGAAGTCATTCAAGAATATGAACATCAGAAAGCACTTGAACCAGAATATGATGAAGTCGATCGAATGAAGAGCCTTGTACAGGCGCTATTAACCTTTGAAGCCAAGTATGGCGGCAAATATGAGGAAGTTTCGGCGCGTTTGGGAGATCCACAGTCCTCAGCCGATTGGAAATGGGCTCGCGATGCCGATGAATGGAGTTATGTGATAAAGGAGATCACGCGTGAACGGTAGCCCGCGGAGCAATCTTAACCAAACAATAATAACGAAACAGGCTGCCGACAATTCGGCAGCCAGTCTATTTCTACGCTATATATTCCAGTCATTACACCGACACGGCTTCGCGAGCCGTCTGCAACGGCGCGTTCTCGCTTAGACCAAGCGCCTCTGCCGTCGAAGCATGAATCTCGCGCAGAAGCTCCGGATTGTCCATGAGCGATACGCCATAAGAAGGAATCATTTCTTGGATCTTCGGTTCCCACCCTTTCATGTGCAGCGGGAAGCATTTCTTCATAACCTCGAGCATGACGTGGACGGCAGTCGAAGCACCCGGAGAAGCGCCTAGCAAGGCCGCGATCGAACCGTCGGCCGCGCTGATGACTTCGGTGCCGAATTGAAGCGTTCCTCTGCCGGCTTGCGTGTCCTTGATGACTTGCACGCGTTGGCCGGCTACGACGAGATCCCAATCTTCGATTCTGGCGGTCGGGATGAACTCTCGCAGTTCTTCCATGCGCTTCTCTTTCGACAACATCACTTGCTCGATCAGGTACTTAGTTAATGACATGTTCTTGGCGCCTGCCGACAACATCGTGACGAGATTGTTCGGCTTGACGGAAGTGACCAAGTCGAACATCGAACCGGTCTTCAAGAACTTCGGCGAGAAGCCGGCGAAAGGTCCGAACAGCAACGATTTCTTATTGTCGATAAATCGGGTGTCCAGATGCGGCACGGACATCGGAGGAGCTCCGACCTTCGCTTTGCCGTAGACTTTGGCATGATGCTGTGCGACGACTTCCGGATTATTGCACACCATGAAGATCCCGCTGACCGGGAATCCGCCAATGCGTTTTCCTTCGGGAATACCGGACTTTTGCAACAGATGCAGGCTTCCGCCGCCGCCGCCGATAAACACGAACTTGGCCGTATGGCGCTCGACGATTCCTCTGTCGTTGCGGATTTTCAATTCCCACGAACCGTCGCTCGTACGCTTCATATTATTAACGCTATGATTATATTTGATATCGACGTTGTTGTCCTTCAAGTGTTCGAACAAACTGCGCGTTAAAGCCCCAAAATTAACATCGGTACCCGTGTCGATTTTGGTTGCGGCGATTGGTTCGTTCGGTTGACGATTCTGTATGATAAGCGGAATCCATTCCATCAGCTTGGCAGGGTCATCGGAAAATTCCATCCCTTGGAACAGCGGATTGTCGGACATCGCTTCGAAACGATTTTTCAAGAACGCGACGTCCCGTTCCCCTTGCACCATGCTCATATGAGGCAGCGGCATGATAAAGTCCTGCGGATTGCGGATCAGCTTGCTGTTCACGAGATAAGACCAGAACTGCATGGACAGCTGGAATTGTTCGTTAATCTGAATCGCTTTGCTGATATCCACGGATCCGTCCGGTTTCTCGACCGTGTAGTTCAGCTCGCACAGCGCCGCATGTCCCGTTCCCGCGTTATTCCACTCGTTGGAGCTTTCCTCGCCCGCGTTCTCGAGCTTCTCGAACACCGTAATTTCCCATTCCGGTACTAGCTCTTTCAGAAGCGTCCCTAAAGTCGCGCTCATGATGCCGGCACCGATTAGAATCACGTCTGTTTTCTTTTGTATGTTGCTCATGTTTATCCGTCCTTATTCCCTGCGTCTTTTCTGGTTCAATTTCACTCTCTCTATTTTATCACTATTAGATATAGATTAAAATAATGTCCTTGTGCCAATGTTGGAAGAAGACAGGGCTAGTTGTAGATAAGAGATTTCTTATGCGAACCATTTGAAACCGACTATCGCCCGCGCGACAAAAGCCGACCTCATGTGGCCGGCTTTTGTCATGAAACACTTGTTACATCTTATATCTGCTCAGTACATCCATCGCCGATCAGTACTGGCATCTTATTGCTCATTCAATACCCGTTCAATCCGACATCCCGATTCATCGAACTGAATTTCATACTTCCGGCCGTCCGCCGTCTCCCGAATTCTTTTCTCATTCCTAATATAGTAAATGGATGCTCCTGCTTGCTTAGCCTCTCGTATCGCTTGTTCGGCAGCTTTGTCCAGAATCTCTTGTAATTCTTCTCCTTTTGTGAGCATGAAAAACACTCCCCTGCTATCGCGCTTTAAATTCCTTTTATTCAGTATACGCATAAATACGAAATGACCGCCAACTACTTTTAAAATGGCTGAGTTCAGTGTGAATGTTGCTTAGAAACAACGTAGTTGGAATATTTAACAGTAAAATGTGCATGAAAAAAGATACATGGTAAGGCCTCTGCATGAATTATATGCAAAAGGTGCACTTCATTTGGCGGATTTCAACTGATGCAGGATAAATCCGGTGATTTTAATGTATGTATTACATCTATTTCACCAGATATCTGAGTTTTAGCCGAAATAACTGCATGTTTTACAGTTCATTTGTCTGTCATTAAGCCACAACAGAGTGGAACTCAGCCTTTAAAATCGATTTTTTCATTCTTCCGGATGCCATTTCACCCGCGCCCCCCTTATCGTTGAAATTGAAACCAACCGAAATCGAAGCGGCTTCCCGGAAGGAAGATGAAGGTCACTTTTTGTTCGCCCGCGACTTTTGCCAATTCGAATACGCGCTGTTCGTATCCATCGGATTTCGCGAATTCGATGAGTTGATTGCTTTCGCCATCCGGATTAGCGAACCGAACATGAATCGTATTGTTATCGATCGTCGACCTGCCGTACACGACAAGCTTCGTCGCTCCATCGCCCGTAAAGTCCATTCGTTCAAACTCTAGAGACACATTATTTCCTATGCCTTCAATGCAATTTTCCGTTATGGCGAACGTATCCCCGTAGATGCGATCGCATTCCGCCGCGTGATTGTGCTCGAAGGCTCTATTCTTCTGCTCGAATGAAAAACCCTTGATGTGCACCTTCTGCCGGAGAACGAAACAAATTGAGGTAAGGCCGCGGAGTCTCTTGGACAAGCGATACGTTTCTTCCTGATACACGTTCCACCTGGACGGCTTCTGATAGATGACATCGGCCAGCAGGGCGCTGCCCTCTTCATCCGGCATCCCTTCCCAGATTTGCAGGGCATACTCTTCGCTGGATAAGGCGAATATAGGAATCGTGAGGGTGTCCGAGCCGTAAGAACCAAAGTCGATATCGCGAAACCCGACTTGGGTTTCTCCGTCTCTGCTCGTCGCTACCCCTCTTTCGTTGCCATTGCTTAGTTCGCCTTTGCAATAATCATAGAGGCCTGCGGATATGAATCCGTACGGATCCTTGTAGGCCGTGCCGAGACCGACCGCCTCATATTCGAGCTGGGAGATGAGCTTCGTCTTGTCGCTGCCGTTCTTGCTCATGCAACGTAGCCGGAATTGCCCATCCCCTAGCGCGGTAATCTTCGCTTCAAGACCGGACGCTTCCACGCTGGCGATGTTCGATGCGATTCCTGCGTCATTGACGACGCTCCACTCGACTTCTTGGTAGGAAGCATTCTCGGGGTATAGCCTCGCGCGCACGACCATCTCTTGTCTCGATTCATCGAACGCCTGTCTGGAATCGCTTACGATCTCGATCTTCCGAACGGGGATTTCCTCTTGCCCGCCCATGACGCATGGCAGATCTTGATTCGTCGCGAATGCGGAGATCCCCTCGAAGGCCGCCGCTTCGCCTTGTACCGGGAGTGACTCGAATTCCGCGATTCGTCTCTCCATGCCGACGGAGGATACTTCGATCTTCATCTTTCCAGGTTCCAATGTGGCTCCGATGATGGCCATCAGCTTGCCGCTGAACAACCTCCTGCTTAACCCTTTGTACGGATCGAAGTCGGTGCTGTCTCCATTATCCAGACCCAGCAATCGACCGGCTCCCGTAACCTCGACCCGTACGCGATTATTCGCATTATCTACAGGATTTCCATTGGCATCCTCCATCGTGATCTCGACGAAGATCAAGTCCGTACCATTGGCCAACAGTGTATCCTTATCCGCGTGCAAACGGATCTTCTTCGCGTCTCCGAACGACCTTCTGGCATCCGTCGCAATAACGGCTCCCGTCTCATCGTAGGCGATCGCTTTGATTTCGCCTTCTTCATAAGGGACCTTCCACCAGCCGACGAGCTGCGTTCCCCGCTCATGGTCAATCTCATAGGTTCCGATCGTGTTGCCATTGAATTGCAATTCGATGGTAGGCGCGTTCGAGCACACCCGCACATCGATGATCTGGCCCTTGTTGAAATCCCAATAAGGGAAAATATGCACCATCGGGTGGGTCTTGTAATCCGTCCATGCCGCTTGATAGATATAATACGAATCTTTCTTGAACGTAGCCGTATCGATCTGTCCGAAATAAGAGTTCTTCGTATGATAAGGCGTCGGCTCGCCGATATAGTCGAATCCGGTCCATAGGAATTGGCCGAGGGAGAACGGGGTATCTCTCTCCGCGATGATGCAGGCTTCCGCCGACTTGGCCCCCCAGCTAGTCGAACTGTTCCCGAGAGCCGAGCATTGCTCGTCGTCGTCGGTCAGAATGGATCTCTCGAACGGAAAATGATAGACGCCTCTGCTTTGCACGATCGAGGCCGTCTCGCTACCGTAGATGATCCAATCCGGATGCATCTCATGATGGTCGCGATAATATTTCTCGGCATAGTTATAGCCTGCAACCTTCACGATATCCGCGCATTTCTGAGCGTTCTCCCACGGCATATAATTCGATCCGATCGTAATCGTTGCATTTTCTTTCGGATCGTATTTCCGCACTTCATTCATGAGCATTCTCGTTACTTCTTGCCCTCTCTCGTCCGCATGCGTATCGTAGATCTCGTTCCCGATGCTCCACATCAGCAAACTCGGATGATTCCGATCGCGCATCACCCAGCTTCTCACGTCGGCAGAAGCCCATTCCTTAAAGAATCTTGCGTAGTCGTACGGCGTTTTCGATCGTTCCCACATGTCGAAAGCTTCCGAGACGACCAGCATGCCCATCTCGTCGGCCAAGTCCATCAGCTCTTCCGCAGGCATATTGTGAGCGGTCCGAATCGCGTTAACGCCCATCTCTTGGAGGATCACAAACCTTCTTTTCAGCGCTTCCTTGTTAAACGCGGCTCCCAAGGCGCCTAAATCATGATGCTCGCAAACCCCGTTTAATTTCATGGCTACTCCGTTTAACCGAAAGCCTTGCATAGGGTCGAGCAGGATCGTTCGAAAACCCGTATGCTGGGTGATCGTTTCAACGATATCCCGATTTCCGTCCACCTCCCGATCCGCCGCGGCCAGTCGCAGCTCAGTCGTCAACCGGTATAAATGAGGCTCCTCCGTGCTCCATAACTTAGGATTGTGGACCGTTAGCCTTTGTCTGCGACGAGTCACGGGATTGTCGCCCGCGGCAATCCCAATCCGATCCGAGACGGCCGCGACGATGTGATCCTTATACAGCAATGTTTGAGTGATGTGCACGTCTTCATGGACGTTCATCTCCGTATCGACTTCGACCTGCCATCCCTCGTCTTCCTGTCTCGCGGTTATATAAATGCCGTTCGTCGCGATATGATTGCGATCCCTAGTCTTCAACCATACGTTGCGATAGATCCCGGCACCCGAGTACCATCGGCTATTCGGGCTTTGGTGGACGACCTTCACGAGGATTTCATTGTCCCCTTCCGCGAGGACCTCCGTGATCTCGTGTTCGAAGGAGGAATAACCGTATTTCCACTCGCCTGCAAGCTGACGATTCACATATAGGGAAGAGTCCATATATACCCCATCGAAGCACAAGAGAATCTGCTTGGCCTCTTTCGTATAGGTGAATCGCTTACGGTACCAGCCGATACTGTCTTCATACAGATTTAGCGTCTGATAGATGAGCCAATCATGGGGGATATCGACCGGTTGAAAGGACAATCCGGCGCTATCCGTCATTTCGAGGCCGCTTTTGGCAAATTCCCATCCATCGTTAAATAGCGTTTTTTGGTTCATGGTAGATACGCTCGCTTTCTTCGGTAAAATAGAATCAGGATCCGCGGCAACTCGTCGATGCGATCGACCGTGCCGCAGATCCCTTTAATAGATCGTCCGGTTATGCGCGTCGGAAATACCGGACTTGCGATAAAAGTACGTATTGATGACATCCCGCCATTCCGCCGCGTGCTTCGATTGTTGCTGCAGACGGCTTAGTACGCTCGCATAGCGGTCGCCATCTACTTTTCCTTCCAAGCCGCGCCACGCCTCCGCAAGCCCTTCGGCCTGCTCGAACCCTTCGAAATGCGAGTCGTAGATGTGCTGAATGACGGTCTTGCCGGACTTCAGCACGTGCGTATAAGGGACATGGTGGAAGAACAGCAACAGCTCGTCCGGACAGCTCTCGACCGATTCGTAGCGCGCGGCGGGAACATCGTGGTACTGCCCGGCATAGCCGGTTCCCGTGCTTACCGTGCGGTTTACTCCGATACCTTGATTATCGGCGAAATGGTAAGTCCCCCACTTGGAGTATTCATATCCGTCGACATTAGGGCCGTAATGATGGCTCGGGTTGACCATCCAGCCGATTCCGAGCGGCGACGTGTAGTTCTCATAGATGTGCCAGGAATCCAGCAGCATGCGGCTGATCGTCTCGACGACTGCAGGGTCGTTCCCGAACGTGATCCGCACCCATTCATCCGTAATTTGCTCTGACGTTAGTGTCGGACTCCAGGCTAGACGGCCGAAACCATAATAATTCGCTTGGGCCAGAATATGTCCGGTCCAACTCGGTTCGTCGCCGATGTTGGCTATGCCGGCGAAACCGCCGAGCGGGCGGTCCGTCAACGCTCCGGTTGCCACTCCCGCCACCGTCGAGCCTTCGCCTAATGCATAAGTGTCGAAGTCGATGGCTTCCTTCCACTGCGGAACGAGGTAACACAGATGCCTCTGCTGCCCTGTATACTCCTGGGTAATCTGCAGCTCGAGCACTTGATTGGTTAGCGGCATGCCGCCGAATAACGGGGATACCGGCTCCCTTACCTGGAAATCCACCGGACCGTTCTTGATTTGCAAAATAACGTTCTCGCGGAACTTCCCGTCAAGCGGACGGAAATGGTCGTACGCCGCCCTGGCCCTGTCGGTCGATCGGTCGCGCCAATCCTGCAGGCAGTCATATACGAAGCAGCGCCATATCACGACTCCGTCGTAGGGCTGAAGCGCCTCGGCGAGCATATTCGCTCCGTCCGCATGGTCGCGCCCGTACGTAAAAGGCCCCGGCCGGAATTCCGAGTCGGCTTTCACAAGGAAGCCGCCGAAATCCGGAATATGCCGATACACGTCGGTTGCCCGTTCTGCCCACCATTCTCTAACCTGAGGGTCAAGCGGATCGGCTGTCGTCAGCCCCCCTAGCTCAATCGGACTAGCGAAGTTGATGCTCAGGAAAAGCCGGACGCCATATTCCCTGAATACGTCCGCCACCTTCGCCACGGAAGGCAGTAGCTCGGGAGCAATCAGCCTCGTTGCCGTCTCGTTGACATTCACGTTGTTAATGGAAATCGCGTTCAATCCGACGGCTGCCATCATCCGAGCGTAATCCCGAATGCGATTCCAATTCCCAAGGAAAGCTCCATGGTGGAAAAACACCGATCTGCCCGCGTATCCCCGTTCGATGCTGCCGTCCATGTTGTCCCAGTGGTCGATCATTCTCAGCTTGCCCGCCGGATTCTCTACGACGCGAAGATCGCGAATGCGTTGTCCGGTTTGAAGCAGACGGAGAAAATGAAACGCTCCGTACAGCGCGCCCTTGTCCGTCTTGCCGGCAATGGCAATGAAACGGCGCTCCGGTTGTTCGACGGTTCGCAGCACATACCCCTCATCGCCCACGGCTTCCATGTCGGCCTCGTCCATCAACCCTTTAAGTTCGGCGCTATCCAGCGTGCCGACGAGGAGAAAGCGCTCGCTATCCGAGCTCCGGCTCTCTTGCGGCCTGCGGCCAAGCATTGAACCGATTCCGTCCCTAAGCTCCTCGCATGCCGTTGCCAATAGCGGAGCATGCCCGGAAAAAGCAGCGACGACCGTGCCGCACCAAGGCGCGTATTCCTCCGCTTGATCCGGATTTAGCGGGGCATAGCGCAGCCAAGCCTTGTAAGCGTCTCTTGGAACCTCCCCGTTGCGGAAGGTCGTTTCATTCTTGGTCTTGTTGTCATTTTCCATATCGTAATCCTCCATATAAGCTTGCAACAATTAAGCAATAAACGGACGAAATAATCCGCTAGTCGCTTTAGGCAATGATTTCAATTAACATTAAAGCTTGTTGATACAGCTACATTCGTATGTGGATATTATAGAATTAAGCGTTTACAATATTCTATAGACCAACTAGAGAATAGTTGTAATAATTAAACCTATTTTGAATCTCTGAGCAATAAAGGCGGTGTTCGACTTGGATTTGGAGCAGATGCAATACCTTGTCCCCGACATTTATTACTACGTCGACAGGCGGTGTTTTCCCGATTGGGAAATCATTAAGCAAACGATCGATTTTCACGACCTTACGTTCGTCGTCGAAGGAAAGTCGAATTATTACGTCAATGGCGTCCAATACGCGGTGGAAGCCGGAGACGTGATCTATATCCCTAAGGGCAACGTCCGCGAAGCGCATACGTTCAAGGAAAGTCCGATGCATTCCTATGCTTTCAATTTCGACTGGCTGCCGCACGGAGGTCCGGACGCGCTTCCGCTCCGGATCGTGACCAAAAACGTCATCTCGAATGAAATATTCGGACGTATCCATCAGTTCACGCAAGTATGGATGGGCAAGGAACCCGGATACGTCATGCAATCAAGGGCGTTGTTCATGCTGATCATCCATCGGCTTCTGATGATCTCCTATCGAAACGGCGTCCATCATCAAGCCGATCAAAGGGTGAACAAAGTGCTGGAATACGTAACCCGGCACTATCCGGAGGAGCTTGATTTAACCGGGATGGCCGACATCGTTAACCTTCATCCGGTCTACCTCGGGAAATTGTTCAAGAAGAACACGGGCTATTCGTTCAAGGAATATTTGAACCTGATTCGTATCAATCATGCGGAAATGCTGCTGTCTACCGGCGGATTTTCCGTCACGCAGGTCGCCGATCGGTGCGGCTTCCGCGATATTTCGTATTTCAGCAACGTATTCAAATCGATCAAAGGATACTCCCCTTCGACCGTGATCAAATAAAATTGTATGTAGGCAAACGCCCAAGGGAACTTCATCAGATCGCATAAGAAAAAGGAACTCGCTCGGAGCTCCTAATGGATGTGGGTATAGGTCTATTCTCATTCGTCATGATTTAGGAATTCGATCAATGAAGCGTTCAAGCGCCCCGTCGAAAGGGAACTCCTTGTTATGGATGCGAGTTTGCAAGTTTGCTAATTCAAGCTTAGCCCTCTGGATGAGCGGATCCGGGTAAGAGAACTTAACAGAATTGCTTTCGAATTCATCTTCATCGACGACCATCCATTCTCCGTTTCTTTGGATGAGGTCAAGGTCCAGATCGACGAATGTAACGGTGTTCCCCTCGATTGTGGCGGGCTCGTTGATGTTGCAGTAGTACTGTTGAATTTTCCCGTCCCTCACATCCGCGCTTACGGTAAACCAGGAATCGAACGAGAAGAACTCCAGGGTCCAGTTATCCATCGTAAAAATCTTTTGTTTGGTATGATGCCGCAGCTTTCTGCCGTATTCGCCTAGCACGAAAATATGCGATGCCGATCGTTCCAGCAAAATGGTGTCCCATTCGTAGTGCAGGCGATTTCCGTACTTGAGCGCTTGAATGTGTATGTTGGTGCTCATCGAACCATCCCTTTAAGGCTTCTAACCATTAACCTTGGTTAACATCTGCATAAACTTCCACCGGATCAGCGGACTCCAACAATCGATACAGCACTGTACGATGAAGCCACTAGGTTCACTTGCCAGATGAGGATGAGTAGTAAGAATGCATTCATACTTCGTGCCCACCACTTCGAACAGGCCAAAAAACTTTTATTCTCCAACTGAAAGCAGCCGATACGCGATACGATTCTAAAAGAATTATGCTTCAGGGCAACTATCGCCGGCCAAGTCATCGTTTTTTTACGACTCTTCAAGTGACCTTATCAGCTTGCGAAACCAATGTAATTCTCGTTTGTAAACACCCTTTATTTTTAATAACGCAGTATAGTTGGAGATATAACTATAACTATTTTCATGTTGTAAACTAAAATCTCTTACTATTAATCGCATAGACTGCTCAAACAGCTTCTTGCTTAAATCAATTTGTCCTTTAATTAAGTACGCTAGGCTGATAGCACATATGTTACTGCTATACTCCAATCTATTGGTTTGTCCCAGCGCCTCAATCATTGACTTGCATTGATTACTCACCTCAATTGCTTGATCAGGCTCGCGTTTATCAACATACAGCATCGCTAAGCAAGTGAGATCCTTGACAATTTCCATATGAGGTTCCACCAGCAACTGACGATCTAATGCCAATGCCATCTCCATATGTTCCTGAGCGAGGTTGAATTGGTTTAAATGCTGATAAAGCCTTCCTAGATTAAGATAACATGCTGCCGCGTCAAGGCTCTGATCCAACTTTAAGAAGCGGTAGATATCCAATACTTTCTTATAGCTTCTTTCCGCCTCTACATAATCACCTTCATTGCTATGGATCAAAGCAATATTGTTATATATGACCGCAGTAAAAAAGCTATATTCATTGTATAGATCCTTACGCAAGCGTAGAGCTTTTTTGAAATATCTCAAAGCTTTGTCATACTCGGTCAAATAGTAATATGATAGCCCAAGATTATTATATTGCCTGGTCAATAGCGACTTATCCTGCAAGGATTGACTGATTTCAATGGCTCTTAGGAAATAACCGATCGATTTCTCGAATTCACCTTTGTCCACATAGAGCTGCCCAATATTCCCCAAGGCCGTAGCGATCAACTCTTCGGAATTTCCATTCTTATAACCCACTTCAATAACTTTTTTATAGTGACTTTCGGCCTCTTCATGAAGGCCCATCTCATGGCTTATATAACCCAACGTATTTAATAGAGTGAGGTATTGTTCATCCGCTTCGGACACGTATAGCTGATATGTTTTCAAGGCTTGGTCGATATATCTCTTTGCCTTATCTAATTGGCTGAGCATTCTTTCAACGCTTGCCAACGAATTTAAGAAGTTAGCTTTGTTAGCCGGATGGATTTCATCATTTGCCAGCGCCTGTTCAATATGTTCTTGAGCTTTAACCGGATTGCCTATTCGATAGTAGAGAATGCCTATTGTGTGTAGCCAAATAGCAGTCTTAGGATTTCGATCCCCGTAAAAACGAAAAACCAACTCAAGTAGACCTGAACTCTGATCCTCACATAACTTATACTGGTCTGTTGCCATGTAGTATGTAAATATCCGTTCTTTCAAGTGTAAAAATGATTCCATATCAACTTCCAAATTTTCGGCGTATTGAACGACGGACGAAAGGTGCGGAACATATTGCGGATCAAATGATATCCCGTTGAGGGAATAAGTTAGTTTTTCCAGTTCTCTCACAGCGAATCTCACATAATATACCCGCTCTTCATGAGTCAGTTCATCGCGTACGACCGCTTGTACCAACCGATGGATAGAGAAATGATTTTCCTTAGCTTGAATTAACGAGAATCGAAGAAACTCCGCAACGATATCATCCAAATCCATCAGAGTTAGTATCTTATCCGTCCAGCCTTCAACGACTTTTCCATCATAGATGAACATCGATTTGGGAATAGAATCGCCTGCCAAAAAGGAACAAAACCTGATAAATTCCCGACTTGCTGGAATCTTTTGCTGCACCGCTTCAAAGGAGATATTCCACGTAGCGGAAACCGTCAACTGATCATTAAATGGTCTCCCCCTCGCAATCATTTCCTTAGTGTAACTCTGAAATCGTTCTAAGTAATCCTTCATGGAAATCCGAGTCTGGCGAATATAAGCGCTGGCTTGCTCCAAAGCAAGCGGAAGATTCCCGAGTTCTTCGGCGATACGTGCAGCCGTTGCTTCATCATCTAAGCCTGTCCTTTTCAGGAGAAAACCAACTGAATGTGGACGCTTCCATACATCCAAGGTAATTGTTTGCTCCCAATTCGGATTTCTGGAGGTGATAAGTACATTCCCCTGATGCTGTGTTGGAATGTAAGGATATAGCTCCGCCTCGTTGTCTGCATTATCGAAAATAAGAAGCCAGTTCGAGTGCTTTTGAAGCCAACCGTGTAGTAACCTCACTATGGAATTAGTCTCATCCTTCGTATCAGTCACCGGTAAATAGAGTTTACGACAAATCATCTCCATGTCACTTAATATTGTTGAATGGTCTTCGGCACGAATCCACCAAACGAGCTGATATTCATCCATATACTTGTAAGCGTATTCTACAGCGAGCTGCGTTTTACCAATGCCTCCAAGTCCACTAATCGTCTGCACCAAAGATACGAACTTCCCAGAGGTTAGCTTGGCACGAAGCTCTTCCATCTCCTGATCACGGCCCGTGAAATTGGGGTGTTGCCGAAAAGGTACGTGAAATAACCTGGAATAAATCGGATTTGTAGGCAGAACGGGAACTTCAATTGGAGAAGGCTCGGTTAAAAAAAAACTGTGCGACTTCCGTCGCTCCCATTCTTCCGCACGTGGGTCGTATTCATAGGGAATCTGCGTAAATGAACGTTCTTGTACGTTAATTCGAACTATAGCAAAGCTATTCCGATAACCACTGCCCGCATAAGAAGCTCCTCCACATATTACAAAAGCTTTATCGTTGATGTGATCCGGCCGTTCTGGAGAAGCGTGAACATGGCCAGATAGAATTAGATGGCTACGTTCCGCCAGATAAGGATAGGAACCAGGTCGATCCGGATAAGTACGTTGATCTGCATCGTGAAACCATTCTTTCGGATGATGCACGACGGCCAAAGTGAGTAGAGATTGGTCGTAATCCTCTTTATTAGCAAGTAGGGCCTGTGCCTGCAGAAATTGCATCTGAGGTAAACCTAGCCATAACTTACTTCTGTCCTCTCTCCCTCGGCAAAACCAAGCGGAATTTAAGACAATGATTCGCAAGCCACATATTTCCCTAACACCGGTTAAATATGAGTGGCCCATACCGGTTGAAAGTGGGGTGACGGGAAAGTCAGCACAAAACGTATTGAACGAGTCAAACGGTCTTGTGAAATTCGTTAGATTTTCATAGCTAAGCCAGAGATCGGCGTCTTCGGAGGACTGGGGGGGATTCATTCCGAGCGTTTTTCCTCGTTCAAGATCATGATTGCCCGCACACACGACAAGTCGGGAGTCATCCAGACCGAGTAATGCAAGTATACTTTTAAGCCACTTGGCAGCCTTTTCGAACCCAGATGGTTTACCTTGCCAAGTAATATCTCCTGATACAACAACCAGATTCGGGCGTTCACGCACTGGTAATTCCTGTAGCAAACGACTAATGCCAGATAGAGCATTATAACGTTTCGCCAAGAAAGTTGGTTCTTTAGGGGATTCCATATCAAAATGAAGGTCAGATAGATGTAATACGTTGACAAATTCCATAGCTCTTCTCCCTGGAGATACTGACATAATTAAAATGAAAAAGCACTTCACCCACTTGCATTCAACAATATTCAACAAGCTTTACATTTTTTCCTGCAATGACGAATATCGTTCGACTCAGCAAAATAGTGTCACATTCGTAGTGCAGGCGATTCCCGTCGTGAGTCCTTCCGGAACATGCGGATTCCCGTTTGGCCAGCAAGCATTGGCGTTGAATGGCGCGAACAAGAAGGTCCGTGGAGCGGGGTGTGGCGAAGGCGGAGCAACAGCAATATTTTCGATACGAGATGGACGATGCCCGGGGCGCAGGCGATTACGGCCGTGTTGACGATCAACGTCTTCGGCAACAACGTCCAGGTTCAGCGCAGAAACAGCAGCGACGGCAATGACTGCAACTACACCGGCACCATCGCCGCAGACGGCAGAACGGTTACGGGCACTTATACGTGTACGCGAGGCGGCGGGTCTTGGCAAGCTACGATTACTTTTTGAAAAGAAATCGCGATACACCCGGCATTAAGAGTCGGATGTGTCGCGATTTCGCTTTTATTTTATTGCTGTATTTCTCCGTACTTTATAGCAATTGTATAAGTTGTTTGTTGATCTGTAATTTTTATCCCTACACCTTTAGTCAACATTTCGCGTGTCAGTTTACGATGTGTTTTGTATTTACGTTGAAAAACCGTTTCGTTGAAAGAGATCAAGTGAAATGGCGAGTTATTATTTCTATCATCTGTGTTCAACTCGTCGGATTCTATGCCTACAGCTTCTTTTATTTTTTCATTAAGGAAAATAAACGATGCCCGAAATGAAACATCATGCTTTGTGGAGTTTGATACCACCGCATATACTTCTAGTTCACTCTCTTTTTGGTTCCATCTTACGACACTTTGTTGATCTACGGTTATTTGGTTTTTTTCAGCGCAAGATGTGCAGCAACAAATGAATACAATAAAAACGATAAGTACACGTATATGCATACTTCATCTCCTATCAGACCGAGTCAGCCATCTCACTGCGAATTCAAGAATGGTAAGATCTCTTAAAAGCATAAATTTCGCAGAGAAATCCTTACAACGGCCAACCGAATCCTTCATTTGAAAAATGGCATCATCGAGGTTCATCCATTTCATCTGCATGCCAAGTTGAATTTCTTTTTCGGTTAACGCTACAGCTCCTTGGCTGCTTATTACCTTTGCGATATAGCAATAGGATCGTTGCATAAACTGATTTCTAAATTTATGTTCATCGATATATCCTAATTCATGGAGGATTGCGGCGCCGAATCCCGTTTCTTCCCTGACCTCGCGTAAAAATGCCGCTTTTTTGTCCTCTCCCTCTTCCACTCCGCCACCAGGCAGCTTATAAAGATTGAGGTTTGACATCTCCATCATGGCAACTTGTAATTCGTCATTCATCAGGACCCCTCTGGAAGCAAACCGAGATACCCTATTCATGAGTAAAGGTTCTCCGCCAAAAAAATCACTGTCTGTTATACTCTTAATCAGTCGCAAGCCTTTCACCATCTTCTATGTTGGATCGTATTCAATGTTGTTCCTCCTGAATGCTAGAGGCTACGATTCAAAGCACCCGTTTGGCGTATGGAATCATTCGGATCATACTTGCGACAACAAAACAAATGACAACGGATAGAGCCGAGACAAGAATCCATTTCAAGATTGCCGGCAAATCTATCCCGTGAAAAGCCAATGTCCAACCGACGATAATCGGAGGGTGTATCAAATAGACCGTATAGGCATTTTCCGATAACCATTTAGAAAAAACGCTTAGGGTATTGAATCGTTTTTGGAACCAAGAAAGCAGGGATAAAATAATTCCTATACAGACGAATGGCTCCCACATTGCGTAGAGGAATGCCTGAATGTTTACACCGCCGGCAAAATGGACTTCTCCATCTAAAGCCCCGGTTAGTATGAGTCCAACAGGCAGCATAGGAATCATACAAATGGCGATCCATTTCCACATTCGTGTCAATTTCTCGGGTATGTATGCCAACCATCCTTGTCTTTGCGCGATGATGCCCGCAATGAACAACAGAATGTAGGAAGGAAAGTAACCCAATTGCAATTCCAAAGGCCCCTCGCCAGTAGGATAAACCAAACGTACTAAAAAAGCGGTGAATCCAACAACGATCGCCACTACGAACAATGTCTTAACGCTAGGAAATAATATGGATTTCTTTTGTTCAGGTCTACCTTTTACAACGAATCGAAAAAGCATATATAGCAATGCGAAGTAAATGGAGGCTTCCAAAAACCAAGTAGGGCCAAAAAATGTCCAACGAAAACTCCAAACATTATCATTGTAAAACTGAGCCATGGTTTGCTGATCTCGAAATTTGGCAAACCATACCGTCATCGGGCTAATCACAAAGTAATAAACGAGAAGAGGAATACCTAAGCGTATAAGTCTGTCCCTAAGAAACCGGATTGCTCCTTTTCTCTCATACGATATCGGAATGAAATACGCAGATATAAAGAAGAAAAATCCCATAAAAAAAGATTGGCACACGGCCGTGAAGATCGTTAGAAGAACCATGGTTACATTAACCTGACTTTTATCCACGTCTTCTAGAATCCAAGATCCAGCCGCTCCATAAGCAATGGATGTATGAACAAAAACAAGCAGTATGGTTAAGAACACTCGTAGGCTGTCTAAGTATGCGAGCCGCTGATTCATTCTAATTAACCCCCTTAATAATTTCATATTATACTACGAGATCATTATCAAGCCCGTCGAAATTCGTGAAATTAAAAATAATCCCCGCCTAGCCATATCGGCGAAGCGGGGATTATTCAAGAATAATTTCAGTTGGGGCAACCCGTCTTTTCCCTCACACAAACGGAAGATCCGAAGCCGGCAGCCAGAAACGGCACATCGGCGGCGTCCCTCTCAGCTCGTCGATCATGTTCAACACGAGCAGATTCCAGTTAAGGAACCCTCCGTTCATGACGGGCTCGCCGGTCTGCGGCACATAGTATTCGTGCAGCGTGCTCGTGCGCTCCAGATCCCTGCCGAGCAGCAGCACCGTCTTCTCGCACAATTCTCTCGCCTGATCGGCAAACCCGTAACGCATCAGGCCCCGGAAAACGACGTAGTTGCTGACGATCCACACCGGTCCCAGCCAGTTCGACGGATTGTTCGTCGCCCGGCAGTCGAACATTTTCTCGTCCTGCGCCAGCGTGGCGATTCCGCTCGGACTGTTGAACGTGTTGGCGTCCGCGGCATGATCGCCGGCAAGGTAAGCAGCTTGCCAACGTTGCGCGACGCCGGACCAAAGCGGGATAAATCCGGTCCAGGCGCGAATCTTGATGGGCAGCGTCTTCCAGAAGACGCCGAGCCCCTGATGGAACCAGTCGTAATGCCGGGTGCGGACGTCGACGTCCGCCGAATAAAAAAACTTGTCCCGAGGGTCCCAGCATTCCGCGTCCAAAGCCTTCGTCAGCTCGATCGCCTTGGCCCGGTATACGGCGGCCCGGTCCGCCCGGCCAAGCGCCTCCGCGATGACCGCCATCGCCTTCAGCTCCGACACCATGAAGGCGTTCAAATAGACGTTCGCGGTCGAGAACCGCGGGCGTCCGAATGTGGCGGGATCGTTGTCCATCCCGATCATGATGTCGTCCGCCCATACGTACAGCCCGCAATTTTCATTCTTGTAGTTGGTATCGTAACAGTCGAAATAGAGTTCCAATTTGTCGTAGTCGTCCTCGATCCAGCCGTAATCGCCCGTATAACCGCCGATAAGCGCGATTTGCTGGCACAGGAACGGCTTATGCATGTTCGTGACGAAGCCTTCCTTGCGCTTGGCGATCAGATAGGGTTCAGACAGGTCGGGCATAAAGTCGAGCTTCGCGATCATCATCGGAATGTAGCCGTCCTCCATCTGATGATCGAGGAAGTTGCGGACGTTGCCGATGGCATGGCGAACGTACTTGTCCCTGCGCGCCCGATCCGGCTCCGTCTCGGCCAGATGGAACAGGGCGTACACGGCCCAGAACGAATCCCAGTCCCATAAATTCCCGTCATAGATCGATCCCGGATCGACGAAGGGGTGCTTCAAATCATGGACGGGCTCCTTCAAGATCGTGTCTACCTGCGACACGATAAACGTCCTTAGCTTCTTTTCGTAAATTTCAATCGTCATGCGCAACTTAGATTCCCCCTCTTTCCGAAATGCCCGGAATCAGCCTTTCATCGCGCCCGCGGTCATTCCCTCGACGATAAATTCCTGAAGCAGGAAATAAAGAAGGAGAATCGGCATGATGACCACGATGATGTCCGCGAAAATCAAATTCCAGTCCGAGCTATACTTGCCTACGTAGTGGTACACCGACACGGTAACCGTCCATTTACCGCCGTCCGTCAGCAGATAGAACGGTCCCATGAAGTCGTTCCATACGGAGACGACCGTCAGCAGCGAAGCGGTAACGAGCACCGGCTGCATCAAAGGAAAGATGATGGAGACGAACAGACGGATCGGACCGCAGCCGTCGATGACGCCCGACTCGTCGAGCTCGCGCGGCACCGATTTCAAGTAACCCGTCATCAAAAACAGCGTGAACGGCAGCAGCACCGCCGCGTAATAAAAAATCATGCCTTGATACGTGTTATGCACGGACAAATTCATCAGCAGACGGATCGTCGGAACGATCGACACGGGCATGACCAGTCCGACGATAAACAAGTAGTACAGCAATCGATTCATCCGCGTGTCGTTGCGTTGAATGCTGAACGCCGCCAACGAAGCGAACAGGTTCGTCAGCAGCAGAGCTCCGACGGAGATGATCGCGCTGTTCGCGTACCCGGATGCGATTTTCGCATTTTCGAAGACGGTCGCGAAATTGCCCCACTCCCATGTTCTGGGCAGCGTGATATGGAATTTGCCCGCATCTCCCGCGTCCTTAAGCGCATTAAGCGCAATCATCGCGAAAGGCACGATGACGACGGCGGCCATCAGCAAGAGTAATATTTCTACAATAAGTAGCTTCGCGCGGCGGGCCGGCATCATAGGTCCACCTCCCTCTTGCGCAGCATGCGCAGGAACACGATTGCGACAATGGATATGATCAAGGTGAGCACGAGGCCGGAAGCGGTTGCGTAGCCCCAGTTGCCCCGCGAGAAATTGCGGAAGATCAGCGTATTGAACACTTCCGTGTCGTAGCCGGGGCCGCCGTTCGTCAGAACGAGCACCGTCTCGAACACCTTCATCGAGTTGATGACCGTAAGCAGGATATTGATCGTGAACGACGGAGCGAGCAGCGGAAACACGACGTTCTTGAATCTGCGCAGCGCGCCGGCGCCGTCGACGTCCGCCGCCTCCAGCAAATCTCTAGGAATCGTCTTGAGTCCGGCCAAATATACGACCATCGCGAATCCGGCGCTCCTCCACACCTCGGTCATCATGATGGAGAAAAGCGCATACCGGGAATCGTTGAGCCAATCGACCGCGAGTACATCGAGCCCGATCCAGCGCAGCGCTTGATTGAGCGGGCCGTCTTCAGGGCTGTAGATGGCCGTAAACACGTAGCCGATGATCAGCGGCGCGATGACGACCGGCGTATAAAAGGCTGTCCGGTAGAACGCGGTTACGCGCGTGCTCCGATTAAGCATCATGGCCAGGAGCAGTCCGATCGCGTTGACGAGAACGGTGACGACGACCGCGTATAGGAGCGTATTCCGGACGGCCAGCCCGAGAACGCCTTCGGAGAACAGGTCCCGGAAATTGTCCAGGCCGATGTAATGGACCTCGTCGCTGTAGGCGCTCCAGTCCGTGAAGCTGTAAGCGAATCCGGTCAGCGTCGGATAGACGAAAAACAATCCGTAAACCAACAATGCCGGAACGATAAAATAAAACGGATAGCGCGTCCGGTTCCAAGCCTTCATTATGCATCATCCTCCGCATGGCGGATTTCCGGCGAAAACTGCCGGAGGGAGCGGCCGCGCGGCCGTTCCCCCCGGGACTTGCATACGATCAAAATCCGGGTATTTTTTTGTTTTTGCCGTCCAGCTTGTAGTTGCGGTCCATTTGCTCTACGGCTTTTTGCGCGTCGCCCTTGGCCACGAGCTCCTGCGTAATCTTGTCGAAGTCGATGATGCCGGCCGGCAGCCGCAGCTGAATCTGGATAATGCCGTTGCCTGCCTCGATGTAGTCGTAGATGTCTTGCTGGCCCGGGAACAGCGCCGTCTCGACGCCTTTGTAGACCGGAATGCCCGGATTGTACTTATACCAGATCGCGAGCGATTCAGGCTTCGTCATATAGCGGGCGAGCTCCGCGGCCGCTTCGGCCCTCGGCGACGTCTTCGTGACGAAAATCTGTTTCGGAGGATACAGGGCCACGACCCCTTCGTCCTTGTCCGTAGGAAGCGGGAAATAACCGATATCGTTCACCTTGTCTCCGAAACGCTTCGACACTTCCGGAAGCATCCAATCGGCCTGGAAAACCATCGCGGCCGTTCCTTCGGCCAGCGCCTGCTGCTGATCCTCGTAAGTGCCCGCCAGCAAGTTCTTGTTATAGTACCCTTTCGCGCCGAGCTCGTATTGGAGCTCGAAGACGTGCTTCATTTCCGGAATGTCGGCAAAGCCGAGCGTGTTCGAGATCAGCTTCCGCACGCCTTCCTCGCCGCCGATCGTCGGCATGACGTACGACTGGAAAGCCGACAGCGGGAAGATTTGGGTCGGCCAGCCGGTTTTGCCCGCTTCATAGAACGGAACGATTCCGGCGGATTTGATCGCCTCCGCATTGGCCAGCAGCTCGGCGTACGTCTTCGGTACCGAAAGGCCGAGCTTCTCGTACACCTTCTTGTTGTAGAGAACGCCCATCGCGTTGTACGTTCCCCAAGGCATGCCGTAAATTTTCCCGTCCGCCGTGTAGAAGTCCTTGACGGCGGTCGTCAGATTGCCGACGAAGCCTTCCGAGGTTAATTCGGCGAGATTTTTGTCCGCCTGCATCGTCACGTACGCGTTCGGCCCAGCGAAGAAATAAAAGATATCCGGGGCGTCCTGCGTGGCAAAACGCGTCTTGATGATGTTCTCGTACTGGTTCACGTCGGGCAAAATTTGAAAGTCGACCTTATTCCCCGTCTCCTGCTCGAATCCGGCGAATATTTCCTTGAACGCCTGCGCTTCTGCGTCCCCATTCGCCATCGTGGCGAACGTCAGCTTGACGGACTCCTTCGGCGTTTCCTGCGTTTCCTGGGCTACCTTTGCGGCCGGCGATTCCGTTGCGGCCGGCGATGACGGTTGCGATGCTTGGTTATTGTCGTTCCCGCTTCCGCAAGCGGTAACGGCAAACGCCAGCAGCAGCGCCGACGCCATGGCCGAGCCTTTCTTCCATCGTTTCATTCCGTTTCCCCCAAATCGTTTAG
This sequence comes from Cohnella suwonensis, assembly GCF_042655365.1. Taxonomy (NCBI): domain Bacteria; kingdom Bacillati; phylum Bacillota; class Bacilli; order Caryophanales; family Paenibacillaceae; genus Cohnella; species Cohnella suwonensis. The sequence continues at coordinate 150,245 of NZ_JBHSMH010000101.1, read as the reverse complement.
ATTGGCTTTTCATAACCAGTATAGAAAACGCTTCCGTATTTGAAATGGGGATCGTTCACTCGTTTCATAGGGGAATCTCACGATATCCGTGTTCACGGCCTCGGTTCATTAGGCTGCTTCTTGTATTCTCTCGGCGTTTGCCCGGTCCAATGCTTGAACAGCTTGCTGAAATAGAAGGGATCGGAGTATCCGACCATCTCCGCGATGTCCTTGAACAGCAGGCGCGGCTTCTCGCGGATGAGCCGCTTCGCCTCGGCCAGCCGGATCTCGGTCAAACAGTCGATCGGGCTATGCCCGTACCGGCGCTTGAACACCCGCCCAAGATAGGAAGGATTCATGCCGAACCGATCTGCCAGCTCCGTCAGGCCGATATTCCTCATGTAATGGCTTTCCAGATACCGCTTGATTTCCTCCGTTCGCGACGAATCGGACTCTCCCTCCCGGTCGAGAGAATCGAAGAAGGCGCCGAACAACTCCTTCACGTTCCGGGACATCTCGGCCGCGTCTCCCGCTTGCCAGACCGCTTCCTCCAGCTCGCGATTGCGCACCAGGTCGGCCGCTTTCGGAGACAGATCGGGCATTTTCCGCATCCAGTCCTGAAGCCGGAAACGCAGCGTTGCGATCCACTGAACCCTCGTCGCGGCGCTCCAAGCCTCCGTATGAAAGACGATATCCAACTTATGGAGAAACTCGCTCTTCCTCATCTTCGCCAGCCGCTCGTCCAGCTCCCGGCCGAGCCCTTCCGGAATCGGCAGCAAAGGAAGGGAAAAGGCGGGTTTCCCCCGTTCGGGAAAAAGCGTACGAACCCCTTCCAGCGGGAATCCGTCGATGGCGGCCTGAGACAGCTTGGCCAGCAGCGGCTGAAGCTCGGAAGGCAATTTGCGCAGCGTTCCGGCGGCAATGCAGGCGCAACCGATTCCCAATCCGGAGGCCGCGCAGTCCAGCAGACGGCCGATCCGCTCATCCGTCAGCCGATGAACCCCGATCACCGCGATCCGTTGATTGACCGCCGTTCCGGGAATGACGTATATGTTCTCCCCCGCATTCAGACAGGGCTTCAAATCCAGCCCCCATTCCTCCTGCGCGCGGTAAAACTCCTGTTCCGGAGGCGTCCATGCGCAGAACACCGCATAATGCGCGTGGTAGAAATATTCCTCCGCGCGCATCCGCAGAGGCTCCGAGGCGTCAACATGACGTTGATAGGCCCATTGCGTCAGCCACTCCGTCTCCACCAACGCCTGGTTTTTCATCAGCCTGGCTTTGACCGCGGCCAGAAATCGCGCGAGCTGTTCCACGCTCGGCGGTTTCAGCAAAAAGTCGCTCACCCCGAGATCGATCGCCTTTCTCGCGTATTCGAAGTCCCTGTAGCCCGTTAAAATCGCGAACTGCGTGTCCGGGTATTTCCGTCTGGCAAGCTCGATCAGCGACAGCCCGTCCATGACCGGCATATAGATGTCCGTCAGAAGAACATGCGGCTTCACCAGATCCCATTCCATCCAGGCATATTCTCCATTCTCGTATTCGCCCACGATTTTGAAATCCGGATCGATCGAGCGGATTTTGTCCGCGATGCTTTGCAGAAGAAGCGGCTCGTCTTCAACCACGACGATTCTGAACATGCGTATCCTCCCTCTTGGCTCCGAATGCGATCTCCAGCTCCATCCCTTCTTCCAGGTTGCTTACCCGGAACGACATGGCTCCTCCGTAAAATAAATAAAGGCGCATAAGGGCGTTTTCCAGTCCCATTCCGCCGATTCCCTGCTTGCCGACATTGTCCGGCGACACGTATCGGCCGATCTCCAGATCCTCCGCGAACCGTTCGATTCTGCCCAGCGCATCCTTCCCGAAGCCCACGCCGTTGTCGGAAATCCGGATCGAGAAGCCGCCCTGCTCTCCCGGCCGGACGACGACGCGAACCCACCAAGGCGGATGAACGCTGCGAAAGCCGTGCGCGAAGGAATTCTCGACGATCGGCTGCAGCACCAGCTTCGGAAAGGCAAGCCCGTAAAGCGCCTCCTCCGCTTCGATGTCGAATTCGAAGTGTTCCTGATAGCGGAGCTTCATCAGTTCCAAATAGTTGCGCGTAAAGCGCAGCTCTTCGCCAAGCTCCGTCTGGTCGGCGTCCCGTCGGCTGATGTAGGCCATCATCTGCATCATGCTGTGGCACATGGCCGCCGCCTGTTCCGCCCCTTCCTGCTCGGCCAGAACGCCGATGGAGCTCAGCGTGTTAAACACGAAATGCGGCTGCATCTGCGCCTGAAGAGCATGAAGCTGCGCCTGGCTTTCTCTGCGCTGCGCCTCGAGCGCCAGTTCGACGGACTGGTTCAGCCTCGCTTTGAGCGAGAAAAAACCGTCGAACAGCTCCTGTATTTCGTGCGAGGCCTGAGCGTAAGTCCGGTCGCCGTTGCCGGCTTTGCGAATGTGCAGGCGCTCGAGATCCCACCGCTTGATATCCCTTAAGATGAGCCGGATCGGCTTGGTAATCGAAGAAGCGATCACGTAAGCGAGCAGAAGCGCGATCAGCTCCGCCGCGATCGTCACGGTAATGACCACGTCGCGGAGCGCGTTCACCGGCGCGAGCAGCTCCGACTCCGGCAGCGCGGCGACGATCGACAGCCCGTAGGACGGCGAATGCACCCAGTCGAGCAAATATCGGGTTCCGTCCGCCGTCCGGATGAAATGGCCCTTCTCCCCGGACGGTCCGGCCGGAATGTCCGACCAGGCGAAAGGAGGCTTGGACTTTGCGCTTGCATCCGCCGGATAGAACGAACGCCCTTCCCCGTCGAAGACGAATAGACGGAGGTCCGACCGCTCCGCCGCATCGCCGATGATGTCGACGAGTTTGTCGTACGATTGCTGCACTTCGACGAATTTGGGCGAAAACGCCGCGTTGTTGGGGAAAAACCGGACCAGGGAAAAGACGAGCCCGTCGGACTGAAACCAGGTGTCCTTGCGAGGAGGAACGAGATATTTATCCCCGTCCCTCTTCATGACCGCATCCAGCCATTCCGTCCGCAACATCCGCTCCTTCAGATCGTCGTAAGGGTCGATCTTCAAGCCGTACGTGATCAGATCCCCGTTCAGATTAAAGACATTGATTTGCTGGGCGATAAACGAAGGGCCGTTCAGCGTGGACAGCGTCATTTCGAGCGACTTCTTCAAATCCAGCCCTTCGTAGCTGTCCGAAGAGGCGGCAAACGCTTCCTCGAAGCGGTTTTGAAAGACGGGGCTGTACAGCACTTGCGCGGAAATCCGATCCAAATCGCGGAACACCTGGACGAGGGAGGCATCCACGCGCCGCAATGTCTGGTTGGAAGATTCCAAAGAGCGCTCCATCAGAATGTCGGCGATGCGCGTATAGAAGAAAATACTGAGCGATGCGATGATGAAAGAAATGATGAAGGTGAACGACACGAACAATCTGTTGCGTATTCCGAATCCGCGCATAGAGCCCGCTCCCCCGCCGCTGAATTTCAAACGATGGCTTTGCTCTAAGCATAGCATAGGCAGGGAATTTCAGTTAAAAGTAGACATTTTACAAGAGTCGATGTAGAGATCTTCCATGTACATCGGCAGCCGAAACTTTTACATTACGGTTACAAGGAGGGATTCCGATGACCGTGAGGCTGAGAGGGGAAATTTTTTTCGAGGACGGATTTCCGATCTTCCTGAACCGGGAGACGGAAGGATTCCGTACCGCGATGCACCGGCACGATTTCTTCGAGCTGAGTTTGGTTGCGGAAGGACGCGGACGTCACTATATCGGCGATACCCAATTGGAGACGACCAAGGGAGACTTGTTCGTCATCCCCATAGGCACCCGGCACGTCTTCCGGCCCGATTCGGCTAGCGACGCGGACCGGCTGGTCGTGCACAACCTCGTGTTCGACGCCGCCGGACTCCCGGAGCTGTTGCGGTGGCTGCCGGAGGATGCCGGAATCGCGAAATTGCTGAAGTCCCGAGCGGAAGCACCGGAGCGTTGGCTTGCCTTGAAAGACGAAGATCGGCTGTTCGAGAACATCTTCATGCAGGCGTACCTGGAATATACGGAGCGTCGTACCGGATATCGGCCGATGATCGCCGCGCTGCTGCTGCAGGTCTTGCAATGGATCGACCGGACGACGCGGGAGAAGCGATCCGCAGTCCCGGTCGGCTTCGAATCGCCCGCTCCGTCGCAAATGCGGGACGCCATCGACGAGGCGCTCCGCTTTATCGACCGGAACTATTCCGACAAGCTGACGTTGAAGGAGCTTGCCGATCGCGCTTACATGAGCGTGAACCATTTCCAGCACCATTTCAAGAGACGGACGGGACAGACGTTCAACCGGTACGTGCAGGACGTTCGGATCCGCAATTGCTGCCAATTGCTGAGAACGACGGACAAGTCGGTCATTCAGACGGCGCAAGAAGTCGGCTATTCGGATATGAAACATTTCCACTCGCTGTTCCGCAAGATGACCGGCCATTCGCCGCGAGCGTTTCGTCTCGCCCGCGTGTGATCCAATAGAGGAGGAATACATCCATGACGCTGTCCATTGCGTCTTGCACGACCGAATATGCAGACCGGCCGCTCGGCCTTGACGTCCGGAAGCCGCGGCTCGGCTGGAAGCTCGTATCCGGAGAAAGGGGCGCCGTTCAGAGCGCCTACCGGGTCGTTGTCGCCTCGTCCCGCGAAGCGCTCGACCGCGACGAGGGAGATTTGTGGGACAGCGGCATCGTCGCGTCCCGCCAGTCCGTCAACGTGGTCTACGAGGGAATCGCGCTCGCGTCCGGTCAGGAGTGCCATTGGAAAGTCTGCGTCCGGGACGGCAAGGGGCGCGCATCCGACTGGAGCGAACCGGCGCTGTGGACGATGGGGCTGCTCGAGCGGGGAGATTGGAAAGCGAAGTGGATCGGCCGCAAGAAAGAAGCGGGCCTGGAGTTCCAACCATGCCCCTATGTTCGCAAGGCCTTCAAGGTCCGTTCGGGCTTGCGCCGGGCGACCGCCTATGCGACGGCGCTTGGCCTGTACGACCTGCGCGTTAACGGGGAACGGGTCAGCCCGCCGTTCGCTCCGGGCTGGACGGATTACAACGTTCGGGTCCAGACGCAGGCCTATGACCTGACCGGCCTGCTGCAAGAAGGCGGCAACGCGCTCGGCGCGGTCGTCGGCGACGGCTGGTACGCGGGAACGGTCGGTTTTCTCGGCAGGCACGTGTATGGAGAACGGCCTTTTTTTCTGCTGCAGCTTCATCTGGAGTACGAGGACGGCTCCTTCGAACGGGTCTGCACCGACGAAAGCTGGCGTACGGCCAAAGGACCGATCGTCTACTCCGACATGATCAAGGGAGAAGCCTACGACGCCCGACTGGAATGGGAGGATTGGGCGCTGCCCGGCTTCGACGACTTGGCTTGGGAGACGCCGGACGTCCGCCCGGGCTACAACGGATTGTTGACGGGGACGCCGGAACCGCCGATTCGGGTGACCGAGACGCTTCGTCCGGTGTCCGTGCGCCGGACCGATTCCGGCACCTACATATTCGACATGGGTCAAAATATGGTCGGCTGGACGAGACTTCGCGCGAGAGGACCGCGCGGGGCGAAGGTGACGGTCAGCCACGCGGAGATGCTCCGTCCCGACGGTTCCCTGTACCTGGACAATTTGCGGGAAGCCGTGCAGCAGGAGCATTACACGCTGCGGGGCGAAGGAGAAGAGACGTACGAGCCCAGCTTCACGTTCCACGGCTTCCGCTACGTCGAAGTCATCGGATACCCCGGAGAGCCGGGACCGGACGACATTGCCGGGCAGGTCGTTCATTCGGACATGCCCGTTTCCGGCAAATTGGAGACGTCGAATCCGATGATCGACAAGCTGTACGCGAACATTACTTGGGGGCAGCGAGGCAACTTCCTGTCCGTGCCGACCGATTGCCCGCAGCGCGACGAACGGCTCGGCTGGACCGGCGACGCGCAAATTTTCGCGCGGACGGCTTCGTACAACATGGACGCGTCCCGGTTTTTCAACAAATACGTCATCGATATGATCGACTGCCAGCAGCCTTCCGGGGCGTTCACGGACGTCGCGCCCGACGCGGGCTGGATCCGGCACAAAAACTGGAATACGCGGCTGAACTGGTACGCCCCGGACAACTCGGGCTGGGGAGACGCGGGCGTCATCATCCCGTGGACGTTGTACCTGATGTACGGGGACGTCCGCGTGCTGGAGTCGAACTACGGCGCCATGGTCCGCTGGGTCGAGTATTTGCGTTCCACGACGGACGGCCTCGTCCGGCCCGGTTACGCGAACTACGCCGACTGGCTGTCGATCGGAGCGGACACCCCGAACGAAGTGCTGGCGACCGCTTATTTCGCTTACGGCACGAAGCTGCTGGCAAGCATCGCCGGCGTGCTCGGCAAGCGGGAGGACGAGGCCGTTTACGGCGAGCTGTTCGGTCGGATCGCCGAAGCTTTCCGCTCCGCGTTCGTCGGCGAAGACGGGCGCATCTTCGGCGACACGCAGACGGTGTACGTGCTGGCGCTGCAGTTCGGGCTGCTGACGGAAGAGCAACGGGCCGCGGCCGTCGGCCGTCTCGTCGCCGACATCGAAAGCCGGGGCAACCGGCTGTCGACCGGTTTCCTCGGCGTCGGCTACCTGCTGCCCTCCCTGACGGACAACGGCCGGCTTGACGTCGCTTACCGGCTGCTGCTCCAGGAGGAATTTCCGTCCTGGATGTACTCGATCAAGCACGGGGCAACGACGATCTGGGAGCGCTGGGACGGATGGACGGAGAACGGCGGCTTCCAGACGCCGTCGATGAACTCGTTCAACCACTACTCCCTCGGTTCGGTCGGGGAGTGGATGTACCGGTACATGGCCGGCATCGAGGCCGACCCGTCGGCGCCCGGATTCGAGCGCGCCGTCATCCGGCCCCGTCCGGGAGGAGATCTTAAGCGCGTCGCCGCGGAATACGAGACGCCGTACGGCACCGTCGCGTCCGCGTGGTCCGTCGGCGCGGACGGCTCGTTCCGGCTGCAAGTATCCGTGCCCGCGAACGCCTCCGCGGTCGTGCATGTGCCCGGAGCGAACCCGCGCCTGTCCGGCGCCGCCGACGGCGTCGAGGCGTTCGGCGTTGAAGCCGGCGCCGCGCGGTTCCTCATCGGCTCCGGAGACTATGTCTTCGAGTCCGCAGTAGACGGCGGAGACTACGGTGCGGGTTCCGCATAACGCCAAATAAAAGGCTTTAAACCGCGAAAAGCAAGCCCCAAACCGGACCTGGATACAGGTCCGGCTTGGGGCTTGCTGCGTTGTTACCTCCTATTCGGGATCAATTCGTATAACTCGCTAACTTCACAACCGAGGGTATCGGCGATAGATAACGCTGTCTGAAGAGGCATGACTCTCTTGCGTTCTATATAGTCGGAGAGACGCTCCGGTTTATAAAGCAAATCTCGGGCGAGTTCATCTTTGGTCTTGCCGGATTCGAGCAAACGGTCCTCAAGCAAACAACGGCCAAGCTCGTATTTCATTCGGCCACTCCTTTGACCCCATTTTGGGCACATACCCCATTATGCACGAAGCCGGAACGTCTGAAACCTAGGACCATTTACATTCTAAAATGACTAAGCTGCTCTTGGGATATTTTCGTCATCTGGAGTAATTCATCCGCGGAATCCAATAAAGTTTTCATTACCCGCGCCTGATTCGTCATCGATTCCGAGGCGTAGTTCGTTTTCTCCGCCGATAGTTTGGCAATATCAGCGACTTCATGGACGGATGCCGTAACTTGCTCTGAGCTTGCGGAGATTCGCTCCGTTAGGCTGGATACCTGCTGCACGCGATCTACTAATCTCTGTGAAGATTCCAGTATTTTAGTGAATATATCATTCGCATGATTAATGGCTGCAATTCCTTTGTCGGTCTCTACGATCTCGTTATTCATGGATACGCCTAAGCTATTAATCTTACTCGTGATAGCTTCTAATTTTTCGGATATATCATCTGTAGACCTCTTAGACTGATTAGCCAGTTTTTGAATTTCGGAAGCGACTACCGCAAATCCTTTTCCATGTTCTCCTGCGCGCGCCGCTTCTATGGATGCGTTAAGCGCAAGTATGTTCGTTTGTGCCGAGATATGCGCTATGGCTCCGACGATACCTTGCACCTGTTGCGATTGGCTCGTCAGGAATTGTACTAATTCGCTGGAGCTCTTGACGGAAGCATTGATTTTATTCATTTGATTGAAAGCACCGTCTACGGCCAGATTGCCCTGAATGGCTTGTTGATGCGAGTTGAATGATTCATCAAGAACATCTTGGGCGGATTCGGCTATTTTCTGTATATGAATCGCGATTTCGTTCATAGCATTCGAGCTTTCCTCGGAATTAATGAATTGCGTCTGCGTTCCGCCGCTTAACTCGGCCATTGCACGATTGATGTCGTCCATTTCCTTCACGGATTGCGTTATCGCCTTTGTTAATGCGGACGAGGACGTAGTGACTTTACTGCTCGTGTTTTTACTTGCGCTAATCATTCTTTTAAACTCGCCGATAACCGTGTTAATAGGCTTAACAATGTCCCCGATTTCATCTTTCGTATAGGGAACAAGCTTGTTCGTTAAGTCTCCTTCGCTAACCTGAATAAGAGATGTATTAATATAGTTAATCGACTTCCTGACGGAAATATAGAATCCTATGAAAATATATAATAAAATGATAAATCCAATAACGACGGCAACATTAAACACGAATGCTTTAGATTCATATGCATCTACTCTATCCTTGATGAGCCCGTCTAATAAGCTTAACTCCAGTTGGTACAGCTCCGAATGATGCTGCAGCACCTTCGTAGACATTTGTAAGTAATCATTCACTGGAAGTAATAGCGTTGATGTATGCAATAACTCATTATTAACTAACTCGGTAAATTGATTTAATTCTTCTTCATGCTTTAACCTGGATGCTTCGAGCTCCGCGCTTAAAGAAGGATTTTGTTCGATGACTACTTTAATCCCGTTGCCGATGTCATTCGCGGAATAGTTCAACAAAGCCGTCAATGACAATAGTTGATCGCGTTGTTCCTCGGTCATGGCCTTAGCCAGTAAATACTCCGACCCTGAATCACGAATTTGCGCGAGCTTTTCAGTGGCAAAAGGGATCTTGTTAATGACCCCGTCCATTAAATAGTAACTATCCAGGTCCGGATCAAGAATTAAATTCGACGAATCCCCGACTTCTGCAATTAGTTTGATGCTTCGGTCGATGATATTGGATTGGTTGTCCAAACCGCCGGTTACATCCATGATTTTCCAATCGTCATATATTTCATGTATCGATCCTTCGACCTTTAATTCTTTTCCCAGCTTATCATCCACGGCAAAAGTTTCTTGAAACGCTTTTTCTATTTCTACATTGTTTTTTTCTATTTGTTCTTTTACGGCAGCTTCCTTATTGGATAGATAGATGTGGGATAGCCCTCGACTTTCCTGCATTTTCGCGATTAGAATTTGCAAAGGGGCTATATATTCAACGCCTAGTCTCTCTTTCGTATTAAACGAAATGAGATCGCTTGATTGACGTTGATACATGTAAGACATGACTACCATTGGAATAAAAATCAATAATCCGATAACGAGAAACTTATATGCATACCTCAATCTTCGAATCAACTGTTCGGATAACCAAAATAAATTCATCAATATCCTCCTATTATGGACTCCCTGTTGTCCTTCGACTTTATCAGAACACATTCTACTTTCTACAAATTTTGACAAAACCCTTTGTTTTGAATAAAATTATTCACGCTTGCTCAGCGATATGATCGGCCGTTCGAATGGCAAGCGCAACCGTAGTCAACGTTGGATTGCCGGACCCGATGAATGGCAAAACACTGTTGTCGGCCACATACAGTCCGGAAATCCCGTGAACTCGACCGTACTGATCCGTGACCGAGGTCGAAGGATCATTCCCCATACGGCACGTACCCGAGGTGTGATGCAAATCTCCGGTAGGTACAAGGCAGATTTCACCCATGGCGATATCGGCAACGGAAGAAATCCGCTTAACCGTATCCACCATCTTTTGAATTTCGGCTTGTTCCGCTTCGCTAAAGGAAAAGTACACTTCTATTTCCGGTACCCCGTATTCATCTTTTCTGTCAGGGTTGAGACTGACCCTGTTTTCATATCGCGGATCAATCTTGCCAAAACATTGGAGAAGTATGTCCAGCTCCTCTAGAAACGGTTTTTCTTCGGAAGATGGATACCAATCGTAACCGCTCGGCCCTACCAGACGGATTTGATAGGGCTTTTCCGGCGTTCCGGTAATTAATATGGCAAGAGTTCCTGCAATGTCCGTAAAATCGCTGCGCTTCACTTTTCCGGGAGCCAGCATAAAAACTTGATTGGTCATATAATGGCCGACCGCCCCTCCCTCGATACCCGAATTGAGAAGCAAACGCGGAGTTTCATACGTACTAGCCGACAATACGACCGTTTTGGCCTTGAGAATATAAGATCTCATATCAGGAGACATGACCTTGACGCCGGTAGCTTTCCCCTGATCGACCAGCACTTGGACAGCACGGGCGTTAATAGCCAAATCGAAAGATCTGAGGAATGAAGCTTTAGCTAGCAGAGAAAACGAACTAAAAAAAACATCCGCGTGAACTTCCCCGAACTTTGTCGGCTGAAGATCAGCGGCTATCGGCATATATCTCGATTCGGGAAAACCGCCTTGCTGCAGTCGAGTGAGCAAACTCTCCGTTAACGAAGACCCTTTGGCATATTCTTGGGTAACGTTCATGACCCGCTCGGCCATGGCATAATAGGTTTCCATTTCAGGAATCGGAACCGGCCAATCCGGAAGCAGGGACAAATCCAAGCGAGAAGTAACTAAATCCCAGAATACGGTCCTTCCCCCAAGGCAAATAACTTCTCTTGCCCCAATAAACTCCGGTAGGGAGCCTTGCAAAGATTTCGATATATATTGGTAGTATTGCGTAAGACGCGTACGATTCATCATAGGAAGGTTGCGGCCATGCGATGGCATAACAATGCTTCCTCTTTCAATAATGCCAATCCGTTTACCGTTATTCCGCCACTGTTCGCACAGTCTCCAGAGCATGGTTCCTCCTCCGGCGCCTGTACCTACAATCAGAACATCGTATTCGTTTTCCGCCATGGTTTCCAATGGAGTCAGAGGAATCCAATTATCGATATATTCTGATGGTTGGGGACAAGTCGGAGGAATAGCGACTTGCCTCATGTCCGATTCGGTGACGAAAGGAAGATTTATCAGCTTACCGGCGATGTTCTGATCGGGGTGTTCGATGGATGGATTAAGCGTTATGAGATCATCAATCGATACACGCTTCTGATCCGCGATGATTCGGAGCGTATCGTTGTTGCGAGCAACCCATATTTTCAATGCCATGAAGCCCCCCCCCCCCCTTTTTTGCATCTAAAGCCTAATTGAGTTTATGTAAGGGGTGCTGGGAATTAGTCTATTTTTGCGAGCTTCTCTTGTACTCTTGCAAGGAAACGCCGAACACTTTCTTAAAACGGTGGCTGAAATAATAAGGGTCCATAATCCCCACCTTCTCAGCGATCTGATAAGCTTTCAAAGTGGTTCCGCTTAAGAGATTAAGAGCTTCATCCATTCGAAGCTTAAGAAGATAATCGGTAAAGCTCTGGCTTGTTTCCTCTTTGAAAATCCTGCTCAGATAGCTGGCGTTGAGTTGGAATTTTTGCGAAACGGAACTTAGCGAGATTAACGTTATTAATGATAGAATCCGATAAAGCCGCCATCTTTGGAATTCGGGTCCGAAAATTGCGACCACATCGTGATCTTGATTTTTTCATCCGACGCGCTTGCGGACGACGAGCTTGCGGAAGTCTCTGGCGGTTGCGGAGTTGCGGACTCCCCGCTTTCTTATTTGCTGTTACCGCACGCAGCCAGTGCGATCATAAGAACAGCAGCCAGACTCAATATTGTCATTTTTCTGTAAAACTTCATCTGCTTTGACCTCCCGTATGATAAATAAATCGTTTACATTCCCTATTTTAAGCGACATCGCAGAAATGAAAATGTATGCGCTTTACTAAAAAGATAGAATCTTTTTACCTGAATGGAAACACCCGCCGGACTCATCCCATCCAGGCGGGTGTCATTAGACAATATTCGGGGCCTGCCGAGCACCAGCACGCCATACGGTTCCAGTTCGAAATCTCCCTCCAAAGAGTTGCCGCTTAGCAGATCTATCGTTTTACGCTGTAATTGCACGATTACCGACTTTCCTGAAAAGTTAAGCGCAAAAATGAATTTCTCATCTGTCACTGGATGACGGCGAACAGCCAACTCCACCTCGGTCGGCGCACGAACAACGTCCCTTTTCCGCATCTTATATCGACTCTACGATGGCGACGCCCCAGCGCTCCAATTCGATCCGTTCGCCGGAACGAATCGGCCGGTCAGCCAGAAGCTCTTTGCCTTCCCCGTGCGAATAATCGAAAGACTTCGGCTCGTCCGAATAGTTGAAATAATAACGAATCGTCTTGCCCTGCTCGTTCGTTCCCGACTTCACGATCAGCGGGAACCGCAGCTCCTGATCCAAGCCCAGCAGCCCCGCTTCCCGGCAGACTCGCTCCAGCAACTTCCCGACGACCGCTTCGCTCGGCATGCAGCCGATATAAGTCGCCGTACCCCGTCCATGCCGATTGGAGGTAATCGCCGCATACGCTCCCCAATGCGGATGGTCGTACCAGGCGAGTACCTCCGCCGTCGTCGGCGTGAGCAGCTCCATCCAGACGCCGACCCCGTTCCGATCCTCTCCTACGCCGAACGGATCTCCCTTCAGCGTTACGTTCTTCGGCTCGACGAACTGGCTGTACCGAATGCCGCACGCCTTCTCGATCAAGCCGGGCTGAACGCCGGTTCGAACCTGGATATGTTCGTCGGCGAATCCGCTCTTGAACGTGTACACGACGCGGCCGCCGTTCTCCACGTACCGATTCAGCCGTTCCAATAGCTCGTCCGACGCAGCGTAAAGCGCCGGCACGACGATAATCTCGTACTTCTCGAACGCTACACTGGAGCCTGGATGCACAATGTCGCAGCCGATATTCATCTCGTACAGCCGGTCGTACGCCAGGCGGACGATATCGTTGTAGCGAACGTTCCCTCCGGGCAGCTTAAACCATTCGAGCGCCGTCAATGCTTCGTTGCTGACGAGCACGGCAGCTCGATTGTTCTTCTTCAGGTTGACGAGCCTCGGCGACAGCCGGGCGAAATCGCGGCCGATCGTGGCCGCTTCTTCATAAGTCGGATTCGTTCCCAGATCGTGGCTGAGCAAGCCTTTCCAGTACGTCTCGAACGAGTTATGGATCGAATGCCAATGCCAGTATTCGACCATGTTGGCTCCGGAGGCCAGATGGCTGAACGCCTGAAGCCGCAGCTGCCCGGGGTAAGGCGTCCAGTTCGGAAAAGCCTGCGCCTGCGTCTCCAGCACGAAGTAATTCGTTTCCTTCAGCGAACGGGTGGAGTCGCCGCCGAACGAGATTTCCTTCCCGGTCAGCTCGTCCTGCGAAGGATGGTAAATATCGACTCCCGCGATGTCGAGCGCCTTGGCCGCTTCGAAGTGATCGACGTCCGGCTGGACGCCGAACGAATGACCCCGCCACTCGAAATCGAAGTTATGCGTCACGAATTGATCCGGGCGCTTGTACTCGTTCACGATGGAAGCCTGCCATGCCAGAAATTCGGTGACAAGCTGCCGCTGGAATCGCGCGAATTCCGCGCCCAGGCTTCCGTTAATCGTGCCGACGGCGGACGGAAAATCCTCCCAGCTATTGATCCGGTTGCTCCAGTAATCAAGGCCGAATTCCCGATTCAGCCGCTCCAGCGTGCCGAATTTGTCCTTCATGTATTTGACGAACCGGAGCTGCACGTTCGGGCCGCTCGTCCGGTAATGCTTCGTCTCGTTGTCGACCTGATAGCCGATGACCGCGGGATGGCCGCAGACGCGCCCGATCAGCTTGCGGATGATCCGTTCGGAGTAGAAGAGGTACGTCGGATTCGCGATGTCCATAATCTGCCGGGCTCCATATCGTCCGGGGCCATCGGGCGTCTCCGCCAGCACGTCCGGATACTCCTTGACCATCCAGGTCGGCACCGCGTACGTCGGCGTTCCGACGATGACGTGAATGCCCGCCGCATGCATGGCGTCCAGCACGCGATCCACGCTGGAGAAGTCGAACACGCCGTTCTGCGGCTCGTGCGTGCTCCATGTCGACTCCGCGATGCGGACTAGGTTAATGCCGGCGGTCTTCATCATCTCGATGTCCGTGCTCAAACGCTCGTAAGGCATATATTCATCGTAGTAAGCAACCCCGTAAAGCAGCTTTTTCATCGTCGGTCTCTCCCTTATCTATCCTCTATAGGTTATTTCGGTACTGATTCGGCGTCATTCCGGTATGCTTCTTGAACACTTGGAAAAAATACTTCTCGTCCTGGTAGCCGGATTCATGCGCGATATCGGAAATTCGCAGACTGTGGTCCTTCAGAAGGCGGGAAGCGTGCTCGATGCGAATTCGGTGCAAGTAATCGATGAAGCTCGTCTGCATCTGCTGCTTGAACAAGTAGCTGATATAACCCGGCGTAACGTACACCTCGCGAGCGACCGATTCCCGGCTGATATCCTTGCGGAAGTGCTCCCGGACATAAGCCAGCACAGATTCGAACAGCCTGTTGCCGTTCTTCCGGGCGTTCAGATGCTCGGCTATCTTCAGCGCCGTATCGGTGAGCGAAGCCATAATATGCTCCAGGCCGGAACGGGCCAACATGCGGGTGATCTCGTCCAAGCCGCTGCCGAACACCTCGTGAACGTTCACGTTCTTCTCGATGCAATCCCGGTAGAGCGCGAAGTATAGGGCAAAAATCGAATTGATGACGCTCTCCTTCAGGGAGCTCTCCGGCTGCAGAGCGGAGAGAAACGCCTGCAGGCTGTCCCGGATCGCCGCTTGCTCTCCCTTCGCGATCGCTTGAAGCACGGCCTTCTCATCCGCAAGCGGATAGGATGAATGGGTGAAATCCTCTTCCTCGGCCGCTTCCAGATAATCGGCGATCTTTCCGTTGCCGCCGTAGAACCGGGCATTCAGCGCCTTCTCCGCTTCCCGGCAAGACGCTCGCAGATGCCGGATGCTCCGGTCGAAGCTTCCGATTCCGACGGATACGGTGAACTTGAGATAGCGCTCCGAATTGCGCTGAATCGCTTCGGCGTACGGCACGAGCGTCTTCGCGTCCAGCCACTCCTCCGCGTTCAGAAGAAGGAAGAGGTCGTCGTGGTGCTCGAAGGCGGCGCATCGGCATAAGGGCGCGAACGTTTCCTCGGCGATATTTTTCAAGGCATACTTGAAGAGTTCGATATCGACGCTGCCATAACTCTGTTGGACCCGGTGGAAATCGTCGATCTGAACGACCAAAGCGCCGAAGAACGTGAACGGGAACGAGATATCGTTCAGCTTCAGGTTGGCCAATAGCCGATCGTAAGGCGGGCGTTCCGTGAGCGCCAACCGGCTCAGCGCATTTTCCTTCAAGAAGGGGAAGCTCTCCCTGAAGCCGCTCTTCAGCTCCTCCAGCCGTTCCTCCTCGCGCCTCTCGTCGGCGATCTCCTCGGTCAGCTGCACGACCAGATCGAGGATTTCCTGCCTGCGGCTCGGCTTGAGCAGATAGCGGGAGGCGCCGGCGGTCATCGCTTTCTGGGCGTAGGCGAATTCGTCGTACCCGCTCATGATGACGTTTTTCGTGTTCGGATATACTTCGGCGACGCGCTCGATCAGCTCCAGTCCGTCCATGACCGGCATCCGAATGTCCGTCAGCAGAATATCGACGCGATTGAGCTTCATGATCTCCAGCGCTTCCGCGCCGTCGCGCGCTTCTCCGACGATCTCGATCCGATGCGCCGCCCAATCGATCAATGTCCGGATTCCCGTCCGGGCTCTCTCCTCGTCGTCAACGATAAGCAGTCGGAACATTCTCTTCACTCTCCCCGTTTTGAAGGATTGCAGGAATGACGATCTCAACCTTCGTTCCCTTGCCCGGTTCGCTGTCATAGCGGAGCCGATAGCCGTCCTTGTAATAATGCTTTAACCTCTCGATCACGTTGCGAACGGCGTAACCTCCCGTCTCGCGGGCGACGTTCACGTCGCTCTCCCTTGGGATCTCGGTCAGCTTGGCCATCTCCTCGGGTTCCATTCCCGAACCGGTATCCTCGATGATGAACCGCAAGCAATCTCCTTCCCGGACGCCCGAGACGCGAACGAAGCCGCCGCCCCTCTTGCGCTCGATGCCGTGAACGATCGCGTTCTCGACGAACGGCTGCAGGAGCAGCTTCAGCATGACATAGTCGTCCAGCTCGGCGGGAATATCGATCCGGTAATCCAGCACGTCCCGGAACCGCATCTTCTGCAAGCTCAGATAGAGCCCGAGAAGCTCCCGCTCCTTCGAGACGCTGGTGAAGCTCTTGCCGCGGTTCAGGCTGAGGCGGAACAGGCGGGACAGGTTGATGATCATCTCGCTGATTCGTTCCTGGCCCGCGGCTTCCGCTTCCCAGAAGATCGTATCGAGCATGTTGTACAGAAAATGAGGGTTGATCTGCGCCTGCAGCGCCTTCAGCTCCGCTTCCTGCTCCCGAAGGCGGAGCACGTAGACGTCGTCGACCAGCGCCTTGATGTTCGCCACCATGTTGTTATAGCCTTGGCTCAAATAGCCGATTTCATCGCCGTACTTGATCTCGACCTTCTCGTCGAATTGGCCGTTCTGGAAGCGGCGCATGGACAAGAGCAGGTTTTTGATCGGGGCGGTCAGGAACGAGGTCAGCAGCAGCATGACGGGAATGCTCATGAGGAGCCATCCTCCGATCAGCAGAGCAACGAACAGCTTGATGGAATTCAACTCTTTGGTCAGCGTGCCGAGCGGAACCGCGTAGAGGTAATCCCAGCCGTTCTCCCCCTTGCTGTACGTCAGCAGCAAGTTCTCTCCGTTCAGCTTGACGACCCTTGAACCGGACTCCGGGACCGTAGATCGGAGCTCGGCCCATTCCGAACGGTCCGCCTGATAGAATGATTTGCCGGCTTCAAGAAGAGGGGTTCCGGTCGAATCGAGAATGACGATTCCGTGATCCTTATCATATAGATTGGCCAAGTATTGCCCCATGATCGTCTCCCGGTTGACGCCCGCGAAAATAAAGCCGATCGCGGAGCCGTTGTTGACGTTCCGCACGATGCGGGTCATGCCGATCTTATCTTTCCGGTTGTTCCGAATGAACACGTTGTTCTCCTCGGTCAGCGGAAACCAGAGGGGAGACCCGCGCAAAGCGGCGGTCTCGTCGTAGATGCGGCTGGCGGCGATCTCTTGAATCGTGCCGGATCCGCTGCTGTCGTCGGTGGCGACTTGGAACAGCGGCGGCCCATCCTTGCCATACAAAGCGACATAGTCGAAGTTGCCCGTCAGCAGCATCTGATTCATCAGCGTTGCCGTCGAGCCGGTATATAACAGCGGATCCAGCGAACCGGACGGGCGTTCATCCTGCTGGAGAGTCTTCTGGATGAACGGATCCATGGCGAACACCGTCACCCAATTGGAGACGGCCCGCTGCATCAATTGCATATTGTTCTCCGCGACCCGAACGACTCCGAGATTGGTGGAGCTGACTTTGCTCACGATCTGGGTCCGGGACGTCTGAATGGCATAATATCCAAGCGCAACGGAGAAAATCGTCATGAGCAGCGTGAACAAGATGATGATCTTATATTTGAGACTTAATTTCAGATACGCGCGCAGCATGCGGATCACAAGCCTTTACGATTCTTTGATGTTATTCTAGTCTTCCTGCCCGACGTTCACAATGTCTTCGGCGAAGGATTCGACAATCGTCTACCTTCGTCTTTTTTTCTCTACTGACCGGCCTGCCGGCGGCTTGCTATGATCAGAACGGGGACTGGAACCATCAGGTCCGAATCGAAGATCAGGGGGATTAAAGATGAAGAAAATTTCCAACTGGACGCGTGCGTCCGTACTGACTCTAGCGATCGCGTCCGTCGGCGCGCTGTCCGCTTGCGGCGGCGACAACAACTCGAACACGGCATCGGACACCGGTAACGGCGGCAACGGAAGCGGCGAGAGCAAGGTAACGCTTCGCTTCTTCTCGAACCTGCCGGACCGCAAGTCCGGGCAAGGGCTTGCCGAACAGACGGTTATCGACAATTACATCAAAGAGAACCCGAACGTCAAGATCGACGTGGAGACGCTCGCCGAAGAACCGTTCAAGAACAAGCTGAAGGCTTATATGTCCTCCAACGAGCCGATCGACATCTCGATGGTTCACGGCGGCGCCGAACTCAGCACGCTCGTTCAAGCCGGTTACGTCAAGGAGCTTGATCCGAAGGCATACGAAGGCGAACAATTCAACTTCCTGCCGGGCGTGTACAAGTCGTTCACGTTTAACGACAAGCTGTACGGCTTGCCTCGCAACAGCGACTACGAAGTGATCTATTACAACAAGAAGCTGTTCGAAGACAACGGCGTCAAGGTGCCGACGACGTTCTCCGAACTGATTGACGCGGCCAAGGCGTTCCGCGACAAGGGCATCGCCCCGATGTCCACCAACGGCAAAGACCTGTGGAGCTTCGGGTTGATGTACCAGAACATCGTTCAGCGTTACAGCGGCGATCAGAACCTCATTCTGGATACCATCGATAAGAAGAAGAAGCTCGCGGAAGACGATAGCTTCCTTAAAGCCGCTCAATATCTCGCGCAGCTGCGCGACGTTAAGATTTTCCAAGATTCCTTCATGACGGCCGATTACGGCGCATCCCAGAACCTGTTCGCTCAAGGCAAAGCGGCGATGTGGTACATGGGCTCCTGGGAAGCCGGAATGGCGACCAACGCGAGCCTTCCGGAGGAATTCCGCGACAACCTGGGCGTTATCCAATTCCCGATCGCGGAAGACGGCAAAGGCAAGATCGACGATCTGATCGCTTGGAACGGCGGCGGCTATGTGCTAGTAAGCAGCTCGAAGCACCCTGAAGAAGCGAAGAAGTTCTTCGATTACCTGATGAGCGCGAACCAATGGGCGAAGACCGCTTGGGATACGGGAGCTGCCGTACCGGCGCAGAAGTACGAGCTGACCGGTTCGGAGAGCGAAGTTCAGAAGAAGCTGACCGACATTCTGGTGAAAGCGACCTCGACGGCCGGCGCTTCCTTCATCGACTACGGCACGCCTAAGTACAAGGACGATACCCAGAACGCGTTCGGCAAATTCTTCGCAGGCAACCAGTCTCCCGAAGACCTGGTAGCGGCGCTCCAATCGGCGGCGGACAGCCAGTAATCGCATAGACGGAGGGGATAAGGACAGGGCGCTCCTGTCTTTATCCCTTTCCAAAGGATGGAGAGATAATCATGCATCGAGTGTTTCGAAACAAAACGGCGATCTTCCTGTTCGTGGCCCCCGGGATGCTTCTCTTCGCGCTTACCTTCCTGGCGCCGATCCTTCTGAGCGGCTACTACTCGTTCACCGATACGGTCGCACCCGGAACGAAATTGACGATGGTCGGCTTCGACAACTATTCCAACCTGCTGTTCCACGACGCGAAGTTCTGGCTGGCCTTGCGGAACGCCATTCTTCTGGGGATCGGCTTTATCGTCCTTCAACATCCGATCTGTATCTTCTTCGCCGTACTCTTGGACCGGATCGGAGGCAAAGCGGAGAAAGTGTTCCGTACGATCTTCTTTATCCCTTGCGTCATCTCCGTCGTCGTCATCTCGAAAATGTGGCTCTCCTTGCTGGATCCTACGTTCGGCATGCTCAACAAGGTGCTCGACTTCGTCGGCTTGGACATGCTGAAGCATGCCTGGCTCGGCGAGAGCAGCACGGCGCTCGGCTCTATGCTGTTCATCCTCATCTGGGCCGGCTTCGGCTGGGGACTCCTATTCTATTACGCAGGGGTCAAGGGAATCTCCGAAGACCTGTACGAAGCCGCTCAATTGGACGGAGCTTCGGGCCTCAAGCTGCACTTGAAAATTACGGTGCCGCTGCTGAAGCCGGTTATCGCGGTCCAAGTGACGCTGGCCATCATCACGGCGCTTAAGCAGATGGAGACGGTGTTCCTCACCACCAACGGCGGACCTGGCGATGCCACGCAATTCTTGGCGGTTTACCTGTACAACAAAGCCTTCTCGGCTAGCCAATACGGCTATGCCAACGCGATATCCATCTTGTTCGTCATCGTCTGTTTGATCGCGACTTATCTGAGCAACCGATTCACTCGCAGCGATGCGACGGAATTCTAAGGAGGGCGACCACATGAGAACACGCAAGAAAACGGGAATCTGGATCTTTTTCCTAATCGTCGCCTTAGGACAATTATTCCCGCTCATCTGGCTCATCGATTTCTCGTTCAATACGAGCGCCGATTTCTATTCCGACAGCATTCTGAAATGGCCTAGTTCGCCGCAATGGCAAAATTACCTCAACGCTTGGGTGGACGGGAAATTTTTAAAATATCTGATTAACAGCTTGATTGTCTCTTCGGTAACGATACTGTTGACCGTCGTCTTATCGTTAACGCTGTCTTACGCGTTTATCCGCATGCAGTGGAAAATGCGCGCCTTGCTCTATTCCATTCTGCTGCTCGGCATCATGATTCCGATTCATGCCACGCTGCTTCCGAACTTCGCGATTTTCAAAGAATTGGGCTTGACCGATTCGTACCTGGGACTGATTCTGCCTTATACGGCCGTATCCGTTCCGCTCGGTACGTTCATGCTCAGCGGATTCATGCGGAGCATCCCGAAGGAGATGGAAGAATCGGCGCTCATGGACGGCAGCAACATCTACCGCATGCTGTTCCAGATCATCGCGCCGCTCCTCAAGCCCGCGCTCGTCACGATCATCGTCACGACGTTCCTCAATTGCTGGAACGAGTTCATCATGGCCTCGACGTTTCTTAGCAAGGATTCGCTTAAGACGCTTCCGTTCTCGGTGATGAACTTCGCCGGCCAATATTCTTCCGATTACGGCTCCCAATTCGCGGTCATGGTGCTGACGTCCATCCCGGCGATCATCATCTACGCGGTGTTTAACGAGCAGATCACGAAGGGCGTCACTGCGGGCGCCGTTAAAGGGTAATGGCTAAGGGCTGGTCTCTGCTTAGCAGGCAAGCATATTGTTGGCAAACCGATTAGGCAAGTTATAGCTTGCCTAATCGGTTACTGATTCCTGCGAAAGTGCAGGAATTTCGCCCCATATGGGCTTACAAATCCAATATTCCTGCGAATTTGCAGGTTTTCGGGCCGATATTCATAGAGATAGCAAAGCAAATTCATGTAATTTTGCAGGTTTTCTTTATCCTTGGTATTGAGACGATGAAAAACATGCTGTTTTGCATCTTTTCGGGAGCGCACGGTCATACTTCCCACGCCCCGACTCTTCCGGTCGGGGTTCCGTATATTAGACTGAGTCCCCACACCTGAATGGTTTATTGCTGGCGAGCGTCAGGCCCTTCCTGGAGCATCTTCCGCGTTGCCAAGCACAAGAAAGCCCAGGCTGTCCGCCCGGGCTTTCTTGCTTTCATACGTTTAGTTCGGCTTCCCGGGTTTGCTCCAGGATTTCTCGTCCAAGTAGGCTTTCGTGACACCAAACTTATCGAAGTTCGGCGCATACTGCACGACATTGCTGAAACGGTAGGAGTTGTCGTTATACAGCGTAATCTTGTTCACGCCTTTGCGAAGCGTAACGTCGACAACCGTATTTCGCGTGGAATCCCACGATAAGGTATTGATGAAGTAGATGGTTTGCGAAGTGCCGTCATTCACCGCGATTTGGGCGTACCGCTCCACGAGGTCCGTGTTGTAAGGATGAATGTATCCCGTCGGATGCTCGGCGGTCACAATCGGGGGAGCCGGCTCGTTGTTCGAATAATCGATGGACAGCTTGTAGCTCCCCTTCTCCGGCACGGTCACGGTAATCGTGATGCCGTTCGCCTTGCTCTCCCCGATTCCCGTCACCAGCTTGCCGCCGGAAACGTTGGCATTGTCCAGGATCGCGGCGGTGCCGAAGAGACTGGCTTGCTCGGCTTCGACAACGATCGTCTGCTCTTCGGTCGTCTTCGCGTCCCACGTCAGCTTCATGTAGTCGATGGCCGCGGGAGAAGCGACTTCCAGCTTGATCAGATTGACGCCGGCCGTCAAATACAGCTTCGGACCGCGAGCCGAAGTCATCTTCCCTTTGGAGGCGTCCAATTTGATCCGGTCCATCGGACTCCATTCGGTCGAGAGGACGGCTTCCGCGGAGGCGTCGGAAGGATGCTTCACGATCCGTTGGGACAGATGAACCATGCTTCCTTCATCCGCCGCATAGCCAAGCTCAAGATCGTAATAGCCATTCTCTTTGACGACTGCCGTAAATACCATTTCGCCGCTGCCTTCCGCGTAGCCGCCGGAGCGGAACCCCGCTCTCGAACGGGCAAAGCTGAAGCCTTCGCCGTATTGCGCCTCCTCCGCCTCCAGTACGTAAGCAGGCTCGCTTCTCGATCCCGTTTGACCGATCCAAGTCAAGTCCGCCTTATCCAGCGTAGCGTCGGCGCCCCCGCTCTTGCCGAACTGCAGGGTATGCACGCCCGCCGTCAAGTCGAGATAGAGCGCTTTGCTCTTGAAGTAGTCGGCGAAAACCGTGGAATCATAGACGAGCTCTCCGTACTCGTTTCCGTCGATCGTCAGCTTCTGCTTGGCGAGCTGTCCTTGCGCCCGGTTTTTCCCGTTCGTCGGAGGAGCCTCGTTCCCGTAAAAGACCTCGAGCTTGTAGGCGCCGGATTGCGGAACGTCAACGGTATAGGTGACCGTGCGGAACTCCGAGCTGAGTCCTCTTACGTATTTCCCGTCGGACACGGGGCTCGCATCCCAGTACCCGATGGCGACCCCTTCGGCCAATTGGGCTTGTTCCGCTTCGTAGGTCCGCGTCCATACCCGCTCATAGCTGCCGATCGATCGGGACGGTTCATCCGTAGCCGGAGTCACGATCGCATAGAAACCGTCCAAAGCATGCGCATCTTGAACCGTGATCGACAGATTGCCTTGAACGAGATCCACGTTGCCGTCGAATTCGATCCGCGGCGATTCCAGCGTTCCATAGTAGCCGGTAAATTTGGTGCGGTACAGCTTCACATGAACCTTGTCGGCGCCTTGGAACGCTGCGGTATTCGCCAAATGGTGCAAGGATGCCGTCGCGACGCCGTCCTGGCCTCCGAACAGCGCGTATGCCCGCGATTCGGCATTGTCAACGGAAGCGAGCCCGTAAAGTCCGTCGAATTTGGCGTTTGTCGTCTCGATATCGACGGTATCGCCGGACATATCCGCATACCATTTGTACAGCCACCATGCCCCGTTCGGCTTATTCGCGTCCGCGGCCAGCTCGTTCAGGGAATTGGCCAGATGCCAGTAGGCGATCGAACCGTACACCTTCTTGGCCTCCAACCGGGACAGCCACTGAATCATGCTTCCCGCCGCGCCCGGATCTTCGAACCAGGAATATTCGTTGATGACGATTTGTTTGGCCGGAATCCCGTAGGCGGCTTCAAGCCCGCGGTAATGCTCATAATGGGACTCCCAGTCCGCTTCGAAACCGTTGTTTGCTCCGTTCCCCAACTCATGCCACGTCATGACGTCCGGGATGCATCCGTTCGTTTTGCAGTATT
The DNA here is from genome assembly GCF_042655365.1 of Cohnella suwonensis. Taxonomy (NCBI): domain Bacteria; kingdom Bacillati; phylum Bacillota; class Bacilli; order Caryophanales; family Paenibacillaceae; genus Cohnella; species Cohnella suwonensis. Next base: position 126,522 of record NZ_JBHSMH010000101.1, on the reverse strand, counting down.
GCATGAATCCGTTCATGACATTCTTGTTGTAGCCGGCCAAGTTCGGACCTGCGACCCTGGCTTCGGGATCCTCCGCCTTGACCGCGTCGTACAACCGCTTCCAGGCGGCGAAGAAACCGTCCGCATCCATATTGCCCCCGAACCAGATTTGATCCGGCTCATTGAACAGCACGAAGACGTATTTGTCCTTGTTCCGCTGCTGCTTGATCTTGCGTACCGTCTCGACAGCCAACTGTTCGTATTGGTCTAGTCCCTTAAATTCATAAGGCCACTGGTAATACATATCCTGAATGTAAATTTGGATCTGTTCCGCGCCCGCTTCCAGGACGGTGTCCGATACCCGAACGCCGTCTCCCGTCGGATGCTGAAGACCGCCGGGCGCTTTCTGAACGACGACCTTGGGCTTCAACGGCGTCAACAGATCGAGCGTAGGCACGTTGGGCTCGCTGATCCCATAGAGGAAACCGGAAGCGCCGTGCATGATCGGTCCGTTCGACCGGTCCATATAGAAGTTGGCGATCGCTCCCTTGGCCGGGTCCGTGAAGAACAAATCATAGGCAGCCTTCGCCTTGCCGTTCGAAGAGGTCACTTCGATCCGGTAGTTGAAGGTGCCGGCCTTCCGCACCACGGCCGTTGCCTGAGGAATCGCAGGCTGCGGAACGATAAGCTCCGGCGCCGGGATTTGGGACACGTCGGAAACCGGATCATACAACGCCGTCTCGTTAGGAGTCGCCGGGATGAAGCGGTCCTGGATCCGAATGCCGGCTAACGTCGCATTGTATCCGTCGCCGACAAGCTTCAGCACTTGGTCGGAGCGCAGGGCCGTTTTGAAAATCATGACGTCGTCGATTTTCGCTTTCAAATCCGGATCCGCGGTGAAACGGGAGCGTCCGATGGCGTTTTTCGTAAACGCACTCGCCAGAGCGAAGATGCGATTGTCCGCGTCCATGGATTGTACGGGCGAGCCGTTGACGTAAATCGTCTGCCGGCCATCCTGGATCGAATAGGCCACATGGACCCAATCATTCTTGGGGATCCCATACCCGTTCATATATTGCTTGCCGTCCCCCGTATTGACCTCGCTTCCGTTCTGGGACGCCACATATATGAAAGGTGCCTGATTCGAGCCGTAATTCGCCGATCCCGCATCGAATAACCGAGACCAGCCGTGAACGTCGTTCGGCAGCTTGGCCCACATCGCCACGGTGAATCCGCCGGTCGCCGCCACGTTTTCGAACAGATCTGCCGGAAGGCCCAGCCATCCTCCCCCGCCGTTCGGTCCCCCGGGCAAATTCAGGACGGAACCCCTTTCGGCGTCCGAGATGACGCCGGCTCCGCTCTCCAGCTTGGCATCATAAGTCCCGCCGGGTTTCTCGTTTAACACCCCTCGGTCGGCGTTAGGAGCCTGATCGAAGGTGTAGTAGTAATCGGGCGCGATTCCTTCCGGCAGCGGACTCTTCAGATTGTCTATGGCGCTCTGAAGCTTCTTGAGCATCTGGTCGATCTGTCCTTGGGAAGCTTTGTTATCGGCAAGCAGCGCTTCCGCTTCCGCGATAACCGACTGCAAATACTGGAAGGATGCGTCCGAATAATCTCCCTGCTCGATGCTCTCCGCTTGGTTCAGGAGGGCGATCAGCTCGGCGGGATCTCCGATTCCCGTCATTTTCGCGACGTCCTCTTCCGTCAAGTACCGGGTATAGAATTTGAAATCGTCGATTTTTCCCGTGAAATTTCCGTCCGACGCGTATAGGGATCGCCCGATCGCAGCATGGACCAGTTGCTGCAAATACGCGCTATCGAAAAACTTGGGCAAGACGGAGGAGATGTTGGTCGATCCGAACCGTTTGATCACGGCACTGTTCACATCGGCGATTCGGCGGCCATCCAGATAGACGGCGTAGGCATCATTCTTCATCGTCATTACGAGATGCTGCCATTGATCCGCCTTGAAGGAATCCTGGTAGACGATGTCGACGCCGTCCGTTGCCGCGCCATTCGCCGCGATACCCGCGAACAGCCTCATATTGTAATCGCCGCCGCCTCTGACGAGGGCAAGCTCGGGATCCGTCCACCAACTGGCCCCGGAGAACGACGCTCCCAGCGGATGCGGGCTTGCGGAGAACAGTCTCGTATAGCTCGCATTCTGATTCATCGGCACCTTCAGCCAGAGGGAAATCGCGAACCCGTTCGTTCCGTTGACGCCGGCGAATAGATTGCCGGGAAGCGTAAGCCAGCTCCCCCCGTTCGCCGCGCCTCCCGGAAGGTTCAGCACTTTGCCGCCGCGGTCCGAGTCGTCGACGACGGCAGCCGTGCTGCCAAGCTGGGCATCCGGACTGCCCGTCACTTCATTGCGCACGACCGACCCTTCCGCTTGCTCGAAGGAATAATGATAGGCAACGTATTTGTCGAGATCGGAATTGTCGTAGGAATGGTACAGCAAGCCGGCTTGTTCGGCGGAGAGCGCCGCGTTATAGAGCTGAATGTCATCGAACTTGCCGGTCATATCCGGGTCGGACTGATATAACGACCTTCCGAAGTCGTTATGTGTAAGCGCATCCAAATAAGGCCGGTCAAAAAATGCTTGCACGACGGAGTTCACGGTCGCGCCAGCCGTGCTGTTACCGCTCACGAGCCCGCTCGACCCGGTCGGACTGCCGTCCAAGTATACGCGATATGACCCGTCTGTTTTATTCATGGATACGATAAGATGCTGCCACCGGTCTTTCGCGAGTTGGGCCGGCCATGCGACATCCCCTTTGTACGCGGCTGCGGATGTCGGGGAAGTCCCGATGAAGATCCGATGATTGTACGTTTCGCCGCCCGTAACGATCGAGAATTCTGGGTCGTTCCAGCTGTTGCTGGACCCGTTGTACGTAAGTCCCTTCTCCGCCAAAGTCGAAGATAGCAGCCTGGTGTACGGAGTCGCTCCCGTTGGCACCTTCAGCCACATCGCGACGGTCAGTTGGTCCGTGACCTGGCTGTACAAATCGTTGGGCAGCGATAACCAGCCGCCTCCGGCAGCTCCTCCCGGCAAGGAAAGCACTTCGCCGCGTTGTTCGTCGTTCATCACCGCAGCGTTTCCGCGCAAGGCGGCAACCGATTCGCTGTCGTTCATGTTCGCGTTGTTTGCCACCGTCGAACCTTGTACTTCGCCGTTGTTGAAGCCCCAGCTGTACAGTGGAGCAGGAACGGTTACACCGTTGCTCCCCTCTGCGTGGACGCCGATCGGCAATGCGGATGCCACAATCGCGATGATCAGAAGCTTCGCCAACCAGGGTCTTGTCCATCTTCCCATTATGTTGCGCCTCCCTCTCTTGCTTGGTCTTGAGCATTTGTAAGCGTGCTCAGCCAGCCTTGAGGTTATTATAGGAGAAAGGGATTCGCATTGTAATGCGGGAAAATTAAGCACTAGGTTGAATATGTTCAGTAGGCAGAAACTGGATAGATGCAACCGGTCGAATCGAAGTCCATGATGTGTCGTTAGTTGGAATTCGATCAATGAAGCGTTCGAGCGACCCTTCGAAAGGGAACTCCTTGTTATGGATGCGAGCTTGCAAGCTTGCCAATTCAAGCTTGGCCCTCTGGATGAGCGGATCCGGGTAAGAGAACTTAACCGAATTCCTTTCAAACTCATCTTCATCGACGACCATCCATTCCCCGTTTCTTTGGATAAGGTCTAGGTCCAGATCGACGAAAGAAACGGTGTTACCCTCAATTTTGGCGGGCTCGTTGATGTTGCAATAGTACTGCTGAATTTTCCCGTTCCTCACATCCACGCTTACGGTAAACCACGAATCGAACGAGAAGAATTCGATGGTCCAGTTCTCAACAGTAAAAATCTTCTCCTTGGTATGATGGTGCAGCTTCCTGCCATATTCGCCTAGTACGAAGATATGAGAGGCCGATCGTTCCAGTAAAACGGTGTCCCATTCGTAATGGAGGCGATTTCCGTACTTGAGCGCTTGGTGCTCATTGAACCATCCCTTTAAGACTTCTAACCATTATCCTGGTTAACCTCCGCACAACCTTAATATCGCGCCGCTTTCCCGGCCTCCACGGGATTACTGGAAGCCTCTTGAGTCAATTGTACCATACGCGAGTTGACTCTCTCGTTACGGCCGCGCGAACTTGCGGACATTTGACAAAAGCAGAAGTTAGGAATAGGATCGTAACCATAGTACCGCATTAGAACTTATAGTACCGCGAGGAATTGCACGGGAGGCCGACGATGAATCAACAGAATTCGGATGACAAAGCAAGGCGGCGAATTCTGCAGTATGCAAGCCGTAAGTTTGCGACAAGCGGGTACTCTCACGTATCGATCGCGCAGTTCGCTTCGGAGCTCAAGATGAGCAAGTCGACGCTTTATAAGTATTTCCAGAGCAAGGAGGAGCTGTTGAACGCCGTTATCGATGATTTCTATTCGAGTTTCGAGCAAGAGATCGATAAGATCGCCATGGACCCGGGCATGAATATTACCCAAAAAATTCAGGCATTCCTCCTGATTGTCCGCCAGCGGTTCGCTTCCGTTCAGGTATCGGCTATCGAGGACATGCAGCGGGCCGCCCCGGAGGCTTATGAACGGTTGGAAGAACGCCGTAAGGGGATTATCACCGGCAATCTGATCCGATTATTCGAGCAGGGAGCGCGCGATGGCTATTTTCGTAAGGACATTCCGCCCGTAATTATCGCGAATCTGCTGCTGAACGCGCTGCAGCATTTGGAACATCCGCAGTTCATGACAGGGACATCTTATACGTTCACGGATATGTTTCAACACGTCTTCTCGATCTTGTTGGAGGGAAGCTTGTCGGATGATGGGCGTAAGGAATTTCGCAAGTAGAAGATGCAGGAACAGATTAATAATGGAGAGGCGGTTGATGTCCTCATGAAGGTCATCATCGTTGGCGCAGGCATTGGCGGCTTAAGCGCTGCGATCGCCATGCGCGGAATCGGATGGAATGTCAGCGTCTATGAGAGCAAGCCGGAGGTGCGGTTCAGCGGGGCCGGACTCGGTATCGGAGCCAATGCGGTGCGGGCGCTACAAATGCTCGGATTAGAGAAACCACTTCAGCGGATCGGCAGGCCCATGAAGCAGATTCTTATCCTCTCGAAGCAGGGGAAGCAGCTGAGCCGTACGGCGACGGACGAGCTCGCGGATAAGTACGGTCCGAATCAAATGAATGTAGACAGGGCGGAGCTGCTAAGCTTGCTGATGAATGCTTTGGAACCGGGGGACATCGTCAAGACCGGGAAAGTCTGTACAAGATTCGAGCAGGATGCGAACGGCGTAAAAGTATGGTTCGAAGACGGATCGGCGGAGGAAGGCGACTTGCTGGTGGGAGCGGACGGAATCCGATCCGCCATCCGGCAGGCCCTGCTTCCGGATGCGCGGCTGCGATATTCCGGATATACCTGTTGGCGTGCGGTTGTCGATACGGATGCCTCAATCCGTCATGACCCGGATCTATTATCGGAAACATGGGGCCGGGATGGACGATTCGGCATCGTCCCGCTTACGGGCAACCGCATCTATTGGTACGCCTGCGTGAACGCCCCCTTCGCCGACTCCGATATGAAACGGGTAACGGTGACGGACTTGGCCAAGAGGTTTAAGGGATATCATCGACCTATCCCAGAGCTGCTAGAGCTTTCGCGCCATGCGCGGCCGCTGCATCACGATATTGAATATTTGCCGCCGATCTCCAAGTTTGGTTACGGTCGCGCCGTATTGATCGGCGATGCCGCGCACGCTATGACGCCCAACTTGGCGCAAGGCGCCGGCCAAGCGATTGAAGATGCTTTGTTCCTCGCAGAGCATATGAGAAGAGAATCGGATGTTCCGAGCGCATTGAGAGGATTCGATCGCGACCGCGTGAAGCGAACCGGAACGATCGCCCGGATGTCGAGCCGTATCGGACGCGCTGCCCAGCTCGATGGGCGCCTGCCCGTCGCCTTGCGCAACGCGCTTTTCCCCCTGATTCCAAGCATATTCATGAAGAAGCAGCTTGAGTTTCTGTACAATGTTAACCTGGAGAACATAAATGGGTAAACTGTGCGCCCCATACGAAACCGACTACTTCGTGGCGGTTTCTTGGGTCGCGGTTTTTTATTCGCCAAAGCAAAATCCACAACCTCATGCGGTTGTGGATTTACATGGTGGAGGCGAGGGGAGTATTCTATTCTTATGCAACTTGATTGCAGTAAGGAGGGCTTATTTTGTCAGTACATCATGGCAGATATTCGGGTTATCTATTGGTGCATTTTATCGGGGAACAGCCTGACGGCGAGCAGGTCTATTTCTCTTACAGCGAGGACGGCCTGCATTGGAAAGACCTGAACGCGGGCTTACCGGTTCTGCGTTCCGAATTGGGGGAAAAGGGCGTAAGGGATCCGTTCTTAGTGCGCTCGCCCAAGGAGGACAAGTTTTATCTGATTGCTACGGATCTTTGCATTGCAAACGGAAAGGGCTGGTCCGCTGCGCAGAATGAAGGAAGCCGCGACATGATCGTATGGGAATCCGCCGACCTGGTGCAGTGGTCTTCTCCGTGGGCCGTTACGCTTGGAGTACCTGGAGCCGGCTGCGTCTGGGCGCCGGAGGCGATATATGACGAAGCCTCGGACGATTTCTTGGTGTTTTGGGCTTCCGCGACGCAGGAGTCGCAGGAAGAAGAGCGGAAACAAAAAATATATAGCGCCCGCACCAAGGATTTCCGCAGCTTCACAGCGACGGAAAAGTATATTGAACGAGAAAACCACATCATCGACACCACGATCATTGCCCACAACGGCACCTACTACCGTTATTCCAAGGATGAAACGACTAAGAATATCCGGGTTGAAAAAGGCGCATCGCTGGAAAAAGACTCATTTACCCCTCTGCACGTTCCGGTTTTGGAGGAATTGTTAGGCGTGGAAGGCCCGCAAATTTACAAGCTCAACGACCGCGAGGAATGGTGCCTTATCGTGGATCGCTTTGCGGAAGGAAAGGGCTACCTCCCTCTACTGACCTCCGACCTTGAAAGCGGTGAATTCAAGGTTCTGCCGGATGGGTCGTTCGATTTGGGGAAAACCAAGAAACGTCACGGGGGTGTCCTCCCTATTACCGCTGCTGAGTGCAGCCGACTTCTGGCGGCGTTCGGAGACGGCCATCAGGTGTTACCTGGGCAATTCGCAGATCCGGATCTTGTGAAGTTCGGCGACCGCTATTACCTTTATCCGACAACCGATGGTTTCACGGGCTGGTCGGGTACGCGATTTCATGCGTTTTCTTCGGCTGACATGCGTATCTGGAGAGACGAAGGCGTGATTTTGGATCTTGCGACGGAAGATGTGCCGTGGGCCGTCGGCAGCGCATGGGCTCCAGCCATCGCCAGCAAAAACGGTAAGTATTACTATTATTTCTGCGGCAAAATGGAAAGCGGAGAGAGCGCCATAGGCGTTGCGGTGGCCGAGACTCCGGCGGGCCCGTTCCGTGCGCAGCCGCAGCCGCTTATTACCATGGAACAGACGAATCGACTTGGTATCGCCATGGGACAGGCTATTGACCCATCGGTCTTTTTCGAGGATGACGGTACGGCTTACCTGTTGTTCGGAAATGCGCATCCTGCAATCGTACAGCTCAGCGAAGATATGGTAAACGTAACTGAGGATACGATGAAAAATCTTGCCGGCCTGCACGACTTCCGGGAGGCGGTCACCGTTCTGAGGCGCGGGGGGCTTTATCACTTCACTTGGTCCTGCGACGACACCGGCAGCGAGGATTATCGCGTGAACTATGGCACGTCGGAACATCTTTACGGACCGATCACTTACCGTTACCCGGTTCTTGTCAAAAATAAGGAAAAGGATATGCTCGGCACCGGTCATCATTCGATTCTCCAAGAGCCCGGCTCCGATAAGTATTGGATAGCTTATCACCGGTTCGTCACGCCGCTGACCCGGTTTACGCAAGGAAAAGGCTATCATCGCGAAGTCTGCATAGACCCGCTCGCCTTCGGCGAAGATGGGCTGATGCGGCAGGTGCAGCTGTAGCGGATGCCCGCGTAAACGGGGCGGCAAAACGCTCCCCAGCTTATAACAAAAAAACGCTCTTCGTCCAATTGGGACGAGGAGCGTTTGTACGCGATGCCACCTTGACATTACGACTTACGAGTTGTTCAAGGATTGCCTGCGGGGTCTCCGTAGATGATGCCTCGACCGTTGGTCCCGATATAGACTCGGCCGTAAATTCGCGGATCGCCCGTGATGGCGCTGTTGGTAACGCCGTATTGGTGCTGGTTGTCGTTGATCCGCACCCATGTTGCTCCCGCGTCGTCAGAGCGGTAGATGCCGCGCACGTTATCGATCTTCGCCGATACATACAAAGCCATGTACGTTTGCCCTGGCGCCGCTTTGCCGAAGCCGACGACATCGGCCTCCTGGACGTTCGCCAGCTTGGTAAACGATGCCCCGGAGTTGGTCGAGTGCCACAAGCCGTATACGCCGCTTGTTTCATTGCCGCCCGCAAGCCAAATATCGCCTTCGACGCCCGGCATCGCTTTGAAGTTGAGGGCGCCTGCGGTCGGTAAGCCGGCGGCCGTCGTCTGGGTGAAGGCAGTGCCTCCATCGGTGCTGACATAGAATTTGCCGGCCGATAAGGCGTAGAATTTGCTCTTGTTCACGCGGTCGGCAGCGACCTTCGCTCCCGCGGGTACGCCGGTGCTGGCCGCCCAGGATTTTCCTCCCGATTTCGAGTAGAACACGCCCACATCCGGCGTACTCCACACCAAGGAGCTGCCATCCGCCGCCACTGCGATGTTGCCCCCGCCTGTCGTACCGCTCGGCTCCGCGCTCGGGTTCGACCAGGTGGATCCGCCGTCGCTGGAGAGCGCGATAGATTTGGCCCGCGAATTGGCAGCGTAATCCGCCTTACCGACACGCGCCATATAACTCGGCTTCAGCTCCGCATAATCGAGGCTGGTCGTGCTGCTCGGGTTGGCCAGTATTTTGGCGGGGGCGACGGTAACGTCGTCGTGCCGGAAACCGGAAACGTCTCCTACCGCGCTGATCAGAGGCGCGCCGGACGGCGGGCTGATCAGATCGATGACGGCCATCTCCTCAAGACCTTTGGCCATGACGGTAATATTGATTTTGCCGCCGCTGTCCCATGTCGTGAGATTGTTCGTTCCATATATGGTAGCGCCCGTACCATACATCATGCGGTCCGAGTTGAACGGATCGATTTCCAGATCGCCGATCATCCAGCCCAGCTTTGGAGCCACTTCTGGCGATCTTGCATCGTAAACGGCTTCGAGATCAAGCCAAGGGGCGGCCGAAATATCCTGCGTGTACCTGAAAGTTCGATTCGGATACCGGGCCCAGTCCCATATTCGGGTCCAGGTCGCGCCTGCGTCGGTGCTTCGGAATAGAATCGCGTCCGGCCACCAGGAGTTCAAGCTGGCAACCATGATCGTGTCCGGATGCTGGGCGTCGACGGCAAGGCCGCCGTAGCCGTAATAGTTGTCGCTGCTGCTGCTCGGCACCGGGCTGATGTTCGTCCATGCCCCGTTCGCCGTGTTGAACTTCCACAGGTCGCCTTTCGTCCCGTCATACGGACCGATACCATCACTGTAGGAGATGTAGAGATTGCCGTTCGAGAGTACGCCATGATGCGGCAAATAACCGGTAGGCTGGCCGGGAACCGCCGACCAAGTAGCGCCGCCGTCGGTGCTGCGGTAAATGCTCGTTCCCTTATCCCCCACCCCGGCGTAGATGGTTTGCGTGGCGTTGCCCGACGTGCCGGTGCTCTTGTCGAACGTGATCCAGGCCAGTCCGAAAATATCGCCTTGATACGAGTTGGATGGGTCTTGGACGTAGTTCCCGGGGTTCGGGAAGCTGGTCACCTTGCTCCAAGTAACTCCGTAGTCCGCGCTCTTCCACAGACCATTGCCGCTGCGAGCCCCGAAGTAAAGGATGCTGTTCTTGTTCGGATCGATAACCAGACGTTCGCCGATCGACCGGCCCGGCATGTTGCCGCCGACCTTGAAGGGCAGCTGCGTCGCCTGCCAGGTGTCCCCCCTGTCGGTCGAACGCATAATATACCCGTAGTTCGGATCCCATTCGTTCGTGTAGGTGCCGGCAGCGATATAGACGCGGTTCGGATCGACAGGGTCGGTAGCCAGAGCGTCGACGCCGGTTTTCCCCCAATCGTCCCATCCGACGAAGTCGAGCAGCGGAATCCAGCTACTGTTGGCGGGATTCCAGCGGTATGCTCCGCCGATATCCGTGCGGGCATAGATCAAATTCGGTTCCGTGGCGTTATAGATGATTCCCGGAACAAATCCGCCGCCGGCGCCCGTGACGACGTTGCGCCAAGCATAGGCCTGGCTGCCCGCCGCTTCCGTCTTCGAGGGCGCGCCGATCATGAACGAGCCGATCATAACGGCCGCCAGCGTATAAACGAACATTCGGTTGAACAACTTTCTCATACAATCATACCTCCTTATGGATTGGTATTTCTCTGCGATGGGAGCGGTTCAGGTCCGTCGCCCATCCGGTTTCTCTCGACTCCGGTTCCAAAAAACCTGGTCGCTTATCACCTCCTCTTCATTTTATGAATACGCTTTCAAAATATCATAAACAAGGCGACTTCCCCACCTTGATAATTAGTGGAAAAATCATCCACTTATTAGATGTAAAATAATGTTGGATTCCTTGATGTGTCTCTTCTGATAAGGTTGGTGGAGGCGAGGGAGTATCCAATTCTTGATTAAAGTTGCTAAAGTAGAGGATTCTGCGAAGACGTTCTTCTAGGTTAAATTGAATTGCGTGCTCTGACTGCTTCGCAGTCTTCCGCGCGTTCGAACCCCCATTGTCCTCCTTCGGACTGGGCGCTCCCTATCGGCTCCACCATAAAAACACTGACCGCATGCGGTCAGTGTTTTTATGGTGGAGCCGAGCTTACACTAGTGAAGGACATTCCGCCCTTAAAAATCGAAATGATCCGGATCGGGACCGCTGCGCTCGTTGAGGTTCAATCCATCCAGCTTGGCCATGTCGTTCCCGGAAAGCTCAAAATCGAATAGATTCGCATTCTCGGCAATACGATCAGCGCTTACGGATTTCGGGATGGTAATGATGCCGTGTTGCAAATCCCATCGGAGAATGATTTGCGCAGGCGTCTTGCCATAGACTGCAGCCAATTCCGTCACTGTCCGATCGGTGAGCAGCCGTCCGAGCATAAGCGGACTCCACGCTTCCACTTGAATGCCTTTGCTCTTGCAATATTGGCGCAGCTCTACTTGACTCAATCTCGGGTGGAGCTCGATCTGGTTGACGGCAGGCACCACTTTAGCTTCCGACAAGAGATCTTCTAGATGATGAATTTGAAAGTTGCTGACGCCGATCGCCCGAACCAAACCTTCTTCATACACCTTCTCGAGCGCTCTCCATGTTTCCTTAAATTTTCCCGCTACAGGCCAGTGCACCAAGAAGAGATCGATATAATCCAAGTCGAGATTTTTCCGGCTGATTTCGAAAGCTTGCAGCGTCGATTCGTACCCTTGATCGGGATTTTTGACCTTCGTCGTTATGAAAATCTCTTCACGCGGCACGCCGCAAGCCTTGATGGCTCGGCCGACCCCCGGTTCGTTCTCGTATCCGGCTGCCGTATCGATGCTGCGATAGCCGATGCTTACGGCAGCTTTGACCGCATTCTCAACATGTTCCCCATCCTCGGGCCGCCCTTGCCATACGCCCAGCCCAAGCCAAGGCATTTTCACGCCATTATTCAAAACCGTAAAATCTGAAATCGATACTGCCATGCACGTTTCCCCCTATGTACCTAATGTTAATATCCCTCTCAAAACAGCGTCACCCGTCCACGGGGCGGACTCGATCCGAAGGCCCGATGGCGAAGCATGGACAGCAGCCTCTTCCCCATTCGCCGGATTCAGCCAGACCCAGGAATAGATCCCGGTGTTCATAGAGCCGTCCACCCGAATATCCGTTCTTTCCGATACATAAGCGATCAGAACGGGTCTGCCCGGATCAGCCGCGGCAATCACATTCACATTTTCCGCCTCGGCTTCTAATAAGAGTCCGTTCAACGGTTCAAGCAGCCACCAACGAATACTTCCCATGGACTTCTTGATCCTGGCCGCATCCATGCCGCTCTCCAATAACATTGCCTCCCGCCAAGGGACAGGGGCTCCATACTCCATATATTTATAATTGGCGCCTGATTGATGCCATGGCCACACGCCATGCGCGCCATAAGTGATTCCGGCATTGCCGCCGCCCAAGACGCTCATCCATAGGACTCTGCGAACGGCAGCTCGATCGAAATACGTGTCTTTTTCCTTCTCATCCAGCACCTTTAATAGATCATAACACGGTTCGCCATTGAGCACAGGCCTGACGGGACTATATTTGCGGTTCAGTTCGGCATATTTCATGGCGATCTCCGCGCTGTGCCGTACATGGCAAGATTGGAGCATATGAAAATCCAGCCATTCCTTCGCATTGAGATTGTCCGGCGTGTGCGTGCCTCCGTGAAGATGTGCGGTTTTTATTGCGGGATAATAAGAGGCTTTCTCCACTCCCATAGCCGCAGCATCATACACGGCAATCACTTCTTCATCCTGAAAGTCCGTATCCCCCGAGATGATCCATACGCATCCATACGCCGCATATCGCGAGGCGAGATAACGTCCGAATCTATCGGCCATCCGAGGGTCGAAACAATGCCTCTCTACCACTTCTGCCGGTCTAGCATTGGGAACATAATTGTACCATAGAATGACAATGGCGCAGATCATTCCCGCTAGTGACGCTTCCCTTACTAGTTCATCCATCACCTTGAAATAGGAGGGCTGAAGCCGGCCCAGATCATAAGCGCCCGCCGGTTGATCGAACGGATGACGGTAGGCGTAATCCGATGCGTCACACTGCGGCAACGCGTTAAGCTGGACGATATTATATCCTTGTCCGGAACGATATCGAACGTAGTCCGCCCATTCATCCGGCTGGGCATGGGCCGTCGCCGCCCAAGCGGTATCGCCCAACCAGAAGAACGGGGTTCCGTCCTCGTGCATGAACCCCCGACGGCTTTCGTCAACGCCGATAAAACCATGCCGGTGAATCGGATTATCCGTATCCTCTATATAAGCCGTAAATTCTCCATGTCGCTGATGCAGGCCGAGGTCGATTTCATTCGAGCATTCGGTACTCCAAGTCCACCTGCCGGCTTCATTAGGAGCAAATCGAACAACCCACTCCTTCTCCCCATTCCAAAATGCTTCTCCCTCATAGAGACAACCTGACGGAGAAGTCATATGAACCTTAATATCAACATCCAAATACCCGTTCATATAAGGCTCGCGAGCGGTCAATGTCCACTCTGCCGCATACCAAACGGGTACGTTTATTGGCTCCATCGGATTGCTCATCGTCCGCTGTCCCCCATGATCGAATCGCCCAATACCTTCACTTGATGATTCCTTGCGCTCTCATACGTCCCGAATATCAGCTCCAACGTTCGGAGGTTGTCCTCGCCGCTTGTCTGAAACGGAAGCTCGTGATCCAAGCACTCAATAAAATGCTTCTGAAGCCTGTAATGGCTAGCTCCATGGTCCAGATCGGTCGTTTCGGCGAGTACGGTTTCCTGACCATCCGGGTCAATCAATGAAATTTTCCCCGACACGTCCATCTTTAACGTCGCTTCCTCGCCCTCGATGATCAGCGTTTCCTTATGGTTGGCACTTATAGCACCGGGCACCCTACCTGCCGATTCCCGTCTCGTCGCCCAGCTTGCGTCAAGCACCCCGCAGAAGCCGGAATCGTATCCGAGCATAACCACACCGGCATCCTCCCCCTGGATATAAGGGCTGATCGTTTGGGTTTCGGCATACAACCGGGAAGGCTCGCCGAACAGATAACGCCACGTATCGAACCAATGAGCCCCCATTTCATAAAATAAGAGCTTCGGCATGGAACGGAAAAAAGGCTGGGGAATCGGAATATCCGGCATCATGCGGGGGGTGTAATAATCGCTGTGAGCATACCGCGCCGAGTGAATCCGGCCCAACGATCGGGCGTTGATCGCGCGCTTGATGATTTGGAACGGCTGCAGCCATCGCCAGTTTTCGGTCACCATCAGCCTTACATTGTGATCGCGCGTGATCCGAACCATTTCGTACGCTTCTTCCAAGGAAAGCGCAAACGGTTTCTGGCATAGGATATGTTTCCCGGCTTTTGCCGCCATCGTTACCAATTCGAGATGCGTTTCGGGACCCGTCACAATGTCCACAATGTGGATGTCGGCTCGCTGCAGCATTTCTTCCACACTCGTATACAGCCGATCCGGCGGGATGGAATATTGCCCGGCGCGTTGCTCCAGCTTCCCGCGCGTCCGATTGCATAGTGCCGCTATTTCGACATTCTCGATTCGTGCCCATGCGTTCAAATGCTTTTCCGACCAGTAGCCCGTTCCGATTAATCCGACCTTCCACATCAGCCGATCGCCCTTCCCTCGGCTTCCGGATGAGACGGGATATCGTAAACGCCAAGCGCGGACTTGTAAAGGATCCATTGCTGATCATCCTCAGTCAACCCGCTCGTTCGCACCTTCCCTAATTCCGTTCCGGCATTATCCGCATGATCCGTACCGAATAGAAAACGGTGAGCTCCAAGCTCATGAACCCAATGGCGAATGAGAAAGCCCCCCGTCCAAGTAATATCCGCATAAAGGTTAGGATGATCCTTCATGGCGATATACGTTTCGCCGGCCAGCACCATCATCCCGCAATGCGCAATGACGATCTTCACGTCGGGAAACTGCTGAGCAACGGGGATCAGATGGGAGGGGTTGGCGAAAGGAATACCCGCCCCCGTATGAACCATAACGGGCACTCCCAACGTCCGGGCCAGCTCGAATACGCGAAGGCCGTCTCTGCCCATCGGATTAACGCCATGCGCGGAAGTATGAATTTTGATGCCCACGAATCCCATCTCCTCCACGCACCGCCTGATTTCCCGTTCATACTCGGCATCCGGCAGATGAGGATTCGGATTCGCCATGCCGGCGAATTTGTCGGGATGTTTCCGGCACAGTTCGTAAATCGCGTCGTGCTGATGGCGCACTTCTTCCACGGTATGAACCAACGCCGGCTGAAGAATTGTAAAATCGATTCCGTATTGGCGGATCTTCTCCCACTGTTCTTGCTCCGTGAAGTCTTCATCGAACACGCGGTCATAACCCAGGTGAGCATGAACGTCGATTATCATCGCAGCATCACTTCGATTTGTTGTTTGACATTGTCGGGGTCGAATAGCGATCTCCAATCGTCATTCAGCCAATATTGGCGGCCGTATTCCATGGCGACCTTGCAAGCGTCCGAGAACGGATTGCCCGCTTCACCGAACGCAATAGCGAGCTCGATCCGAAGATGCCCCAGCATAAAATCGCGAGCGGCGTCATGCGGCACTCCGCGCTTAACCGCTTCATCCATGGCGTCCTTCAGGAAGACCGCCACAGCAGCACCTATCGTTTCAGCCATGGTCGGTTCCAATATCGCCATCTGTTCGACGGTGATACGATGCACTCTGAGAATGGGCGCATACATGGCGCTCACAATCGATTCGCCTTTCGCATAATCCTCTTCGGGACCTTGCATCAGCGCGCATACGACAGCCTGTTTAGCGGCAATTCCGCCGAAATAATCCTTTATCGCTTCCGGTCCCATCTCATCATTAAAAATCGGCGGGTGGCATGGATGGGCAACAAAATAAGCCACATCGGCACGTTCCGGCAAATGTCCCAAATAGGCGGCAGCCGGATCAAGCACGATCAGCATAGATCCAGACTTCATCATATCTGGAACAATCATCGCGGATACGGCTCTGATCGCGACATCGGGCACGGCCAGAATGACGGCATCCGTGCCCGTGACCGCCTCGGCCAACGGCGTAGCGCGCAAACCCCGCACTTCCAAATGGTGCAAACCACGTTCTCCCGTTTCTACATAGAACATTTCATATTGGCCGTATTGCAGCAGGTTATCGGTAATTCTGCATCCCATTTTGCCGCCCGCGCCTACGATAGCGATTTTCATTTCGACATCCCTCCTGTTTGCCTTTCTAGCAACCGTTCAACACGCGAATGAAATAATCGGCTTTGCCCACTTGCCCGCCTTTTAACGTGATTTCCAAACCGTCAAACACCTCTCGATCGGAAAATGCCCTGCACAAAGGTCCGCCCGGGGCTATCGGCGCCAGAACCTCCAAAGCGTATATGCCGAGTTCCTTCGTTACATATCCGGATGTATCTCCGCCCGCGACTACGATTCGGCGAAGCCCCGTCCTTTCGATCAGCTCTCCGCATAGCTTGCCGAATTGCTGACCGATAAGCCGACCGGTGTCGAATGCTTCCAGCCCTCTATCGATCAACCCGTTCTGAATTGTCGCAATCGTCTCGTCCTCCGGGCCAAGCGCGGAATATATCACCACATTACGTTGATCCGACAACGCCCTGACGCATTGTTCAAGAAGCTCCCGTCGGGCCGCATCGGCTGTATCCGGCCGCAAAAGCCGTTCTATCGGCGCCCGAATTCCCTGAAAACCGTATGCGAAAGCCGCTTCCAACTGTTGTTTCGTCACTGGGGAACAGCTGCCCGACAATGCGACTAACGGTTCGGCTTTTCCGGGGGACGGGAGCTGGCGCGTATCGTTGGAAATGAGACCGCATGCCTTCCAGTGTTCAACCAACGCGTATTCGATACCGGACGAGCCGACGGCGAATATCGGCTTCTGCTGCGCTTCTTCCCAGATTAGAGCACCGGCCTTGCCAAGCCGTTCGTTATCAAGCACATCGAATAAAACGATATCGGGGTTTTCCTTCAACCGTTCATTCCATCGCTCGCGGACTTCCTCCGGGGAACCGTTCAACTCCTCCAATTGAAACAGATCGAGGCTTCGGGAGGTTTGCCCGGACAAGTGCCGCCGCAAGTCCGCTTCTCCCATTGGCGTAACGGGGTGATTAGCCATAACCGGATGCTGATCCAACCGATAGACGGCATCTCCCAATCCGGCATAATGGTAGCCGAATACGGTATATCTCCTTAGAGCCGGCACCCCGACTAGCAACGGAGTAAACCGCCCTCTAGGAAAAATTTCCGCGGCGATGTCCATCGCTTTGCCAATGCTTCCGACGGCGTGCGACGAATCGAACGTCGAGCATATTTTGTAATGAACGACAGGAGTCCCATAAGAACGCAACGATTGGAAAATAGGGGGCAATACCTGTTCCATTTCTATCGGCGATAACGAGCGACTTATTCCGGCCACGCCGAAGGCTTGCAGGTCAGGGAATTTGTTCTGCAGCAATTCGGATTCTGGCGGGTCCAGAAACAATACCGTCTTGATTCCATGCAAAGCCAATGCTTCCATAGCATCTGTTGAACCCGTGAAGTCGTCCCCGTAAAAGCTTAGTAATAATTTTTGCGGCGGTTCTGCCATCCCCTTCGCCACCTCTTATGCTCCTTTCTCGCCGAATGCTTCGAGCGCTCTTCGCAGAGCCGGACGAGAACGGGCATACTCGTCGACCGGGATTCCTTGGACCGCAGCCTCCCAGGCTTCCAGCATACTGGCCACTCCCGCTTCAACGCCGTCGGGATGAGCCATAATGCCGCCCCCCGCGATATTCATGAGATCGCAAGTTCTCAGCAGCCGGAATGTTTCAGCGGCCGTTGCCGCGGATTGTCCGGACGATAACACCGGCATGGCGTCATAACCGCCCAACAACGGCGCTTGTAACGCCTGAACCGATCGGATAACCGATTCGTTGCTTTCATAGAACTTGCCGTTTAAGGCGTTGACGTGCAGATGGTCCGCTCCGGCCAGACGGCAGAGCTTCTGGTATGGGGCAAACGCCATCCCCAATGCGGGATATCGGGTCCAATAGCCGAACCCGTTCCGATGGCCGTGAATCGGAAGCTCGCTGTAGCGGTTCAATTCCGCCAAGCCGCTAAATCCGATGCTGTTAATGCTGACCATTACGCAGGTGCCGCCCGATTGTTTGACCCAATCATGATTTCTTCTCAATTCATCGATATCTCCGGTAATGTTGAATGCATACATCACTTTTTTCCCTGTTGCGTCCGCAGCCCGTTCGATTTCCTCCATAACCGCCTTGACCTTCTGTTCGAACGGCACAAACAACGGATTGGCGTTCAACTCGTCGTCTTTAATAAAATCCAATCCCGACAATGCCAACGTTCGGACCAGGGGCCGGAGCTCGTCAATCGTGAGTCCGATACTCGGTTTAATAATGGTGCCGATGATAGGCCGCCCGTGTACGCCGACCAAATCCCGGGTACCCGCTGTGCCAAACTTCGGACCTTTGTATTTGCTGGAGAAAGACGGAGGCAGCTCTAAATCGATTAATCGCAGGCCGGAAAGCTCCCGAAGCTCGAAGAGATTGCCTGCAACGGTTGCAAGCAGGTTAGGAATGGAAGGCCCCATATTGTGGTAAGGGAAAGACAGGACGACTTCGCCGCGATAATAGCTTCCATCATGATTATGGGGAGGCCGGGACCCGGGAAGCGAAGGCGTTCGCACGATCTCGAGCGGTGTTATGCTCTCGATGTTCGCGGCGGAACGGCGCTTCACTTCGTCGGTTTCTCCGGGCACGGCCACAAAGGTGCCGGTGGATTGCTCCGCGGCCATAACCGCAGCCGCCGTGTGCAGCGAATGAGGCGTCTCTACCCAATACGTAGCCGTAACTTTTTCTTCGCTAAACACAATACCACCCTTTCATGAAGGCTGTGTTCCGCACAATTGTTGCTTAGTTTCCTATGGCAGAGGATTTAATCGATTAATATCTATTTGTCGTTGTTTCCGTTATTGCCGTTGCCTTCGTCGTCCGATAATTTGACAGCTTCAATATCATCCACGTAGATCGTTCCGCTGCCCGGCTTACCTTCGCCTTGACCGAAATAAAAGGCAATTTCTTTGATGGTGTCCGGTTCGACAATGCCGTTACCGCCTTGAAACCATCCGGGGTGGGCAAAGCTTGTAAACGGAATCTTGACGATCCTCGCCGATTTTCCCGTCAGGGTAAAACCCGCTTCCCATACTTCGCCGTTCGATTCATGGAATTGGACGGTCAATTGCCGCTTCGAAGCGTCCGGTTTAAGCCAAAACTGAATCGCCCCCGCTCCTGTCCACGAGTCGCTATAAGTCCTGTAAACGCCGGAGAATCCCGGATCCCCGATCGTATAATCGAGCCTCATCGCATATAACCCGTCGTGCTTCTTCGTGCCGTCCAAAGCCGCCGTTACGCTGTTCCCGGCCGTATTGCGCCTCCACTTATTAGCGAGATTGGCGTCCAAGCCGTCATAACCCTCAAAGTCGTCAATGACGTAGCTTTCAGGAATCGGAGGTACGTAAGGCCCTAATCCCGTTTCTCCATTATTGAGGGTATAGGTGTTACTGTATAAGGACTGTATAGTTCCAAGCGTATTGTTATCGGTCAGAAACCCCGGCCACGTCATGAACCAAGCATATCGGGACTGTGAAAGCTTCAGCGTATCGATATTCGGCAGCTCCCCGTTCTCGCCGATGCCGATCGCTCTGCCTTCGCCGATCGCGAGCAGCTCGTCATAGTGCCGCTGCTGATAATCATTGTTGTAAATATCCGCCGCCAGCACGTCGACATACGAATGTCCGGGGTAATACGGAGCTTCCTCAAACGACCAAGCATTTAGCGCGTTAGGATTCCAAACCCAAATCAGGTTATCGAGGCCATGATAGTCCGTATATCTCTCATACATATTCACCCACAATTGTTTGAACAGCTCCGGCTTTCCGCCCCACCAGAAGAAGGTGGCATTCATCTCGTGATAAGGGCGCCAGAGAACAGGCACGCCGGCATCCCGCAATTGTTTCAGGTACTGAGCCACTTCATCGATCTGTGCCAGCCACGCATTATACAGGTCGGTTCCCGGGGTGACCAATTCGGTCATCTCAGCTTCCGTGTAGCTTCCCTGAACGCTGCTCCAACCTGCAGTGGGACCATCGCTTGGCTTGCTTTGGTGAAAAGTCAGAGCAACGACGGCGCCTTCATTCCACCTTGCTATGGCCGTATTCACCATCTGTTGGCGCAGCGCTCCGATATCCCCACCGGTATAGAAAGCAAAATCGGAACCCCACAAGCCCGGGTAATAACCGGTCAAATCCGCCGCCTTCTGATACCATTCATTCGGAGCTTCGTAATAATTATGCTGGCCTGACAAAATCCCGTTGCCGGTAATGTCATATAATCGATTCAATAAACCTCTCGCTTCTTGCGATGCGGCAGGATTGACCGGATTCATCTGCAGTGTGCTTGCCGTTACGCTCGCATAATCCGACAGCAAATCAGTTTCGTTCTGAGCATAAATTCGGAATGCATAGGAAGTTGACGGCAGCAGATTATTAACCGAATATTGATAAACGGACTGCTGATGATCCGCAGGAACCGCGATCGTGGTCCATTGCTGTTCGTCTTCTTCCTTGTAAGAAACGAGATATCGAGCAACGCCAAGCACATCCGTCGACGGATCCCATTGCAGCTCGACCGACAACCCCGTCACTTCCGAGGCGACGCTGTTGCCAGGAGTGCTGGGAAGAAGCTCAGCCGGAACGGGCGGCAATTTGGCAATTTGGATATCGTCCATAACATAATTCTCTCCCGAGTTATTCCATAGATTGATTCTTGCGTGGGTAGAGTTGGCCGAGGTCTGATAGACCAACTCCCTATACTGCCATTCCGTAGTTCCTTGAACGGGGATCGGCACGGCAACTTCGCCCCCCGGTCCAAAAAAACTTACGCTTACATTGGCATCTTGCGAATTTCCGTTGGCGGATTTGATCCAGAACCCGATGACATAAGAGGTGTCCGGTTCTATGGCGACGGTCTCCGAAGCTCCCCCCGTATTCGGCAAGACCAACAGCGAATAGTCGCCGCCGTGATGTTCGGTTTGAGTTGTCTCCAGGCTGGTCCATACTTCCCAACCGCCGATGGTTCCCGACTCGAATCCGGCATTACTCAGCAAATTCGGCCCTCCCGTAGATGCAATCGCCGTAGCGGCATCCGACCGGTTTCCCGACGTGTCCACTGCGCTGACTTTTATAAAATAGTTCGAGTAAGCATCCAAACCGTCCAGCGTGTATGAATAACGGATTTGCGACTGATCGTGGGCCGCCGTTGCGGCGGACCAGGTGTCCGTTCCAAACTTTTTGTAAGAGATTTCATACGCCTGAACGCCTTCATTGTCTACAGAGCCTTGCCAATTCAATATCAGTGCTTGGGGTTGATGTGTAACCGACAGCTCCCCGGGGATGCTTGGCTTTTCTTGATCGACGGCTTCCCGAATCACCGCATCATCGATATAGTAATCGATCCCGCTATCATTCCAGAACGCGATACGCATGCTGCTCGTATCGTCAGTGGCAGTAAACACGATCTCTTGATATTCCCATGACGTGCTTCCGGTAAATGGAATCGGGATCGTGCCTTCCTGACTGCCGAACGTATTCAAACCGATATTGGCGGATACGGCTCCCGCAGCGGAGAACTTCACCCACAGTCCTACGGCATACTTTTTTCCGCTCTCTACGCTCACCGTGCTCGAGGCACCGCCGGAATTGATTTTCACTAGCAATGAATGGGTCCCGCTACGACTCTCGCTCTCGGTCACTTCCGGCACCCCCCACTTCTCCCAAGTGGCATCGCCCGATTCGAAACCGCCGTTTGAGAGCATATTATCGCCAGGTGCCGCATCCGAAACAGTTGGGAAACAAATCGAAATCGCGACTAGACTGACCACTAGAAGCCGGAAGCAAACCGATTTCCATACAAGACCGCTTCGTTTCATCAATAATTCCTCCGATTCCAAATAAGAATGTTGGGATGTTTCCAACATAACGCGGATCCCGGTTCGCGTTCAATCGACGGGAACAACGATATGTATAACTCTCCAACGCAAAATAAAAAGAGGCTTCCGAAGTCATTCAACTTCGGTGGAGCCTCTGCATTCATTCCTTGCTTATCTGGCTTTCTCTTTGTCCTGTTCCTGACAGGCTGGAATCGCGATCAGGACCTTCGTCCCCATCCCGAGACCGCTATGGATCCGAACCCCGTTTTCCTTCCCGTATTGGAGCTTGATTCTTTCATCCACGTTGCGGATTCCGTAGCCCCTGCGAACTCCTTTATCCGTGAATATTTCGGCGATCGTTTCCTCGTTCATTCCGATCCCGTTATCCGAAATGCTGAACTCGATTCGCGATTTCGATAGGGAAGCCGCGACATCAATTTGAATTTGATCGCCACGCCAGGCATGCTCCAGAATATTCTCTATGAAGGGCTGCAGGATCAACTTAACGGTATCGTATGGATAGATGGCCGAATCGATGTCATAGTTCACAGTCATGCGACTGCCGTATTTGGTCTTCTGTATATCGATATACGCTTGCATCTGCTCGATTTCTTTCTCTATAGAAATAATCGTTTTGCCGTCATTGAGCGAAAGGCGGTAAAACTTGGCGAGACCCATGACCATTTGGTGCAGCTTGTCGATTTCGCCGAACTTGGCCAGACGGCTGATGGACGATAGTGTGTTGTATAGGAAATGAGGGTTGATTTGCGCTTGCAGCGAAGCGAGCTCCGCTTCATTCTTCAATAAGTTGGTCACATAAACCTGCTGGATCAAATCATGGGTATTCTGCCCCATCACGTTAAGAGCGGAAGCGATCTGGGCAAATTCATCCTTTCCTTTGAACAGGATGCGTTTATGAAATTCGCCTTCCTGGAATGAACGGAGCGTTGCGACGATCTTGCCTACCCTTCTGGCAAAATATCTAGATACCGCAATACTTATAAAGGACAGCACCAGAAAGCTGGCCAGACAAACAAGGATGGTCAAATTGCGGACTTTCTTGGCATGCTCGTTAAATACGGAATGCGGGATAGAGGCAACAATATGCCACCCCATCTCCGGGATCGATTGGGTCAAGAGCAATTCCTCCGACGCATCTGACCCATCCTTGCTTTCCTGCCCCACGGCACCGGAAACGAATATCGGCATGTTGTCCTCATCGTATACGGCAAGCTTGCTGGATTCCCCGATTTTGGCATAATGGACAGAGTCCAGAAGCTCGTTTAATTTGACCGTTACTCGAATTAATCCGATCGCCTTCCATTCCTGAACATCCTCCATCCGCCGCAGCAAGGAGATGTTATCGAACTTCTGATCCAACCCGACCTGCTTCCAGATGACGCCATCGTTTTTTTTCTTGTCGAATGACAACCCTGTCCACCATGCCTCATTCTCTATTCTCTTCTGATGAAACACGTCGTAGTTCTTGAACCCCGACAAAGGGTCGATCGTCTCGCCTCGCAAATTGTACATTTCCGGAAATGTGTCATTCTCCAGGTATAACGTCAGCAATATATTGCTGTTGGTATAGTTCAGAACATTCTCCAAAGTCGGAATAATATATTGTTTGGTCGTCTCGTACGTGTACCATCCTTCTTCATAATTCCTCAGGTATTTCTGGAGCGTGTAATCATAATATAATCGGCTTGAAATTCGATTGATATCATCGGTTTTGTACAAGATGTTGTCGCGAATCTGCTCGAGAGTTCCCCTGATGCTCGCGCTGATTTTCTCTTGTAAAGCCTGCACGGTGATCGTGTAAGCGAAAAATCCGACCGCAATGACGGGGATCATGACGAATAAAAGGTAGGTCATAAGCAGTTTTTGGCTGAATGGGATATAGGTCCTTTTCCTGTATGTTCGTTTCATAGATTCACGCTCAGCATTGCTTGCGATAATCGCCTGGAGTCATCCCGAATGTTTCCCGGAATTGTTTGCTGAAGTAGGTCAGGTTTTTGTAGCCCACTTGCCCGGCAACCTCGTATATTTTTACCGTCGGAACCCTCAGCAGCTCTCTTGCCCGTTGCAGCCGGGCTTGGATCACATAGTCGCTGAAGTTCATTCCGGTCCCGTCTTTGAACAAATGGCCCAAATGATTCGGTGAGAAGGAGAAATGATTGGCTGCATCGCGAAGCGTAATATTATGGTGTAAGTTGCGGCTTACATATTGATCGATTTCTTCAACGAGTTTGCGGTTTTTCTTCTGTTTCTTCAAGTAAAGCAACTCGGACAGCTCGAACAGCCGTCTACGAAGCCAGGACTTAATGTCTTCAATGGTTTCGAAATGAAACAAAATATCCAAATCCTTCATCTCGATGCCAAGCAGTTTATACAGATTCTCATTCAAAACCCGCATATGAACGTCCAATCGGGAGATCACATGCAACGAAAAGTTATATATGCTTAGCCGGGAGTTCAAATTCTTGACCAGAACGAACAACTCCTGAATGCAATCGTCAATGCGGATCAATTCGTATTGGGTCATGGCGGCGAACATCTCGCTCAATATATCGTCAAGATCTTTGGCGCTTCGCGAGAAGTCGGTTTTCGTAACCGAATGTAGAATGATTCTGGATTTCCCCAAGAACATTTTCAAATTTAGCGCTTCCGAAGCCGCCATATACGATCTTCTCATATCCCCTACCGCTCTAATAACCGGACCGACCCCAATCGTTACGGTTAACGGGAATTTATCGGAAATACTTGCGATAAGCGGCTCGAACAATCCTAAATGATTTTCTATGCATACAAACAGGATCATCCTGTGGGCTTCGGACTTGCAAACGACAATGCCGCTCTCATTGCACCAATCGATAATAAATTCATTCAATTTTTCCAATTTATCGTTGCGTTCGGATTCATGATAGCGATTCAACTTCCATGAGATGTCGTCCATCTCTAATACGGCTATGCACATGTCCCGACTGCTCCAGTCGAGCTTGGCGCGTTCGAGTAGCCCCGCTTTGACGGAATCGCTCGCGTTCCCTTCGACAACCCTCAACAAGAGTTCATTTCGGACAAGCGGGATCGAGCTTTCGAGAGCGAGCTCTTCCGCTTTCTTCATTCTCATCCGGTCCATCTCCGCTTTAATGCCGGCCAGAACCCGATAAATCTCATCGTCGTCGATCGGTTTCAAGATATATCCGTATGCGTTCATCTGGATGGCCTGTTTGGCATAATGGAAGTCCTCGTAACCGCTTACAAGAACGGTTTTCAACTCAGGCAAATGCTCGAGCGCCTTACTCATCAATTCCAATCCCGACATCATCGGCATCTTGATATCCGTCACCAATAGATCGACCGCTTCTTTACGGATGACCTCCAACGCGGCAAAACCGCTGTTGACCGCCGAAACGACCTCCATCTGCAGACTCTTCCAATCGATAAGCCGCTTCAAGCCTTCCAAATCGATATCTTCGTCATCAACCAGAAGCACCTTGTACAACTCGCTCACCCCGATTTATGGCTGTAATACGAGCAGGAAAGAGGGTATACTTGTGAGACCAGTATATCCTCTTTCCCGTATGGGCGTGTATTATTTTTTCATCTTTTCCAAATTGCCTTTCCATTTGGCGGTATGATAGTCCAGAAGCTTATCAAATCCCAATTTGACTGAATCCTTATCGGCTTTGTCTATAATCGCGAGCACTTCCTCATCCGATTTCGCAAACATCAGTTTCGCTCTAACTTCAGTATATAGGTCTTTGACTGCCGATTGGGCAATTCCTTCTTCCGTATCCGGAAGCGGATCGAGATTGACGAATTCCGTCATATTCATGGAGGTTTTCCAGTATATGGTGGACTGCGCTACCGTAGACCAATTCCGCTGTTCCTCCGGCAAAGTCATCTCCAGCGCGGCTTTGGACGAATCTACATAGGTCGTATTGCCCGCCCAGACAAACGATCCCAACTTCAGTTTGTCCTTCTCTTCCTCCGGCGTGGTTTTATAGGCTTCATTCGGAATTGGAACGCCGTTCGAATCGGCTTCGTCCCAAAATAATCCTTGCGGACCAAAAAATAATATGCGCTGGCCTTCAGGGCTCGTTGACCAGTCCAGGTAAGCGAAAATCGCTTCGGGGTCTTTAGCATTCTTCGTAATAACGACTGCGTTCCAGCCAAGCGAGTTGTATTCGTTCACGAGGATCTTGTTCGGATCAAGACCCGCTTTGTGAATCGGCCATATGGCTTGATACCCGCCGCTCGGATCAATCGCTTTCCAAGCGTTATGTCCTTCCCTGCCGTAATTGGCAGCATCGTCGAATACGAGTACCGCTACCTTGCCGGTTTTCAGCTTTTCTTTGACTTGATCGTCCTTCTGGGTGAAGGCATCCTGCGTAATCAATTTTTCGCGGAACAGTTTATTCGCGAATAGCATGGCATCTTTATACACCGGATCCTTAAAGATCGATACCAGCTTATCTCCTTCGGGATAATAACGCATCGAGGCAAATTGGGTCGGATGATTCTCTGCGAATCCGGACGACATGACCTCGATCCCTTTCCCGCTAAAGCCCACTTCCAATGGAATAACATCGGTATATTTCTCTTTAACCGTCTTCAAGTATGCGTACAGATCATCGAACGTTTCCAGCTTGGGCGAACCGAGCTCCTTGTATATCTTGGTATTGATGACCCAACCGCCGTTCCCGTTCGGGCTGGATGTATACCAGTCCGGGAAGATATACAGCTTGCCGTCATCGGAACGAAGCATGTTCAGCGTGTCTTCTCCGGCATATTTTTTCAAATTCGGGTATTTATCCAGATAGTCATCCAAAGCCACCAATTGATTCGCTTGCCGCAAACGCTCAACGATCGCGCCTCTGTCCAGCATCATGACATCGGGCAGCCCTTCCGAAGCGATCATCGTGTTCAGCTTGGCTTCCGCCGCACCGCTCGACTGAATGGGAGTGACCTCGATCTTGAGATTCTCCTTTACCCATTTGCTTGTCGGATCGGCGCCCCATGGCTCGATTGTCATCCAATCGTAGTTTCCATAAAAGCTGAAGCTTGCGGGTCTCACCTGTTTCATCGTACCGTCGTAGACTGCTTCGGGTTCCGCGGCCTTCGTTTCAGCGGCCTTCGTCTCCGAAACATTCTCTTTCACGGTATTGTTTCCGTTTGTTGCCGTGTCGTTCCCGTTGTTGCTGCACCCTGCAATGACCGCAATGGCCGCTAACAAGGCGATGCCGATTCGAGTAAGCCGAATGGATGCTTTCATGCCTTATTACCCCTCTCATTCTAAATGATATCTTGCAGGCCAAGCGGCCTTAAAACCGCGAAGATGTTATTCCTTTAACGAGCCGACCAATACGCCCTTCACGAAATACCTTTGCACAAACGGATATACCAGGATGATGGGCAATGTCGCGACCATCATGGTCGCCATCGTGAGCGACTTGGTCGTAATCGTCTGCGCCCGATTCAATTGATCCAGCGCGGCAGCATTTCCCCCGGTAGCTTCCAGCATCTGCTCCGTCATATTGGAATTCATGATTTGCTTCAGAACCGTTTGAATCGGCAGCAGGTCCGTCTTGTTGATAAAGATGCTTGGCCCGAACCAATCATTCCAATGCCCGACCGCCGTGAATAAGGACAGTGTCGCAATAACCGGCCCCGATATGGGAAGAACGATTCGGAATAACGTACCCCAATGGCTGCTTCCGTCTATTTGGGCCGATTCCTCCAATCCCTCGGGCAAGCCTCGGAAAAAGGTGCGAAAGATGATCATGTTGTACACGCCGATGATGCCCGGAATCACCATCACCCAGAAGGTGTTCATCATCCCAAGCTCGCGGCACAGCAGGAAGAACGGGATTAATCCTCCGCTTAAATACATCGTAATGACGCAGAAGATCATATAGTATTTTTTGCCGATCAAATCCTTCTTGGACATCCCATAAGCAAATATAGCCGTAAACAAAATGGATAAGAGCGTACCGATCGAAGTCCTTAATACGGAAATATAGAAGGAATTTAACAATCTGCTATCTTGTAGAACAACATAATAGTTGTCCAAGGTGAATTTTCTGGGCCAGAAGGTCACTCCGCCCAATGAAGTATCCGATCCCGAATTAAAAGAAATGACGAGCGAGTTCCAAAATGGATAAAATGTCGTAAAACCCAGCAGGATGAGTAGAGCATAAATAAAGAAATGCATGATTTTATCTTGCGTCGTAAGCCTCGTAAGCCATCACCTCTATTCCCTCTCGCATCATGGTCACCATAAGCTTGTTCCGAGCCTTCTGGCAATGGCATTCGCGACTGTCAGCAGAGCGATATTGATTATGGCTTTGAATAATCCGACGGCTGTCGCGTAGGAATATCGCGAATTCAGGATGCCTATCCGGTACACATACGTATCGATCACATCCGAAACTTCCCTTAGAATGGGATTCGTGCCCAGAACGAGAATATCTTCAAATCCCGCATTGAGAATATTGCCGACGGACAATATTAGAAAAATGACGATCACAGGCGCGATGGAGGGCAGCGTTATCAGGAACATTTGCTTAAACCGGCTGGCTCCGTCGATCGAGGCCGCTTCATACATATGAGGATCCACGCCAGCGATGGCGGCCAGATAAATAATGGTGGCAAACCCGATCTCCTTCCATACCCCGGCACCGACCAGTATCCCCCAGAAATATTCGGGTATCGATAGGAAATTAATAGGCTCTTGCACGAGATTCAATTTCATCAGCAGCATATTTATACTGCCGTTATCCGTCGCCAGCATAGACATCGCGAATCCGCCGACAATGACCCACGATAAGAAGTGCGGCAAATAACTGATGGTTTGGATAACCCGTTTAAAGAACATCTGGCTGATTTCGTTAAGCATTAACGCCAATACAATCGGAGCGGGGTAGCCGATAAACAGCTTCAGCAAGCTGATGACAACCGTATTGCGCATGATTCTCCAGAATTCTGGGGCATGGAAGAAAGCTTCATAATGTTTAAACCCCGCCCACTGGCTGTGGAAAAACCCTTTGAAAATATCGTAGTCCTGAAAAGCCATAAGAACGCCGTACATCGGGATATAACTGAATACAAAAATGAACAATAGCGCAGGGATGACCATAAGCTGAACATCCCATTGCCGCACGAATCGCTTCCATCCGGATTTAGGCTTCAGGATAGGAAACGGTCCCTGCATAATATCCGGTATGTTGTGGTTTTTCACCGTTTCACCTCGCTTATTGAGATAAAGCTTGCTTTCTATACCCAATCATAAATGTTCTTCCATCATCCAACTACTCAGGTAAACAATGAAAGATGATATTATTCAACGCTCCTTATTCGGGTACTAAGAAAAACCGTCAAGCTAGTTACTCGATTATTTCGTATAAATGATTCAGAGCGCTTAAAACAAAGGGCTGGCCCTCCGTCGTTCTCACGACTTTGGGACAGCCCTATTGGAAATTACGTTACCAACACCATATCAAGGCGTGATAACCACTCGGTCCGCGACGACCACATAACCGCTGGAACTGACGTTTTTTGTCCCTTTTACCCGAACCTTTATCGTATGTGTGCCGGACGACAATGCCGGGCTCGTCCATATTAAGGTGTTGTCGGCCCGAACTGCGGCATAAAAATCGACAT
This sequence comes from Cohnella suwonensis, assembly GCF_042655365.1. NCBI lineage: Bacteria > Bacillati > Bacillota > Bacilli > Caryophanales > Paenibacillaceae > Cohnella > Cohnella suwonensis. The sequence goes on along the minus strand of NZ_JBHSMH010000101.1, from coordinate 96,961 downwards.
CCGTCTCTGCACCTCCATCTATCGATATACCGGCAATTCCATGATGGGAAGCCTTCGATGCATAAACGGCAATATTTGTGCCGCTGAATTGGACTTGGTAGTACGAACCCGTCGTTAGAGAGTAGTGGTCGTCATTGTTATATTTGTCCACCCCCGTGCTTGTCGACCAAGTTCCGGAATACTCGAATTGATTCAATCCCGTTCCCGTCGTCGCATCGTTGACAGTCGTAATAGGCGTAGGCGCTCCCGTCGTATAGATCTCCATTCCCATCAGCATAGGATCGCCCGTTACTTTGACGAGTTCCATATTTAGCGCATCGTCACCAACCGTTACGTCATAAGGGCCGTAACGCTGCCAATTGCCCAGAGTAAGCTGGCCGATCGGCGATGATGTAACCTGCGCGCCCTCCAGCTTCACATGAAACGATCGGTAATTGCTGGTGTAATTCTCCATGGCCCATACATACACCTGATAGGAGCCATTGGTTATCGTCTGGCCGACCGAAAAGTTCGTATTATGATAGACGACCGTATTCAGCATAGAGTTGGTAGCGCTATCCACAGCCGGAGACGGCGTAAACGAAGTACTCCCGCGGCTTATCGTGGAGAGCGTTAACCCTGCTGCGCTTTCCGCCAACCAACTGTTGCCGTTAATCGTGACCGCCCCTCCGTTCATATTGATCCCCTTCACGAAGGCCGCGCTGCCGGAAGCATCCGTCGTCACCGTTACCGCGTTGCTTGCCGCCGAAACATTGGCCGCCGCGTCCTTGGCTTTCACCGTAAACGTATAAGCCGTAGATGGAGACAATCCCGTCACCGAGTACGAGGTTCCGGCAATGTTCGCCGTGTTGACTTTGATCGAGCCATTATACACATCGTAACCGGTAACTCCGACGTTATCCGTTGATGCCGTCCACGACAATGATATCGACGTGGCTGTCTTGGCCGGTGAAGTTAAGTTTGTCGGCGCTGTCGGAGCTTGCGTGTCCGTTACGATATTTACTTCATCTCGGGTCAGGACATAGCTGTGATTGTACAAATTGGTTGTGCCCGCCCATGTGTTGTTATCTACCAGGAAATTACCCCAGGTCATAAACCAGCGATATTTGTTCTGGGTCGAGCTAAGAACGGACGGATTCGGATGTTCTCCGTTTTCCCCGATGGCAATGACCTTGCCTTGACCCAATGTCCACAAGTCGTCATGATAGCTTTGCTGGTAATCGTTGTTGTAAATATCGACGGCCAGAATATCCACCTTGTTTGTCCCCGGAAAATAGGTCGAGTACGGATCGGAGTCAGCGTTCGGAGCGTTTGCATTCCAAACCCAAATCAAGTTATTCAACCCATGATAATTCGTATACCGATCATATATGAGGTCCCACAATTTCCAAAAGTTCGGCTGTTTCCCCCACCAAAACCAACCGCCGTTCATCTCATGATAAGGACGCCACAAAACCGGAACATCGGCATCGCGCAATTGCTTTAGGTACACGGCTGCTTTGTCGAGTTCCGCTATCAGCGTGTTATACTGCGATGTCCCCGGCGTAACAATCGTATCGAACTCGGATTGGGAGATCCCCGGTTGTACGCATCCGTTCCAGCAATAACCCGTCCCCGGCTTGTTCTGATGGTACATCATGGTCACGATACCGCCCGCATTATGCCAAGCTATCGCGCTGTCGACAACCGCTTGACGCTGCGATGTCAACTGGGATTCGCTCTGACCCGATATCACTCCCAGCTCGTATCCTTGAACTGCCGGATATTTGCCGATGTTGGAGTTGATCAGTTCCGCGTAATAATCCGGCTGCTCAAGCCAATGATGCTGACCGGATAAGATTTTGTTGCCTTCCAGGCTGTATAGATAAGCAAGCAAATTTTGAGCTTTCTGCGAAGCATTGGGGTTGATCGGGACAAGAGCCGCCTCGGCTAGCCGAATACCCGATGTTAAAATTACCGGAAGTGCCAATACCACAATCATTAGGACCGTTAAGCAACTTTGTCCAAACCTTTTCAATCGCGATACCCATTTTCTCATCAAATCACATCCTCCTCTTAAATAGAATTGGAAGCGCTTTCCATTATCAATATACGCCTGTCTTTCCGATGAAATCAATCCGATTTTTCAATGAAAAGTGATACTATTCAACGCTCCTCATTCGGAGGCCACAAATGTATTTCGTAACGTGCCAATGCCCTCTACCGTTGCTTCCACAACGTCACCAGGCTTCAGCCACACCTGAGGCCTCTGCCCCATTCCTACTCCAGGAGGCGTACCCGTACTAATAATATCGCCCGGCTGCAGCGTAATCGTATTCGATAGGAACGATACTAGATATGGAATATCATAAATTAATTCCTTTGTATTCGAATTTTGCATCGTTTCGCCGTTCAGCTTCAAGGAAATACTTAAGTTTCCAGGATTCTCGATCTCATCGGCGGTTACGATCCAAGGCCCCAGCGGGGCGAAGCCGTCGATCGCCTTGCCGCGTGTCCACTGAGGCTCGTTTAATTGAATATTCCTTGCGCTTACGTCGTTGAGAACGGTGTAGCCGAACACATAATCCATAGCGGTTTCTTTCGACACCTTCTTGGCCTTCTTGCCAATCACGACCGCAAGCTCGACTTCATAGTCGCATTGCGATACTTCATCCGGTATGACCACCTCGTCGCCATGACCGGTCAAGCAATTGTTGTATTTGGGGAAGAGAACCGGCACCTTCGGTACCTGCATTTTCGATTCGATAACATGGTCATGATAATTAAGTCCGATGCAGATGATTTTCTCGGGATCCGTCACCGGCGACAAGAGCTTTACTTCCTCCAAGCGATAGGCAGCGACCGCTTTCAGGGATTTGATATTGGACTGTCTGATGACATCCCGCGCCGTCCCTGAGGTGTTTAGCGCCACTACCGTGGATTCTCCTTCAAGTATGCCGACTTGGAGCTTACGTTCTTCGTCCTGTAAATGATAGAATTGCAATAGCTTCATCGTTGTCGTTCCTCCCGTTATGTTAGATACCTTGAGTATCCAGCTTAAATCGTGCTTCGTTAATGAAAGAGGTGATTATTGCGTGCAGGATAAGACATTGAACCTTAAGCTTGTTTGCGATGCTAAGGCGAAATTAGGCGAAGGCCCAGTATGGGATACCAGCAGAGGCTGTCTCTATTGGGTAGATATCCTGGAAAGCAGACTCCATATTCACGATCCACAGCATCCCCAATCTGACGAATCAATAGTGATCAGCCCCTATATTAGCTCAATCGTTCCTAGACTTTCAGGGGGCATAGCTCTAACGTTGCAGAACGGATTTTACGCTTTCGATAGGGATACCCAGAAAACGTCGCTGCTCGCGGAAGTTGAATCAACATTGACTGACAACCGCTTCAACGATGGCAAATGCGATCCCGCCGGGCGGTATTTGGCGGGGACCATGTCGATGTCATACCAACCGTCCAAGGGTACTTTATACCGTATGGACGCCAATCATTCGGTACGGCCGCTTTTATCTGAAGTGAGCATATCAAACGGGCTGGCATGGACTGCCGATGGTACAACCATGTATTACGTTGATACGCCAACACGGCAAGTAGCTGCGTTTGATTATGATATGGAGACAGGAACCTTACGAAATCGAAGAATCGTGGTTGAAATTCCAGAAGAGCAAGGTTTCCCCGACGGTATGACCATCGACTCGGAGGGGATGATCTGGGTGGCCCATTGGGGTGGATGGCGTGTGACAAGATGGAACCCGAATACCGGGAAACAGTTAGAATATGTTCCGGTTCCTGCTTCGCAGGTAACTTCATGCACATTCGGCGGTCCAAATCTGGATAAGTTGTACATAACGACCGCTCGTATCGGACTCAATGAAGAAGAGCTTACGAAACAACCCCATGCTGGAGGACTCTTCTGCGCAGAGCTCGTTATCCGAGGAACTCCGGCCGTTCCGTTCCAAGGATAGAAATAGGCTCGCTAACCTAAGCTTTAGTTTTTGAACAGTCGCCAATTCTTTCAAACAAGAAATCCACGACATGCTTGACTTCCATATGTGAATTCGCGCCCTGTTTCCGGACGCCCAGCTTCATCTGCAGCAGGCAGCCCGGATTGCTAGTGAGTAGATAGCGGGCCTTGGTACTGTTGGCGTGTTCCATTTTATGATCCAGAATTCGACCGGCCATCTCAGGCTCCGTGACGTTATAAATGCCCGCCGAGCCGCAACAGCGGTCCGCTTCTTTCATCTCGATGAACGACACGTTGGCCACTTGCTTCATGAGTTGCCGCGGAGCATTCGAGCTCTTCATCCCGTTCCGCAAGTGGCAGGAATCCTGGTACGTGATCGTAACCGGTTCAGATGCATTAGCGCATGAATCAGCGAAGGACGGCATTCTGCCGTGATCTACCAACAGCTGGCTGACGTCGATCACCCGGGAAGCAAACCATCCGGCAAGCTCGCTATACTTGGGATCATCATGCAGCAGATGGTCATAATCCACTAACTGAGCGCCGCATCCGCCGGCATTGGAGACAATATACTCTATGCCGGCTTCTCTGAAGACCGCAAGATTGGTCCGTGCCAGAGCTCTCGCTAATTCCATCTCGCCGCTATGTGCATGGAGTGCTCCGCAGCACACCTGCTCCTTCGGAATGACCAATTCGAACCCTGCCTCGGCCAACAATTTGACCGTATTTACATTCGTCTCGGCAAACAACACATCCATAATACAGCCCCTGAACAAGGCAACTCGGGCGATCATTTCTCCTTTGGCAGGATAAACGGCTCCAAGTCTCTCAACCACGCCTCTTCCAGTCGCATCCGGTATAATCTTTTCCATTTCACGCAGATGCTTGGGGAACAGCCGCATCATTCCGCTTCCCCTTACCATGTGGCGTAATCCGAATTTCTGATAGGCGGCTAGCGATCTTCCGAGCCATTTAAGTCTTCTGCGATGAGGTAATATTCCCTTGAAAAACAGCTTGCGAATCCCCGTCATGGGAACGCTGTGATCTGCGTGATCTTCGATGGCATCACGGGCCTGCTCGATCAATTGCCCGTATTTGACATCGGCCGGACAGGCCGGTTCACATGCCCTGCAGCCGAGACAGTGATTCATCTGATCTTGAAATGCCTGATCAGGATCCATAATGCCGTCGGCAACGGCTTTCATGAGCGCGATGCGCCCGCGAGGAGATTCCGGCTCGAGGCCGGTTTCCCGGAAGGTGGGACAAGCAGGCAGACAAAATCCGCAGCGCATGCAATTGGTTAATTGATCGTAATCCAGCTTTCCCAGCAGCGTTGTAGAAAGCGGGTTGCTGTGATCAATGGCCACGGTCGATCACCACTCTTTTTCTTGTTTCCTTGGCAAATATCTTACCCGGATTGAGCAGGTTATGCGGGTCGAATGCCCGTTTAATTCCATGCATGACCTCCATTCCGGCCGTTCCTATTTTCCATTCCAGAAACGGGGCTTTGACCAGGCCGACACCATGTTCCCCGGTAATGGTTCCGCCTAATGAGATGGCGGCTTCGAATATTTCTTCGAATGCCTGCTCCACACGGTGAATTTCTTCATGGTCTCTTGCATCCGTTGTCGCTGTAGGGTGAAGATTACCGTCCCCAGCATGACCGAAAGTGGCGATGGAGACCTTGTATTTTCGGGCAATTTCATTGATTCGAAGCACCATATCAGCTATTCGGGAACGAGGGACCGTTGCATCCTCCAGAATGGTGGTGGGGCGAAGGCGCGCCAACGCGGTAAAAGCGCTACGCCGCGCCGTTAGCAACCTTTCTGCCTGCTCCCGGGTTTCCGCGACGACTATCCGGTCAGCCCGCTCCAATTCGCATATTTCCCTGATCCGTTCGATGTCGCGTTCTACCGTATCCGGATCGCCGTCCTGTTCGATTAACAGGATGGCCTTCATATCGAGCGGAAGATCCAGCTTGGCGAAATCGTCCACAACCCGAATCGTAGCGTTATCCATAAATTCGAGCGTAGCGGGAATAATCCTCATCTCAATAATTCGAGACACCGTCCTTGCCGCCCCGTACAGATCTTTGAACATGGCGAGCATCGTCTTCTTGCTTGCCGGCGGCGGTACCAGCTTCAAGGTCGCCTCGGTAATAATGGCGAGCGTCCCCTCGGAACCTACCAACAGCTTCGTCAGGTCGTAGCCTGCAACATCCTTCATTAGCTTCCCGCCGGTTCGAATGATTTCTCCGTTGGCAAGAACGGCCTCCAAGCCGATCACGTAATCCTTGGTCGTACCGTATTTAAGTCCGCGCAGGCCGCCGGAACACTCCGCGATATTACCGCCAATCGTCGAGATTTTCATGCTGCTCGGGTCGGGTGGATAGAAAAGTCCAAGCGATTCGATATGGACAGCGAAATCTGCCGTAATGATGCCGGGCTGCACCGTTGCCGTCAAATTTTCCAGATCGACTTCCATAATCCGATTCATACGGTGCATAACCATCACGACGCCGCCTTGAACAGGGACCGTGCCTCCGCACAGATTGGTACCGGAGCCTCTCGACACTACAGGCACACGGTAAGCCGCAAGAGCTTTCATAATATCAGCGACTTGGCGGGTATTCTCGGGATAGATCACACCATCCGGCAAACTTTGGAGCATGGGTGTCCCGTCGTAAGAATGTGCGACAAGCGCTTCTGGATCATCCCGATAGAATTTCTCACCGACAATCTGCCGCAGCTGCAGGGTAAGAGTTGCATCCAACATAAATATATTTCCCCCCCCTAATTGTTCAGGTCATCAATGATCATCATTAGCCTCTAATCAACCCTTTCCGACAGTCGGCTCTATGAATTTCTGCTGGTCCTCGTTTCTTGGACGCAAGAATTTCAAGTCGCAGCCCTCATGGGCTTGCTGTACTTGATGGGCAAACAAGCTGAGATAGCCTCTTTGATGCTTGTGCTGCCGGGGAACCAAATCTTCCATTCTTTGATTCAACTCCGTATCCTCAATCAGCAGATCCAGCCTGCCGGCCTGCACATCCAAATCGATTACATCTCCATTTCTTACAACCGCTAATGCTCCGCCAACAAACGCTTCGGGTGAAACGTGTAAAATAATGGTTCCATAGGAGGTGCCGCTCATTCGCGCATCGCTAATGCGAACCATATCGGTTACACCCTGCTGCAATAGCTTCTTAGGGATCGGAATAGAGCCCCACTCCGGCATACCCTCCGCAACTGGGCCGCAATTTTTTAGTACTAGGACGGAATCCTTGTCGACATCCAATTCATCGCTGTCAATGCGATTCATCATATCTTGGTAACCATCGAAAACGACGGCTTGACCCTTATGGATGAATAGTCCGTCACTTGCCGCGGATCTTTTGAGAATCGCTCCTTGCGGCGCTAAATTACCTTTTACAACGGCAATACCGGATATGAATTTAAAGGGGTGATCGATAGTTGCAATGACCTCTGGTCGAAATATTTCCGATTCACGGTACACTATTTCTATGCTTTCGCCGGTTGCTGCCAGACAGTCGCGATTTAGGTAAGGCAATAATTGTTGAATGACCGCCGATAATCCTCCCGATTCATAGAAATCATCCATATTGTAAGCACCGCTGGGCTGCAGGTTCACCAACAGCGGCACCCCGTTGGATGCTTTAGCATATTGCTCCAGCTCAATATCTATCCCAAGCCTTCCCGCGATTGCCGTGAGGTGCAAGACGGCATTGGTCGAGCCGCCGATGGCTGCCAATAGCTTTATGGCATTATCGAAAGCATCCGGCGTCATCAGTTTAGAAGGCGTTAATCCCTCCTTGACCATCTCCACGATTCTGCGTCCCGTAAGTTCGGCCGCCTCTTTTCTTTGGGCATGATTAGCCGGTATGGAAGAAGTTCCAGGCAGCATCATGCCCAGAACTTCCGAGATGCTCTTCATGGTTGAGGCGGTACCCATTACAGGGCAGCCTCCGAGACTGCAGTTCATGCATTTTTCTATCTCCATCCATTCACTAGCATCTAACTGCCCTGCGCGACGCTCGTCAAGCACCTTCCAAAGGTCTGTGCCATAATTTAATGTTTTTCCGCGATAAGTACCCGATGTCCGATGCCCTGCGGCCAATTGCAAAGCTGGAATATCACAACTCGCGGCGGCCATTAACTGCGCAGGGGTAGTCTTATCGCATTCACATAGAAGAACGACGCCGTCAAGAGGAAGGGAACGAATTAATTCTTCGATGTCCATCGACATTAAATTTCGATAAGGCAAATCCGAGGATTTCATGAAATCCGCGGCTGTTGTAATCGTATGCAATTCTACTGGGTAACCGCCAGCCAGCAACACTCCCCGCTTTACGTACTCCACCAGCTCTTTGTGCGGATAATTGCAGCTATTAAGATCATTCCACGAATTAAAAATACCCACGATAGGCTTACCGATATAAGAATCCGGCAGATGGCCAATCGCTCGCATTGCAGCGCGATGCTGAAAGGAAATGTCCGGTGCGGCACGGAACCATTGATCGCTGCGAAGATTCAAGGAGCTGACTTCCTTTCCTTAAATGTAAATATCGAATTTTCCGGAATAACTGCTCTTAAAGATTTATCCGCTTGGTACAATCCCATGCTCTGACAATGTAAGTGCGGGTTGGTGATGTACAATTCGAACGCTGCGGGATTGCAATCTTCAAAGTGAACTTGAATTTCAATTGGCGTTGCACGACTATTAATCCCCACAATCGAAAGCCCATCTTCCGGATGTAAAAAGGCAGTTAATAGAGCTTCGGTCTGTGCGCATTCTACTGCAACCCTTACGCTTTGCGGCCGAACGTATCGAAAAATTTGCTTGGCTGCGTAGAATCTCTTTTTGGGAGTATAGGAATGTCTGCCTCTGCGAAGCAGTCCGTATAAAGTCCAGGCAAAATCATGGTCATGATAATTGTCGAATGCGTCCCACACCAATCCCGCTTGAGCGCCATCCTGCAAACAAATCAATAGACGTTGGGTCGATCGCATCGCAACATCCCATTCGCTCTCGCCCGTTTCATCTAAGTCGCCATATTCGGTCATCCAAAATCGGATCGAGCCATCCGTCCGGGCGTTGAGATACGAAGCCAACTCATGGACTCTAATGGTCTCATAAGTATGCATGCCTATTACGCCAAGATAAGGCCTTATTTCCGCACTATCGAGCAAGTGCATAACGTAATCCAGATTAAAAATAGCTTGTTCAGCGGTAACCAACCGAATTTCGGATAGCCCATGAATTTTAAGTTTTTCAACCAATACTTCTATGGCTTTAGTGAATTCCAAGCCGTTCAGCCTTGGCCCCTCGGGAGGTCCAAGATCCGTTTCATTCAAAGGCCCGAACCATTCAAAATCGATTTGTTCGATTTCTGATGCCCATTTAATCATCGAGACCATCATTTCGGCAAAGGAATCGTAATCCTTAAGAGTCATTCCGTCTTCAGCCAACATCCAGCTCGGAACTAATCCGCTGGCATTTAAGTAGGGTTTTATTCCCCGCCGATTTAGATACTTAGACAATGCCCAGGTTTGAGAGAATATAGGGCCCCCATATACTTTGCTATAGGTTGACTCGGTTAATATTGATTTATCATATCGATTGTCCGGATCTACCCAATTGGAATTCCCGAATACGTCCACCCGAAACAGCGACGCTCCTAAATCGTCGATGAGCAAATCCATAACGGGAGTAAGCGCACCATTATTCCAATATTGCGGATTTAAATTAACGCCGAAGCCATCGATCGTTTGAAAGATGTCTCCGGCCTTTACAGTTGCTCGTATTGTCCCCAACTCAGCAGGGATATGAAGATGATAGGCATTCAAATGAATCTTCCTCTCCTTGCTTAGATAGCTGCCGACGCTGCGCCATCCACATAAAGACTGGAACCTGTAACTGCCGATGACTCATCGGATGCCAAAAATAATACCGTATAGGCAACTTCCCGAGTTGTAGCCATCCTGCCAAGCGGTTGTTGTCTTTTGATAATCGGATAGAGCTTATCCATGCCCCCTAGCTCTTCGGCCAGCTTGACGTTCATTTCCGTATTCACCCATCCGGGACAAATGGCATTGCAACGTATGCCTTGTTCGGCGTACGATACGGCTATTTCTTTCGTTAACCCGATGATCGCCGCCTTCGAAGCCGTATACGCCGAGTAGCCTGGTTCCGTTAATCCCGCCATTACTGAAGAAGTATTGATGATTGAACCCGATCGCTGTGCCAACATCTTGGGAATCGCATGCTTGCACATCATAAACATGGATGTCACATTCACATCCAGCACCCTCCGCCATAGCGTCGTTTCGAATGACGTTATATCCCCGGAAGGCATAATTCCAGCATTGTTAAACACGACATCGATAGCTTCGAATTGATTAATGGTTTGGTCAACGGTTGACTTTAATAGGTCTTCTTCAGAAATATCCCCGCAAACCGCTATTGCCGTTGTACCTAAGGAGTTGACCTCATTTAAAGATTCATTAAGCTTTTTATCGTCGCAATCAACGAGCACAAGGTTAGCCCCCTGCTCAGCGAACAGCCTAGCGGTTTCCCTTCCAATACCAGAGGCTGCCCCTGTGATTATCGCGGTTTTTCCCGCTAATCTTCCCATAGACATCTTCAGCCTCCTTATTTACGCATTTCTATTAATACCGACTCTATAGCAGCCAAAGTATACTCGATATCCTGATCCGTATGGACAAAGCTGATATGATTCCGCTTAAGGTTCATCGGAACTTTGAAAATTCCTTTTTCCAACAGCTTAAGGCGATATTGAACATAGAAATCCGCATCGTTATGTTGTAAATCCGTATAGTTCTTCGCTTCAAAGTCCATAAAATAACTCGTAAATACCGAACCGATCCCTGCAACGAATGAGGATATTCCTAACCGTTCATGAATATCCCGGATACCTGAGCGCATCTTCTCCCCGAGACGGAAAATATGATCATGGACTGGAAGTGTTTCCATGACTTCAATGGTGGCAATCGCAGCTGCAGTGCCTACGGCATGCCCGTTATACGTTCCCGCAAACCAAACGTCGCCTCCCGGGTTTGTGTTAAATCTAGACATATACTTGTCTTTGCCGGCTATAGCCGCAATCGGATAACCATTAGCCATAGCTTTCCCCAGGGTAGTCAAGTCAGGCGTGACGCCGGCTATCGCTTGATAACCGCCAATATGATGCCGGAATCCGGTAATCACCTCATCGAAAATGAGCAATGAATCATTCTCGTTGCAAAGGATTCGGAGCCCCTCCAGAAACCCCTTTTCCGGCAATATGCATCCGATATTATGAGGAATCGGTTCTATGATTAAAGCGGCGATTTCACCCTTATACTTCTGAAATTGTTGAGCGACATCCTCTAAATCGTTAAAGGTGCAAATAAGCGTATGTTCGATAGCCTCCTCCAACATACCGGCTGAACCAGGGTCCTTCTGTCCAATCTTATCCCATGCGCTTAACATATTGACGGCAACATAATCGTGCCAACCGTGGTAGCAGCCTTGAAATTTAATAATCTTTTTCTTGGAAGTAACCGCTCTGGCCAATCGAATAGCGTGATAAGTCGCCTCCGACCCTGAATTGCAAAATAATACTTTATCCGCCGAAGGAACATGCCGGCATACTTTTCGAGCAAGCTCGATTTCTAGATCCGTTGTGCCGAATCCGTACAGATCCGTCCGATCAAGCGCTGTTTTTACTTTCTCATTCACATAAGGGTGGTTGTGACCTAATATAAAAGGTCCGAATGCAGCTTGATAATCAAGGTAGCGATTATCATCAGCATCATAAACGTAGGCACCTTCTGCTTTCGTAAACACGAGATGAGGATTCACATTTCGTATCGAGGTATGGACTCCTCCAGGCGTATATTTCTTCGCTTCATCAAATAACCTATCGTTTTGTTCGAGTTTCATAAGATCCCCTTTCATTTATTTATTTGGGCGATGTAGAGGCCGTTTCCGCAGGTTGCTCCAATAATGTGAAGATCCGTGTTTGTATCGAAGCCTATTCCCTTCCACCTTAAGGCACCCAACGATGGATCCGTAATATCGCACCAAGTATCGCCTAAATCTTGACTGTACCAAACCGATGAAGGACTGTTAGACCAATAAAGAGGTTCGCAAGCGATAACCATTTCCCTATCCCTAACAGCTACCGAACTGGCATTAAATATTCGATCATCGAGAGGAAACAGCTTATTCCAGCTCACGCCTCCGTCCTTGCTCCTCCACAGCCCTTCCCGAATAAATCCTGCATAGAGCCAGCCTTCTCGCTCTTCATCCGCCTTAATCAGATTCAATACCGAAGCGCGATGATTATGAAACGGCAACCCCTCTACTCTTATCCATGAATTTCCACAATTTCTAGTTACGAACAGTCCCTCGGTTCTTTCCCCGACATATAGGGTATTCGCATGGTGAGGATCAACCGCTAAGAGTTGATTCGTTCCACATGCGTTTTTGGTTTGATAAACGACGACGGATAAAAGCTCATTCTCAATCCAATAGGCTTGATGGGGTAAAGTTTCTATTTCGCTGGTGAAGGGATCGTTAATTCGATTCCAACTCTCTCCCCAATCGGAAGTTCGATAAATCCCGGCACCCTGTTTTAATTTCCCTTCTATTAGCGCATAGAAAGATCCTGGATGTTGAGAATCCTCCGCCAACACCTGCACGAATAGCCCCTTATCCCACTCCTTCACGATCTCTCCCGTTATGCCTCCATCCTTGCTTCTTACCATACACCCGAATTTATTCTCATCACCGACGATGCCATACATCATGAATGATTCATCATGCCGCGAAGCGACGATACCATTACTTGCAGGATGTCTATCCGCCGCGAATGATGTGCTTTTATAGGAAACACCTCCATCCGAACTAATTACGGGGGTATAATCCGCCAGCGTCACGAAGACTTTATGGTTGGTGGGGTGAATATATACAGATTCGGCACAAATCGTTTCTGTCCCCCGAAACCCGTTGGCATTCCATGTTAGACCGCGATCTTCGCTAACAGCCACACCGTACCAGTTACTCATGTAAAGTCTATTGGAAAACTCCTTGTCCACGATTACCTTGGATATGGCCCACCCCGCCCACCTAACATTCATATAATCAGGGTAATCATACAAATCATCCTCATTGTGCAAGTTTATTAGACACCAGTCTGCTCCGCAGTTATCCGTTCGATATATAGCAATAGAAGGAGCATCCTTATGATGCGGGCGCACATGCGCAGCAGCGTAGAAACATCCAGGATTCAAGGGATCCGCTGTTAGGGTACCGATAATCAAATGGTTATCGAGTCCAACACCGCATTCGTTCCAAGATTCCCCGAAATCCTCCGATTTGAGAATTCCGCGTCCGATATCCGCTGCCAGCAGTATGGACGGATCATTAGGATGAAAAGCAAGCTCAACCATATCGCATCTCTTGTAAATCAAACTCCATGTTGTACCCGAATCGTTAGACATGTATAAGTTCCCGTTACGTCCCCGGGGTGTATCCTGCAACAGAGTTAAAAAATTATTTAACGTCCCTTTTTTCTCATAATCCCAACCATCGCAAATCGCGGAATCCCCGATGGTCGATGCATAGACGAGCCCTCTTTGATTGGGGTGAAAATGAACGAATCCGATTCTCTCGCCGACTAATCCCTGACAAGTCCACCGGATCCCTTCATCCTGACTAACCCATAAACCTCGTGAATACCCGCCTGCAATTACCGTTTGCGGTTGAAACGGATCGACTTCGATGACCTCGCCATACATGCGCGTAGGTCCATTACCGTAGAAATCGACATCTTCCGAGACGAGAGTCCACGTATTTCCTCCATCTATTGACTTATGGATACTTCCAATCATTTCGTTCCCTCTTGCCTCTCCCGAACATCTAAACAATAGGAGATCATTATGCGGGCTAATTGCCATGCTTTGCACACTGTGATCATGGCATGCAGCCATCCCATTATTAATACATTGCCAGCTCTTGCCTCGATCCGTACTTCTAAAAACACCCGCTACATCGCATCTGGCATAGATGATGTTCCTATTATTGGGGTTTTGGACAATTCCCGTAATATACCCGCCACCGCCAAGGTTCGAATTTTTCCAAGTAAACATACTTATATTCGCTCCTTTCCCTTATTACATAAGAACTTCGATATATAATCATATTAATGAGATGCGAACTTGTTAGTATAGGGAATAAATCAACGAAATTGAATAATCTCCAACGAAAAAAAGCTGTCCCATAAGTGACATACGGGCAGCCATTTTGCTATTTCACTCGATTATGGTTTTTTTGTATTTCGGATTTTGGTTATGTTTACGGAAGGAAGTTGGCGAATGGCCCATTTGACGGGCAAATGCATTTCCGAAGTAGGCAGCATCGTCGAAGCCGACGCTGTTTGCTATTGCCTGCATGGATAAATTCGTCTGGCACAGCAACAATGTGGCTTTCTCAATGCGGTACCTTAGCAGAAATTCGTAGGGAGCGACACCCATATGCGCTTGAAACAGCTTTGTAAAATAAGCTCGTTCAAGACCGACTTGCTTGGCGATCAACGGGATGCTAATCCTTTTCTGGTAATGTTCTTCTATGAACCGTATGGCTTGCGTAATATAGAAATCTCTTCGACTTTTCGTTTCGCGGGGAGAGGGGAGACGGACTCCGGTTTGCAAATGCATATAGGAAGAGAGCATCTGCAGCAACAACCCCAAGCAGTATGCCTCCGCGGCAAGATCATCTGCTTCGGAATATTGCATCAGCTCCGCGAACAGCGATTCCGCCTTCTTCGGATCCGCATGCGTATGAGTCGGAAACTGTTCGGTTATCTGAGCAAGCTCTAGAAATTCAGCCATGTTGGGACCATCAAAGCCAATCCAATAATACGTCCATGGGTCCTTCGCATCCGCCCGATAGGACGAGGGCTGGTTGGGAAACATGCAGAAACTATCTCCGGCCTTTAGCTTATAATCACAGCCTTCCGTGGTAAAAACGCCAGAACCTTGCACGATATAGTGTAGTAAATAGTGGTCGCGCATCGCCGGACCGTACAGATGCGAAGGGTCGCATTGTTCGATTCCGCAGTAATGAAGCCGGATTCCCGTATCCATTCGGCAGTTCATATAATGTTCAGTAAATCGATTTTGCATTCTAACCCTCCAGTCAAAAAAAACACAAATTCATTGTTTTTTTAAACGAATTTAGGTCATATTCTTCGTATGATAACACAAAAAAGATAATTTATAACACAATCCTCCTCTACAACTCTTCACTCGCTCGATTTATATTAGAAGGACTAGAACTAAAGAGGAGATTATCCTATGCGAATTAAAATAGCAGGGCTTTACGAGTACCATTTGGAAAGCGAGGATTCCGCCTTTCGTGCTTCGCTGCGACTGGAACGCGAATCCGCAGGCGTGGAAATCGTTCATTTAACCCTAGAAGCTGATTCGCCGACGGTACCTCCCGTAATTAAAATAAATTGGTTTCATCCTATAGTGGACGTTCAAGGATTGTGGCATCCCACAGCGCTATATAACAAAGGATTGCGGGCCGACTGGTACCCTCCTATCGAATCCAAATCCACCTATTCGGCTCCCGTGGCCTGTCTCTTCAGCGCAGAGGGTTTGAATCGACTGACTTTTGCCTTCTCGGATGTGCTTAATATCATTAAGTACGATGCCGGCGTTAACGAAGAGAGCTCCACCTTCGCTTGCTGCGTCTCTCTTTTCGATACGCCAACGACACCTCTGTCGCATTATGAGGCATCTCTTCGGGTAGATACTCGGGAGATCGCTTATTATAATTCCCTGGATGAAGTAAGCCGCTGGTGGAGCACTTATGAATCTAATTGCCCCGCCGAGGTACCGGCTGCGGCGATCGAACCTATGTATTCAACCTGGTATACGTTCCATCAGCAGTTAACGCACGAGGGAATCGAGGAGCAATGCAGCTTAGCCAAGGCATCAGGCTGCAATGCGGTTATCGTCGACGATGGCTGGCAGACATCGGATAATGCCAGAGGATATGCGTATTGCGGAGACTGGCTCGTCTGCGGCGAGAAAATTCCGGACATGAAAGCGCACGTCGAACGCGTCCACGCGCTCGGCATGAAGTATTTATTGTGGTACTCCTTTCCTTTCGTCGGCCGTAACAGCGAGAGTTGGGTCAAGTATCAAGACAAGCTGCTGTTCACAATGGACGATCTGGCTGCCGGCGTGCTTGATCCGCGTTATCCGGATGTACGTGAATACCTCATCGGAATTTACGAGAAAGCACTGCTCGATTGGGATTTAGACGGCTTTAAGCTTGACTTTGTAGATATGTTCCGACAGCCTGACAATGATAACGCCGAGGAGGACGACGGTCACGACTACTTATCCGTTGCGCAAGCCGTCGATGTGTTGCTGAGCGAGGTGATGAAGCGGCTTCGCGCGATCAAGCCGGACATCATGATCGAGTTCAGACAGAACTACATTAGCCCGCTCATGCGTAAGTACGGCAACATCTTCCGGGCGGCCGATTGCCCGAACGACGCCATTCAGAATCGGATCCGGACGATCGATATTCGGCTGATCTGCGGGAAAACTGCGGCGCATTCCGACATGATCATGTGGAATTCCGACGAGCCTGCCGACAGCGCAGCGCTGCAACTGATCAACGTTCTCTTCTCCGTCCCACAAATTTCTGTTCGTCTGGATACGTTGCCCGAATCTCACATGGAAATGCTGACTTTCTGGCTTGCGTTCTGGCGGGAGCATCGGGACGTGCTGCTTCATGGATCTTTGGAGCCTCATCACCCTGAGCTGCTCTATCCACTGGTCATCGCGAGGAATAGCAATGGCTTGATTGCCGCCGTCTACCAAGACACGATTGTCCGACTGGAAGGGTTGGAGCCGGCGAAAGTCGTTATCGTGAACGGAACTCGCGGTGACCGGATCGCTTTCGAGGCCATGGAGCAGATGGGCACGAGAAATGTCCGCGTCATAAGCTGCACCGGAAAAACCGTTGCCGAATACAGCATGGAAGAAACACGCGGCCTGCAGGTAATAGACGTCCCCCCCGGCGGCTTAGTGGTGTTGCGTCAAATAGGGTAACACTGCACCCATTCACCCCTTCATGGTTGGAATACACACAATGGCTGCAGGATACCTGGTCCGACCATCTTCGTCTTGTTCATATTCGAATGTCAATTCATAGATCGACAACAGTTCTTTCATCTGCTGCTTGGAGAATGCCATGATAACATCTCTGTTGCGCTTAACCGCTTGCGGTTTGTCTCTTACAATTGAAAGGGTTTCTGACCTGACTATCAACACTTCTCTATCGCTCCTCAAACGAAACACGACTACTTCGTGTCGGTTTCTTGGGGAGCTATTTTATGGTGGCGGCCTAAGGGGAGTATTCAATTCTTGATTTAAGTTGCTGACGATGCGAACTCGACGACGACAATCTTAGAGGTAGAATTGAATTGCGTGCTCGGTCTGCCTCGGCAGACCTGCGCGCGATCGAACCTCCTTGCCCTCCTTCGGACTGGGGCGACTCCCTTGTTCAACTCCCCAATCGAATCCGACCATTTCATGTCGGATTCTCGTGTCGTGTTTCTATGGCGGCGCCTTAAGGGGGGTATTCAATTCTCGATTAAACTTACTAACGATGCCTTTTCACCGATGACAACCTTATAGGTAGAATTGAATTGCGTGCTCAGACTGCTCCACAGTCTTCCGCGCGATCGAACCCCCTTGCCCTCCTTCGAACTGGGGCGACTCCCCAATTTACTCCACAATCGAGTAGGCCCATGCGCAATTGCATGGGCCTCTCACAGATCCGTACGTGCGGGTCATCGCATACGGCTCTTCCAGTAATTATCCCCTCTTGGGATGAAGTTCATTGTAAAGATCGGTTAGCGCGCATAAACCAATTTCGCTGAACCAAGCATTGGGTATAGCATACTGTGCGTGAAAACTGTGTGAATTCCTCCAAGCGGTCATTCTCATCTGCGGTAGTTTTCCTGTAAACTTCCTGCGCCTTAGTTCCCGGTGCAATTTGCGGATTTTCTTCCAGCTTCTGAGTTGTACTGCTCGAAGTCTTCTTCGTATCCACGCATCCATTTCCTTAAAGAATACTTTCCCTTGTCCGTGCGCGAAGTAATTTCCCCATCCACGTAGGTACGGATTGAGTTTCCTTTTCACCAGTTGCTCCACATTCACTGTCTGGTTTCGGCGCGTTATCTCTTTCATGCGTTCCTTAAACTTCTGCTTTGCTTTGTCCGACGGAGACATTTTTCTTCCCTGTCGAAATACATACCCAAGAAATACAAATGCTTCTATCCTGCTGTTTACGATTTTTGTTTTCTCAGGGTGTACTTTCAAACCAAGCTCTTTCTCTAGGAACTGAACGACCGAATTTAACACCCTTTGTGCACCCTTTGGCGTTTTACAACATATGACAAAGTCATCTGCGTAACGCGTTATTCGGTGTCCTCGCTCTGTCATCAGCTTATCCAGTGGATGCAGATAGATGTTTGCCAGTAGCGGACTAATGACTCCGCCTTGCGGCGTGCCCATTTCGTTGAGGTGGAAACTGCCGTTCTCCAAAACACCTGCTTGCAAGAAGCGCCGAATCAACTCCAATACGCTCCCATCCACCACTTCTTCCCTCACCGCTTCAATCAATTTCTCATGCGGTATCGTATCGAAGTAGGACTTCAAATCCGCATCTATGACGTAGGTGTATCCCTCCATCAGGTCTTTGCGAATCTTCTGCAGAGCCATGTGTGCGCTTCTTCCTGGTCGGAATCCAAAACTACAATCTAGAAAGATTTCTTCAAAGATAGGTTCCAATATTCGCTTTGCCGCCGCTTGTACGACTCGGTCTCCTACGGTAGGAATGCCTAAAGGTCTTTGTGTTCCGTCCGTTTTCGGGATATAGACGCGCTTCACTGGTTTAGATCGGTACGTCCTTGTCCGCAAGGCGTGCTGAAGAGCTTGTACATGGCTCTCCAACCCGGATTCGAATGCTTTTATGGTCATTCCATCCACGCCTGCGACTCCCTTATTTCGCTTGACCTCTCGGAAGGCTTCCTCCAAGTTTGGCGTTGCCCATATCTTGTCGATAAGGCTATACCATCTACGTTTCTTACCATTCTTTACTCCCTCACGGAAATGCTTGACGCTTTGCGTCTGTTCCTCCATGCTCGTTTGCTTCCCTTCAAGTTCCGGTCGTGTAGCCTTGCGGCAGTGTTCCGGTTTGTTCGTTGGTACTACGCTCCAGATGGTCTACCCTTTTGTTCGACCTCGGTTCTTCGCACTTCATGGCTCCCCGACTTCTATCTGGCTCATGGCGATTACTCCAGCACTCCTCTTCTACGGTTTCGGGCTTCGCATCAAGTCCCCGCCTTTTGGGTCAGGGCTTGCATCGGCGACACTTGCGCCGATTCACTTGCCATTACGGCTTTTCCGGCAAGCTTGTTCACTACTATCCCTACGTCTGACTTCTCACCACCCATAGTTGCTCCTTAGCCATCACAGCTTTGTTCGCAATTTACCGCTTTTGCGGAAACGATGAGACCTCCTTGGGTCACGTCATCAACTTTCCCCCGAATCCAGTCCTCCTAACTTTCGAGATCAACGGTGGTATTGGATGTTCCCTTCTTTTGCAGAGTTATCCGATCTCGCCAGCCAACTTGGTTTAGCCGTCTGTTCCGGGGTTTGCCTTCACATCCTCCGCACGCATCCTTACGAACTACGCACTATGTGTCAGCTATGCACTTCCGCCACCTCGCGGTATACTGGAGACTTTCACTCCTTAGTCAATGCGCTGCCAAGCGCACAAAAAACACTGACCTCATGCGGTCAGTGTTCTTATGGTGGAGCCGAACTTACACTTGTGAAGGACCTAATTATTCGTCATCCGGACGATTGCGACAGGGGGGCTTAGGCCAAGAGGCGTTTACGGTCCTGTCGTCGCTTTTCTGTTCGGACCGTCGAAATTGGAATTTCCGTCAGACGAGGGGTTATTCGGGAATCTCTTTCTTGCGATGTTGTGGTCGTCAACGTACGCACCATTCAATTTCCGGATGGTGAAATTCGCGACCAAATCGTACATGTAAGCTAAAAGCCAGCCTAAGGCTAGCTTTTACAATTTACAGTATTTTATTAGAAGCATGAATGGCTTTCAGCAAAATGCTTTTCCGAACATCGAGGGGTACTTCATACTGCTCATGAGCATATGCCCATGGGCTCACCTCGACTTTCTTGCCGGCCTGCGACAACCGCTCAATGACCTCGGACAAGGAATTTAACGGATTACCACGTTCCTTCAAGAGAATTTGCGACAGTGACAAGAGATATGCATCCCGGTCCCGCAAAGGAACAACCATTCTGCCGTTTGTGATCTCGACTTGCTTCTCGTAATCGCAATAGTGATCCGAAATTCTCCAGCCTGCCCACTTCGGTTGCAGCCTTTGTACAAGGTTCGAATACACGCCCGCATGCCACAGATCGATTGTCTTCTCGACCGCATCAATGTGGAACCCGTCCGTAGGAAAATCCTCCGTCCATTCTCCGAGATTGATTCGTGGGTAGCCATATCCGCGACGAATGGACTGTATCATGCCCTGGCCGCATAATAGGTAACCCTCACCCCCCCCGTCCAATGGAAACAGGAGCAGCTCCCCGTCTTCAAACCGAATGCTTCCTATTGTGTCAGTCCATTCGAGGTCTGAGGGAGGCGAGAGACTCATGTCGCCTCGATCGACCTCTCTCGAGGCAATCACTTTCTCAATAGGAAACCTGACATATCCTGCTAAGTCTGCAATTCCCTCATAACCCCATCTCAGTTCCCAACCTTCCCAAACCTGCTGCATTAACGCAAGATAGTGCTTTCTTAGCGGGATATCATTTTGAATATCCTCTCCGCCATAGAAAAGCAATACCTGATTACCCGCATCCATCACCACTCCGCCCTCAGCCCAAATGTCGTTAAGCCATCTGGACTCATCAACCAGAGTCTGGTTCCTGATAAAAGCTTCCGCGTATTCGGGTCCCCAGAACAGATGTACAGGCAATGTATTGGCGCACCAATGATTGTAATACAAGTCGTATTCGCCGTCGGAACGGGTGATGATCAAATTAACTCTTTGTCCCATTAATATCACTCCAGATTCCCAGGTTACAAAGTGTCAGATCCGAAAAACTTTCCCTCGAGGCACAAACGGCAAGTACTGTCCTTTCGGCAAAATAAATGCATGTTCCCTTCGAATGGTTAGTCGATCGCAGTAACCGTCCGTAATGATGAGAAGCGGCCCCTTAGTTGGGAAATCCTCCGCCGACTCTAATAGATCAACGGCCGGCTGAATGATTGTGCCTCCCCTTCCTTTTACGGCTACGCGATCGACAATATCTTCAGGTGCCATGTATCCTTGATCGTAGACAGCCGCATCGCAAAACAATACCCGAACCCGCGGAACGTCACGGGAAATACTGTAGCTTGCAATAGCCCCTAAAGCTTTGGCCAACAGTTTGCTGTCCATCGACCCGGACGTATCCAATACCACACCGAAAGTTCTTCCCTCTTCATCCCCTGCGTTCGGAATCCATCTCGGTCTTGGAATATCAGGCGTGGAAGATTGCCTGCGGCTCACTCTCGCATAAGTACGAATCTTCTCAATAGGGGAAAAGTAATGATCGAACCATTTGGCCAACTCGACGTCCCATGGTATTGGCGGTTGGGCTAGCGCTTTGATTTCTTCAACCAACCCGGCAGGAAGCAGCCCCCGGTTCTGCTCCTCATGATAAACAAGTCCCTGGCTTAGAGCGCTGCGATAAAACTCATCAAGCGAAATCCCATCCTTGCGGTTCCACCAATCCGGGGTTCGTGGCTCCATAATATCGCCCAGTCCGACTCCCCGAAAAGTAGCCAGCTTGCGGTATAGTCTCATATCGGTGACTATACGATCATAGATAGCCTCTGCGGACAAACCCTTCAATTCGGGGTCGAGTAGGCCGCCTACACGCGGGAACGCTCCCAATCCCATTTCCAACAACCAATGATTAATAACATAATCGCAAGCTACATTCCATAGGTAAGGATCACGTCCCTCCGCTCTTGCGTGATGTCGCAGCCCGACATGAAGGATCTCATGCGCCATGACGAAACGGTTCTCCTGCTCATCCAATCCCGCTGCCGGGTTCATGTATATTTCCTTCATCTCAGCGTCAACCGCAGCAACGGAAATGGACAATCTTTGGCACAGAATCGGGTCTTCGATAATCTTAAAATCAGCTGCCAGTGCGCCGATGAGCGGGTAACTGTTGATAAACCAATTTTTCGCTTTTTGCGCTAATGTCAGCGCTTCTTTTTCCGCACCTAAGTATGCCTCATAACCGGCCGACACTTTAACCGCGCTGCTGACGGCCATTGCCAGTCCTTTGCCGAAACACTCCTGCCAGTTCACTTTTCGGTCCCAATAATTTGACTTAGGAGGCTTCAAGAGCATATCCGTGCATCCATGTCCTGCCGTTCCCAAGCCGTAAAATCCGCCAGACAAGCCTCTTTCCAGAAAACCGCGGTATAGGTCATCTTCTGTTTTCACCGAAATATCGATCCCCGCATCCATATCTTTCGGCGGTTTTCCAAGTTTCATATCTCCTAGAAACTTAGCGACGAATACATCGCAAGCTGCATTCCATAGGTCCGGTCGTTCTTTCTCCTGAAAATGCCCGAACCCCAAGTGCAGCAGGCAGTGGGCCAAAATGTAAACCCATTCCTGCGACTCCGCCCTTTTCTTCGGATGTACATGAATTTGACCGTTTACGGTAACGACAGACCATCCCTGCTCCGGACACAAGTTCCCTTCCTTACGGACAAATTGAGCATGGTATGCAAGCGGAGCAAACATGGGGTGCTGGTTAATAAACTCCAGCCCCTCAAGAAACTGCTTTGCAGCCTGATCCAACTCAACCTTTTTATTCACCATCAGTTCGCATCCTTCTTCTGCACAAGCCTTGGCAGATCCCGGACAACTTCAACCAAGAACCAATCCGGCAGGCCTTCATCTTCATTATTTTTCGCAACCACTAATTGAGCAATTTCGAGGCTGATTGTGCTTAGCTCCTTAATCAGCGCCTTGGCACGGTGAGCCAGCTTCTTGTGATGCTCCGACACCGCATCCTTTGATGATGGCAGTTCTTTAATCAACTGTGAACGGAAAGATTGCGCCAGGAAATATAGCACGTCCCGGTCCTCTGGCAAATAGGGCCAATTTCCTTCGCCTTCCATAATGGCGGCCAGTTGATACTTATTTGCGAGTTGTTTATGAAAAGCTTTGAACTGGCCAGCATGCTGGGGAGACAAGCATCCATGGGCCAAAATCTCAATCGTTTCGGCTGTTGGAGTATCGCCGTACTCTTTCAGGGCGTCACTAAGCATATGCCAGGAACGAGGCGTGGAAAATGGCTCTTCATGCTTGGGCGGTTGCACCCACAGATGGTCGGGCCTGGTTTGGATATAGTCTGTAATGAGCGGATGAATGCCGTTCTGATAGGCCCATTCGAGCCATTCCCGATGGGATACCTTCAACGTCACATGGAACATCCGGTTTACGAGTGCCGAGGACATCGGTTTTACGATCGCGCTATCCTGGGCTCTATTTCCTGCTCCAATGACGATCGATCCTTCCGGTAGCACGTAATCGCCGATTCTCTTCTCCAGTATCAAGCTGTAGAAAGCCTTCTGTACCTCATGCGTACAGGCATTCAATTCATCGAGAAATAAGCAATACGGCTCTTCTCTGGCAATCATGCTAGGCGGGCAAAATTGGCTTTTGCCATTCACAATCTGCGGGACTCCAATGAGATCTTCTGGAGCTAGCTGGCTTCCAAGCAAAGATACACACGGTAACCCGACCATTTCCGCAAATTGTTGAACGAGTGACGATTTACCGATCCCAGGTGCACCCCATACGAATACCGGACGAACGACAGCCACATTTAATAGCAGTTCAATTAATTGTTTTTGCGTTAGAGAAGTGGATATATTCATACAACATTCCTTTCATCGTTCAAGAAAATAAAAAACCACAGGCAATCGGCCTGTGGTGAACAGCAATCATGAATGATTCCCTATACTACAAACAGATGGACTGACTGCCAACTGCATGTCGCAATGAGACGTTATTCTTATGATTGGAGGCCGAAACTAACGGTTTATGCAGTTGTTGTAATTTTGCTGAATGTGCACTTAACACGTCGAACGCCTCCCTTCATAATCATCTAATTATTTACATCATATTTACCCATAGTCTAAAAGTCAATGAATAAAAAGTCGACGACGCAGGTCCAAACGATACGAGATTCATGATGTACGGAACGGCGATTCGCGTCCTCGGATTCCAGCATAGCGTTCCCTCGCTACTAGTTCCGGTCGAGAGGTATGAAAGAAGCAATATTCACGCCTGGTTCTTGCCGATGCAGTTCGCTGTAGCGGCGAAGGGCTTCTGTAGAATCAGCGAACGTATCAATTACAATTACTTCATCAATGTAGCGATGTCCTTCCGCATAATGAGCCTTCGTTGCCTCTAAAACAACCCACTCCTCCGGAAACCGTTCCTGTCCTTGGCTCCCCAAACGAAACCGACTACTGCGTGGCGGTTTCTTGGGTCGCGTTTTTATTATTCGCCGCGGGGTATTCAATTCATTATTGGACTTGCTGACGAAGAATACTCGACGATGACAACCTTAGCGGTGGAATTGAATTGCGTGCTCGGTCTGCCTTGGCAGACCTGCGCGCGATCGAACCCCATTGTCCTCCTTCGGACCGGGGCGACTCCCCATTTCGCTCCACAAAAAAACTCTGACCTCATGCGGTCAGAGTTATTATGGTGGAGCCGAGGGGAGTCGAACCCCTGTCCGAAGGCAACGCCACATGTGCTTCTACGGGTGTAGTGACAGATTTGATGTCACCCTAGAGACTCCCCGTCACCGGATTCCCTTCGGGTCAGCCTGATTGTCTTCTTCCGCTAGCCCCAGGCGGAGACTAGACGGCGTATCCCACTAGAGTTGGCCCCTATCCCGCCACATGGGCGATGGAGAGTAGAAGCTTAACAGTCAGTTTCTTAGGCTGCTGCTAAAGTTGGTTGTTGTTTGCCGTTTAAATGGCTTTCCGCGTTGTTAAAGCAGACGCAGCCCTACTACCCGCTACCCACGCTCGTTCTACCCCCGTCGAATCCAAAAACGGCCCCTAAAGGTGGTCGTCCGTCCAATCGGTCGGAAACCAGGAATCTCACCGAAAAACAGATGAGTCGAACAAACGATAAATCTCATTTCGTCTTGCTTGTTTATTATAACACGTGCGTCTTGCCCGATGCGAAAATAATGCTGCCAACGTTGCCAGTCGCTTACTTGTATACCTTCTGCTTCTCGCGAAGGATGCGCTGGATATCGCGTTGAGAGTCGCGTTTGGCGTCGGACTCGCGCTTGTCGTACTGCTTCTTCCCTTTGCCGATGCCGATCAAGCACTTCGCGTAGCCGTTCTTGATGTACACGCGCAATGGCACCAACGTGTACCCGTCGCGCTTGACGGAGCCGAGCATCTTCGTAATCTGCTGCTTATGCAGCAAAAGCTTCCTTGCCCGGGTCGGATCGACCGGATTGTGCCGGTTGCCTTGCTCGAACGGGCTGATGTGCATGTTGTGCAAGAACATCTCGCCGTTACGAATCGTGGCGAACGCGTCGCCCAACTGGGCGCGTCCCGTCCGAAGGGACTTGATCTCCGTGCCCGTGAGAACCATGCCGGCTTCGATGGCATCTTCGATGAAGTAGTCATGGGACGCCTTCTTATTCTGAGCCAGCGGCTTGTCGAACTGGTCTTTCTTGCCCATTTCCCTTCACCTGCCTCCGCCTTCTATGCCTTGCCTGGTTACGTCGCCAATGGCGCGAACGAGCGCCGGACATTCATTATATCACGCGCTCGCCCGCGCCATCAACAGACCGACCTTCCTTACGCTTTAGACTCCGACAACGCTTGGTCGAGCAGAGCCATCCGGATGTACACGCCGTTCACGGCTTGGCGGAAGTACGCCGCGCGCGGATCGTTGTCGATCTCCTCGGAGATCTCGCCGGCGCGAGGGAGCGGATGCAGCACGATCGCGTCTTGGCGCATGCGCGACAGCAGCTCGGCGTCAACGATATATTGACCGGACGCTTTCTCGTACTCCTCCATCGAAGGGAAACGTTCCTTCTGGATGCGGGTCTGGTACAGCACGTCGACCGTGCCCGCGACCGAATCCAGATCCGTCGTCTCTTGGTAACGGATGCCCTTCTCGTCCATGTACTTCTTCACGTTGTCCGGAATCCGCACGTTGTCCGGGGAGATGTAGTACACCATGACGTCCTGGTAGTTGGCCAGAATGTAGCTCAGCGAGTGGACCGTCCGTCCGTACGCGAGGTCGCCGACCATGGCGATCTTCAGCCCTTCGATCTTGCCGAACTGCTTGCGAATCGTATATGCATCGAGCAATGCCTGCGTCGGATGCTCGCCCGCGCCGTCGCCGGCGTTCAGTACGGGCACGTCCGCTACCGCCGCCGCGCGCTTGGCCGCGCCGATCTCCGTATGCCGCATGACAATGACGTCGCTATAGCCGCTGATGATGCGGATCGTGTCCTCGAGCGTCTCGCCCTTGATCGCGGACGAGAACTGCGAAGCGTTCTCCGTCCCGATGACGCTACCGCCGAGCCGGTGCATCGCCGATTCGAAGCTCAGCCGGGTCCGCGTGCTCGCTTCGAAGAACAAGGACGTCATGATCTTGCCTTGATGACGTCGGTCCCCGCCGCGCGAGACGACGTCCTCCATCTCCTTCGAGGAATCGAACAAGCGCTCCAGCTCGTCCCTTCCGAATTGCTTGGCCCCGAGTACGTGATACAGTTGTTTCATTTTGTCAGCCTCCCCGACATTCCGTTCGTTCGCACACCAAGTACTATCCTATAAGATACGGCGAACTTTGTAAAATGGAATCGACGATCCGCGGCGCAATCGCTCCCGATGCGAAAAAGAGCCCCCGGCCCTATGGCCGGAAGGCTCCGCTCGCTTATTCTTTCGGCGCTTGCTGCTCGCCGGATTCCTTCGCCGCGTTCGGCTTCTTGCGCTTGCGGGGTTTCTTCTCGCCGGCCGGCTTCGGCACCGCGACTTCCGCCTTCGTGAGCGGCTTCGCCGCGCCGCGGGAACGATCGCCGCCGCCCGGTTTGTCCGCGCCGTCCGAACGCGAACTTCCGCGTCCACCGCTACCTTCGCGGCCACCGCGACCTTTGCGCTTGCCGTAGTTGGACATGCCCTCGTCCGTGCCGTCGTCGCTGCTCTTATAGTTACCGGAGCGAGGGAGACCCCACATATCGATCTTGTTCGCGCCGCCGCGTTTGGACGTCGTCGGCGTCGCCGCCCCGTTGCTCCAGATGCCGCTTCCGAACGAGCTGCTGCCGCGATTGGCGTTCGGTCCCGCGTCGTTGGAACGCGCCGGAGCGCCTCCGCTGCGCTTGCCCGCGGATCTCGGCGCCGATGCTTGCTGCACGGCAGCTTCCACCGTAACCGCGACAGCCGCCTGCGCGTTGCCGCCGTTCCCGCCGTTCGCGTTGCCGCCTCCGCCGCCGGATTTGCGCCGCTTGCGCTTGCCGCCGCCCGTTGCCGGTGCCGCGCCTTCTACCTCGCGCGCTTCCGGCTCAGCCACCGCGACGCCCGGGCCGATCTCGCGGCCGCCCGATTCGCTGCCGCGCCGTCCGCCGCTGCGATCGCCGCGACCCGCGTTCCCCGCGTCGCCGCCTTGACCGCCGCGTCCGCCATCTCCGCCGCCGCGCTTGCCGCGTCCGCCGCCGTCGCCTTTACCCCCGCGACCGCCGCGTCCACCGTCGCCGCGTCCGCCTTCGTCTCCGCCGATGCCGACCCAGCGTCCCGCCGCGTTCAGCTTCTTGCGCTTGCGATCGCCTCCGCGACCGCCCCCGCCTCCGCCGCCCCCGCCTCCGCCGAACCCGCCGGAGCCGCCGCGCAAGTCGAACGAACGTCCCGCGCCGCGAGGCTTCATATCGACCATCTCGAAATCGATCGTATGGTCGCTCATGTTTACCTTGCCGACGCGAACTTTCACCTCGTCGCCAAGACGATAGATCTTCGACGTGCGTTCGCCGATCAGCGCCATGTGCTGCTCGTGGAAGTTATAGAAGTCGTCGGTCAGATCGCTAAGACGAATCAACCCTTCGACCGTGTTGTCCAGCTCGACGAACATGCCGAAGCTCGTCACGCCGCTGATGATCCCGACGTATTCCTCGCCGATCTTGTCCAGCATGTACTCGGCCTTCTTCAGCTTCGCCGTGTCCCGCTCCGCCTCGACCGCCGTCCGCTCGCGCTCCGAAGATTGTGAGGCGATATCCGGCATGCGGGCGTTCAGCGAATCGTACCGGTTGTCCGAAAGCGTGCCGCCGTTCTCGAGCACCTCGCGGATGACGCGGTGAATGACCAAGTCCGGATAACGCCGGATCGGCGACGTGAAGTGCGAATAATAATCCGCGGCAAGTCCGAAGTGCCCAAGGGACTCCGCGTCGTACTTCGCCTGCTTCATCGACCGCAGCATCATCGTGCTAAGCACCGTTTCTTCCTTCGTGCCCTGAATCTGTTCCAATAAAGTCTGCAGCGCGCGAGGATGCACCGTATTGCCTTTGCCCCCGTGCACCGCGTATCCGAAATTGCCAGCGAACTGCATGAACGTCATGAGCTTCTCGCTCGACGGCTCCTCGTGGATCCGGTACAAGAACGGCACCTTCAGCCAGTGGAAATGCTCCGCCACCGTCTCGTTCGCCGCCAGCATGAATTCTTCGATAATTTGCTCCGCGATCGTCCGCTCTCTTTTCACGATATCCACCGGTTTGCCTTGCTCGTTCACGATGACCTTCGATTCCTGGAATTCGAAGTCGATCGCGCCGCGACGCATGCGCATATCGCGCAACCCCATAGCCAGCTCGCGCATCAGCTTAAACGTATCCTCGAGCGCCGCGTAACGTTCCGTCACTTCCGGATCTTCGCCCTCGAGAATCTTGCGCACGTTCGTGTACGTCATGCGCTCCGTCGTCCGGATGACGCTCGTGAACACGTCGTAGCGAACCCGCTTCATCGTGCCCGGCTCGAACTCCATCTCGCAAGACATCGTCAGCCGGTCCACTTGCGGATTCAGCGAGCAGATGCCGTTGGACAGCCGGTGCGGCAGCATCGGGATGACGCGGTCGACCAAGTATACGCTGCAACCGCGGTTGTAAGCTTCCTCGTCGAGCTTGGACTTCTCGCGCACGTAGTAGCTCACGTCCGCGATATGCACGCCGAGCACGTAGTTGCCGTTCTCCAGCCGTTCCACGTTCACCGCGTCGTCCAAGTCCTTCGCGTCTTCGCCGTCGATCGTCACGATCGTCTTCGAACGCAGATCCCTGCGTCCCTGCTTCGCGATCTCGTCTTCCGTGATCGTGTCGGGAGCCGCTTCCGCCTCGGCGAGCACGTCGCCCGGGAAGCTCTCCGGCAAACCGTGCTTACGGATGATGCTGAGGATATCGACGCCCGGATCGTCTTTGTGCCCGAGCACTTCGACGATTTCGCCCTCCGCGGCCGTTCGCCCTTCCGGATACGTGAGAATGTTCGCGACGACCTTCTGGCCGGTCACCGCGCCCTTGAAATTCTCGCTGCGAATGAAGATATCCTTATTAATCCGCTTGTCGTCCGGAACGACGAAGCCGTAGCTCTCGTGGTTCGTGAACACGCCGACCACCTGCGTGACCGCCCGCTTGACGATGAGCACGATCTCGCCTTCCAGCTTGCCGTTCTCGTTCTTCGCCGACACTCTGGCCAGCACGATATCCCCGTTCATCGTACCTTTCATGTCGTTGGCATGAATGTACAGATCCGGGTGTTCCTTATCGTCGGGGATCAGGAACGCGAATCCTTTCGGATGCGACTGAATCCTTCCGCGCAATAAGTTCATTCTCTCCGGCACGCCGTAACGTTCCGTCCGGGTCCTATGAATATGGCCCTCTTGCTCCATCTCGGTCAACAGGCGAAGGAAGCTCTTGAAGTCCTCCGCGTTATCTATGCCAAAATGTTTCTCCAATTCCTTATAAGTCATCGGTTTGTACGCGGTTTCCCGCATGAAATCGAGCAGCTCCTGCTCCGTGCACATCGGCATCCGTTATTCACCTCGTCCTACGCTTAGTATATACATTCCCGGCGTTCGTCAACCGGGGAGGCGACCTCAGCTTGGTCCTCTTACCACTGTATTCCATTGTCGGCGGTTCGTCCATCATCTTTCTCGACGCGAAACGCAAAAAAAGACAGGAAGCGCATGCTTCCTGTCCGTTGTCGGCGAATGTCGATTAGTTTTTGACGAAATAAGCGACTACCAGCGAAAGGATGAAAAATCCGACCGCCAAGCCGACCGTCAGACGTTGCAAGAACAAGTCGATACCGCGTGCTTTCTGTTTGCCGAACAATTGCTCCGCACCGCCGGAGATCGCACCGGATAACCCCGCGCTCTTCCCGCGTTGAAGCAGAACGACCGCAATAAGGCCCAGCGAGAAAATAACCAGAATGACTTTGAGAACGACGTCCATCGCTTACACCTCCCAAATACCGCTACAAAAACAGTATTTTCATTGTAGCATAAGCCCCATCGGGTTGACAACCTATGTCTATGGAAGCTTCCTGCCAGTTTCTCCCGAAATTCCCCTTTAGAGGTTGTTCAAAAAGCCCGATTTTGATCACGAAGTGAATCAAGAAGCTTATTCGACATCGAATCTTGAATTCAGCCGGAACTTCCGGTTCTCACGTAGGTTTGCCTACGCTCCGATCCTCATTCCCTAGCTTCTTTCAACCTTCTTGGTGCTGAAAACCGGTCTTTTTGAACACGTTTTTTTAGAAGAAGTCCATCAAGTGCGTCGTCCGAGGCGGAACTCTTTTCTCCAGCAACGCCACCGCGGTATCGCTACCGACGATTCGGCCGTATTCCCGGAGGAACGCCGGTCGGCGGTTGCCGAGCAGCATCGCCGTCAGCGCTTGGATGTCGCACGAGATCGTCCCGTTCGCAGATTCTTCCTGCTCCGTCGTGCGCGCCAGCTTGCCTTCCCCGTTACTGCTCCAGTCGAGTCGGAACAAGCCGTCGTTCCAAGGCGCCTGCGCGTCCGCGATGCGAAGAGCGACCGATTCCCCGTCCGTCCCGGGCGCCCACGCGTACTGCCGGACGAACGCTTCTGCGTCCACGATACGCGACATGAAGTATGGGAGGATTTCTTGCTTGATTCTCGGATCGGAGAGCAGGAACGGCAGCGGATCGTCGATCGGCGCGATCAACGTCGCCTCTTCGATCATCGAGTCGTGGTTCGCGATATACGTCCATAAAGCCACGCGCGCCTTCTCGGTCGTGTTCGCCATATCGTGCACGGTCAATTTGCTGTCGGCGACGTCGTAGAATACGTACCCTTCCGTTTGCCCGCTTTCGTTCTCGTACACCGCCCAAGTGCCGTTTTTCGTCAGGATCTTATTTTCCCACCAGTCGTCGTTCCGCGCCAACGTCCCGCTGTATCTCGAGGCATAGGCCGAGTAGACGCGATTGAGCGCCTCGAAGTCCGGCTTCGCGACCCGCTTCACCAGTCCCGGCACGTATAATCGGGCGGGCAGCAGCCTCGTCGGAATCGTGTACTTCTTCCGTTCGACCGTCATCTCCCAACCGAATTTGCGGTAAAAAGGAAAAGAGAACGGGTGCAGCATGCTGATCGAGTGGCCGTCCTTCTTCATCGTCTCCAGCGCGTGCGAGAGAAGCTTGCTGACGCATCCCTGACGCCTCGCGTCCGGCCAAGTCGCCACGCCCGCGATGCCGCCCATCGCCAGCTTGCGTCCTTGCACCCACGCCTCGAACGGGATGATGATCGCCGCGGACAGCAGCTTCCCGTTCTCGTCGAACGCGCCCCAATCGTGCTCCGGCCGGTAAGTTTTCCGTCTCTGCTCCATATTGCTCTCGTCGAATCTCAACTGGAACGCGAATTGGGACAACGCCATGCGCTCCTCGAATTCGTCCATGCGCAGCTGTCTGATTTCCATCGCCGATCCCTCTCCCTCTTAAGTACTATTGTAATCTTTATCCTAACAGATTCCCCGCCATGGTCACCAGAACGCCGAGTCGCGGGCATCGGCGTTCGATTTGAGCGAGGCGAATAACCGGACTTTTTCCGGCTACTCCGCTCAAGCGACCCCTCTGACGCGAAATAACCCGACCTTTTCCGGCTAATCCGCTCAATCGACCCCTCGGAGGCGAAATAACCCGACTTTTTCCGGCTACTCCGCTCAAGCGACCCCTCGGAGGCGGAGTAGCCCGATTTTTTCCGTTTACTTGACTCGGTTTGCCCGACGAAAAAAACCCGGCATCCGCCGGGCTTCCCGTTCCCTTCTCTTACAGCCAGCCGCGAGCTTTGAACCACTCGAAGTTGAGCTTCGCGCTTTCGAGGGAAGAGACGTCGTAACGCTCTTGCTCGATGATGACGTAATCGACGCCTGCTTGTTCGCATGCCTCGAGCGCGGAATCCCAGTCGACGGAGCCTTTGCCGATCTCGGTGTCGGTGCCGTCTTCTTTGAAGTCCTTCGCGTGCACGACGGGCAAACGTCCCGCGTACTTCTTGACGTAAGTCGCCGGGTCTTGACCCGCGACCTTCACCCAACCGAGGTCGAACTCAGCGAACAGCAGGTCGGAGGAAACGCGGTTGAAAACACGGTCGATGACGAGCTCGCCGTCTACCGGCTTAAACTCAAAGGCGTGGTTGTGGTAACCGAATTGCAGGCCGGCCGCCGTCACGATCTTCGCCGCTTCTTCCAGCGTGTCCGCCATTTTGTTCACGTCATCTACCGTCGGATTGTCTCCGAGCGGGTAAGAAGGCACGATAAAACGTTTCAAGCCGAGCTCGTTCGCGAACTCCACTTGTTTCTTCAAGTTATCCCAGATTGCCGGGTCGTTCACCGAAAGGCCGATATGCGCGGAAGGCGCGTTCAAGCCGGCGGCGTCGAGCGCTTGGCGAACTTCTTTGGCCGAATGGCCGTAATAACCGGCCAGCTCCACGTTACGGTAGCCGATCTCTCCGATTTCCTTGATCGTGCCCAGGAAGTCCTTCTCGCTACGGTCGCGCACGGAATATAACTGAATACCTACTTGCGGCTTGCTCATTTGAAAGTTCCACCTTCCATCGTTTGAGGTGCTAATCTGATTTTATTATAGACCTCTCGTATCATTCCCACGATGGGGGGATTTGGCTTCTTTGTATGGGATTTTGGGAGCTGCTCTCGCCCAAGCTTGCCCGCTCGTGATATAATTGGAACAAATTTACCGAAAAGGTGAGTGTACGAGTGATAGGTCGCAGCGGCAATCCCACACTGAAGGACAACTCTTTCGAACGAACGAGGCATTACGGCGGCACGGAAAGAATGACGATCGAAGGCACGGTGAACAAAGCCTTCATTACCCTCGCGATCTTGCTTGGCGGCGCATTCGTCTCCTGGTCCATGTATTTCGACGGGCAGAACGTCATGCCTTACTTGATCGGAGGCGCGATCGGCGGCTTGATTCTATCCCTGATCATCACGTTCAAGGCAACGACGTCGCCTTATCTCGTGCCGGTGTACGCCGCGTTCGAGGGCGTGTTCCTCGGAGCGGTTTCCGCCAATTACGAGGCTCGTTTCAATGGCATCACGTTGCAGGCTTCCTTGCTTACGATGTGCGTGTTCGTCGCGTTGCTGCTAGCGTACAAAACGCGGCTTATCCGCGCGACGGAGAACTTCAAGCTCGGCGTGTTCGCGGCCACGGCCGGCATCATGCTCGTTTACTTGGCGAGCTGGATTCTCGGCATGTTCGGCGTAACGATCCCTTACTTGCACGACAGCAGCCCGATCGGCATCGGCATCTCGCTCGTCATTGTCGTCATCGCGGCGCTGAACCTCGTGCTGGATTTCGACTTCATCGAGAACGGCGCGCAGCAAGGCGCTCCGAAGTATATGGAATGGTACGGCGCGTTCGGCCTCATGGTCACGCTCGTATGGCTGTATCTGGAGATGCTTCGCTTGCTCTCGAAGATCGCCAGCCGGGACTAACGAATCGGCATCAAGGAAGAGACGGAAACGGGTTATCGCCCGCTTTCGTCTTTTTTTCGTGATAGGGGTCGTTGACTGGAACAACTTTCCTCACCTTACTATCGTCTAATTGTTGTATAGAGATCGGAAAGGATGAACCGCCGCATGGATCAGTTGCCGAATCCGCCATCGGATGGAAACTTAAGCCCCGAACAACCGGTTTCACCGCTCGCAACGCCGGAAGGAACGACCGCAACCCGGATCTCGCGCCAACCGCGCCGAAAGAACGTTCGCCGCATCCTTCTCTACTCCGCG
The DNA here is from genome assembly GCF_042655365.1 of Cohnella suwonensis. Taxonomy (NCBI): domain Bacteria; kingdom Bacillati; phylum Bacillota; class Bacilli; order Caryophanales; family Paenibacillaceae; genus Cohnella; species Cohnella suwonensis. The sequence goes on along the minus strand of NZ_JBHSMH010000101.1, from coordinate 62,493 downwards.
CTCGGCCTTGTGCTCGTTCTCGGCTCCGTTGCGGGATATTACGCCTACTCTTTCTACTCGTTCGCGAACAAAATATACGACGATCCGCGAGATCGCGCCCAGCCCTCGCCGTCGGCGACTTCGAACGGCAACGCCCCGTCCGTCATCCCGGTCGCGCAACCGCCAGAGTGGGTGGGCGACGAGCGCATTAATATTTTGCTACTTGGCGGCGACTCCCGAGGCGTCAACAGTTCCTCCCTGCCACGGTCGGACTCGATGGCTCTCGTCTCCATCGATCCCGTAGCCAAGACAGCCAAGATGTTCTCGCTGCTTAGGGATACATACGTCGTCATTCCCGGCCACGGCCAGAACCGGCTTAACGCGGCCATAACGCTCGGAGGCAAACTAGACGGCCCGCTGCTCGCGATGGATACCGTCCACTTCATGACCGGTCTGCCCGTGCACTTCTACGTCTACACGGATTTCGAGGGCTTCATCTCCCTCATCGACGAGCTCGGCGGCATCGACTTCGAAGTCGACAAGAGCATGAAGCACACCGACAACGCCGACGATCCAAGGTACAATATCAAGCTGGAAAAAGGCCTGCAGCACCTCGACGGCGTCACCGCGTTGCAATACGTACGCTTCCGGAGCGACGCCATGTCGGACTTCGCCCGTTCGGAGCGCCAGCGCCAATTCCTGTTCGCCATCGCCGATAAGCTGCAGAGCACGACGTCACTCCTTAAGCTTCCGCAAGTGCTGGACGGCATTGCCCCTTACATCAAGACGAACATCCCGCCCGGCGATCTGCTGAAGCTCGCTCGGCTCGGCATGAAGCTCGATACGAGTCAATTGCATGGCGTCCAGATCCCGCAGAACGGCGCGTTCAAGAACGCCCTCGTCGAATCGATGGACGTACTCGTGCCCGACGTCGAGAAAATTCAGAGCTATATCCAAGAGCAATTGCAGCCGCCGACGGCAACGAATCCGATGTAATTTCGCATGCGCAAGCACTTATATAATTTCAGTAACTGGAATCGCGCGTTGCCGCGTTATAAAGAAGGACGAACCCGAGTGCCGAGGCACAGGGTCCGTCCTTCTTTATTTTCGCGCCGTGCTCCAATGGCCGTTTTATATTTTCAGAACCTCCAGAAGCTTATAGATCATCGCTGCGGCTTCCGCCCGGGTTGCCTTATGATCGGGACGGAAAGTTCCGTCCTCATAGCCGTTCAAGATTTCTGCCGACACTGCCGCCTCAATCGGCGCTTGGGCCCATTCGGGTATGGCCGCAGCATCCGTGAAGCGACCTGCTCCGCTCTCGGCTACGTTCTCTTCCGCGCCCAACGCGCGTGCGATCATGACGGCCATTTCCGCACGAGAGATCGTCTGATCGGCCTTGAACCGTACAACCCCTTGCTCCGAATATCCGCCCACGAGACCGGCTTTCACCGCAGCGGATACGGCAGATTTGGCCCAGACCGGAATCTCGCTATCATCCGCAAAATCGGTAACTCCCGTGGTTGCCGGAAGCCCCAACGCTGCGGCTAGCATTGTCGCAAATTGCGCCCGCGTTACCGTTTCATCCGGACGGAACGTTCGATCCGGGTAGCCTTGGATCACTTTCATGCCAACAAACCGTTCGGTATACGCCGTTGCCCAATGCCCTGCCAAATCGGCAAACTGTGCCGGCTCGTATTCAAATACGGCGAATTTCGTGAAATGGCTGACGCTTACCGTTACCGTCCCGTCCGCGTTAACCGTTCCTCCGATATAAATCCATCGATGCTGCAGTTCGTTGTAGTAATAGACGGCCGCTTGACGCCCATCGCCGATTTTGTCCGTTTCATAATGAAAGGTGATTTCCAACGGCTTATCGAACGTATGACCTGTCGAGCTTGTAAATTCGACCACCTGGCTTACCGCTTCAAGCCCGCCTGTCGGCGGAGCCTGATTAGGGGCGACAATCGCTACGAATATTTTCCCGTCTTGAGGTACAGCTCCAGCCGGAACCTTCAGCTTGGCCACATCCTTGATTTCCCCTGACCCGCCTTGCTGCGGATCGACGTTCATTTGCAGCTCGTCGTCACGCGTCGTTTCCGAACCCGATGCAGGGGCCGAGCCGATGTCACCGCTTCCGGTACCGCCGCTGCCGCCTGAGCCGATCGTGATTTTCTTCGCTTCGAATTGCGCCACCGCCGCGTTCAACGCGGCAATCGTAGCATCCACATTCGCTTGCGTAGCGGCGGCGTCGCTCACCACCGTCGACGCGGCCGTTATCGAGGCTTGCAGGGTCGCCTTCGACCCGCTTGGGTACTGACCGTCGGCAGAGCCTTCCGTCGCCGCGTCATGCTTCGATTGAGCCGCTACGATTGCCGTTTGCAACGACGACTTATTCACCATGATGACCTTGGATTCGAATTCCGCCACCATCGCGTTCAGCGCGGCAATCGCAGCATCCACTTGCGCTTGCATAGCGGCGGCGTCGCTCACCACCGTCGACGCGGCCGTTATCGAGGCTTGCAGGGTCGCCTTCGACCCGCTTGGGTACTGACCGTCGGCAGAGCCTTCCGTCGCCGCATCGTGCTTTGTTTGAGCCGCTGCGATCGTAGTTTGCAATGACGACTTATTCACGATGATGATCTTCGCTTCGAATGCAGCCACCGCCGTGTTCAGCGCGGCAACCGCAGCGTCTACTTGCGCCTGCGTAGCTGCGACGTTGCTCGCCACCGTCGACGCAGCCGTTATCGCCGCATTTAGGATTGCCTTCGACCCAGTTGGGAATTGGCCGTCGGCCAAGCCTTCCGTCGCCGCGTCGTGCTTTGCTTGAGCCGCTCCGATCGCCGTTTGCAACAACGACTTATTCACGATGATGACCTTCGTTTCGAATTCCGCCACCGCCGCGTTCAGCGCGGCAACCGCGGCATCCACTTGCGCTTGCGTAACTGCGGCGTCGCTCGCCACCGTCGACGCGGCCGTTATCGAGGCTTGCAGGATCGCCTTCGATCCGGTTGGGTACTGGCCGTCGGCCGAGCCTTCCGTCGCCGCGTTGTGCTTCGCTTGAGCCGCCACAATCGAGGAAGCAAGCGCAGATTTGACAACGGGCGGAGGAACCGCAATTTTCACTCGGTCGCTCTCCGAACGAAGAGCGGCAACATCCGTCACGGTTACATAAACGAAAGGACCTGCGATTCCCTCCTCCACGTCTACCGTCAAGCTGCCGGCCATGCCGCCCTGCGTGGCCGTTCCGATTCGATTACCCCCGGAAGGCGAATCGTAAACATGCACGATTGCTTGCGCGGCTACATTCATGACGGTCAATCGATCCGATCCGGTCTCATGGTTCATTATCGTTACGTCATTAGGCAAAGGGGAAGGCGTCTTCTCTTGATCGACCGTAACGGAAATCGTTGCCGTTACGGTATGCCCTTGTCCGTCGCCAACTTCCACGCTAACGTCCGTCGTGCCGACTCTGACGGGCTGAAGGACCAGCCTACCGTTCGAATCCAAGCTTACGAGAACGATATCCGGTTCGTCGGAAACCGGACTGCCGAGACGGAGGAGATCCGCCGCATCTTCGTCCGTCGCCAATTGTCCCGCTTCGACGACAACCGGAGCGCCGCCCAAAGTAAGCGTACGGGATTGACCCGTTAGCGCGACCGACGGACGGTTCGTCGACGGAGCAATGCTCACATCGTGAAAATAATACTCGTCAAGCGCATCCGTCTCGCTGTTCAACTGTATGAGTGCCAAGTATGCGGAGCTAGACGACGTGACACCGGCGGGAAGCGAGATTTCATCCCCGCCGGCGGTTGCCGACATGACAACCGTATAGGACTTTCCGGCTTCCAGGCTGACGCCTGAAGACAGATACAGCTCAAGCCGATGCCCGCTATTGTTGATAGAGACATTCGCATGTGGAACAGTCGAACCATCCGTATTGTCGCGGATCACATAGTCGCTCTTATTTTTGATCAGCGGATCTACGCTTAACGATGGCGCGTTCGTTTCCTCATATGGAAAGTCGAATCGAATGACGTTTGCCCTGTCCGAAGAAGGCGTGAACGTGACGATCTCGTCGCCCGGTTGCAGCCTGTAGTCCGTCTCCAGCTTCAACCCGATCGTCGGAGCGGATTGGAACGTGCCCGGCGACAGGTTCCGAACGGCAACGTCGACGGTGCTGAACGCGTTGCCCGCGGCATCCGTCGCGACTCCCCCCGCGTAGGCGATCGTCACTTCGTCGTTATTCGTGGCCGTTGTCGCTAGCAGTTTAGCGAGCACGCCTCGCTCATTCTCTATTTGCGCGGCAAATTCCAACGGAACCGGTTCCCCGTTTACTTTAACCTGGAAATCGCCTGCGCCAAAGTAATCCGGCTTCACAAGATCCTCTGTATATTCGAATATGATCACGTCCCGGTTAATGACCGCGTTCGTAATGACCGGCGGCGTCTTATCAATGGAAAAATGTACCGTTACGCTATTGCCGCTGCCATTCGTCACGACGAGGGTGTACGTTCCTTCGTCGCTAACGATCGAACCGTTTTCGAAAGGGTTGCCATTAAGCTGCGCCGTCGTTCCAGTAAACGTGATCGTACGTCCCTCAGCATACACTCCGCCTTCCGCCACCCCATCGATGGTAGGAAGGGGCTCATTGACCGAAAGCGCAACCGTCGTCTTCGGACCGCTGGCGCTATTATGATTGGCCTTGTAAGTAAAACTGTCGTTGCCAATAAAATCGGCGTTGGGAATATAAGTAAACGTTCCGTCTTGATGAAATGTCAAAGATCCGTGAGCCGGCTCCGCCACGACGACGGCTGCCGACGCATTCGTGTCGTTCGCGAGCACACCGGACGAAGGGGCCACCGTTAACGAACCGTTTTGACTTAGGCTATAGCTATCCGGGGTTGAAGAAACGGGAATTTGTTCTTCCACAAACGGAAAATAACCATCCGTATTAAAATAGTAATTAAGTTTGTACGGCACTGGAGACGCGTCGCTTAAATCCGGCAGACCAAAAGCAGTCCCATTGTAAGCAAACCGTCGGTCAAGCAAAGCAAACAGCGGGGCGTAGAATTGGATGGGATACATCTGGCCTTCAGCCGGCGTATAAAAGTTAGCATGCATATTGTAAATTGGAAACAACGAGATTTGACCGAGCCATTCCTCGCCCATTAATTCAGTTGAATCGAAGCCTGACATCGAGATGGCATAACATATTTGCGCCGTCCCGCCGTTATCGCTCGGAACGTTAATCGAAGCAAGGTTAGGCAGGGCGAATGTATTAATGCCATCTCCGCCGAAGGCATTGCCGATTTTATAAAATAATGATTCATTCCCCGCTTTCGGAAACACGCTTCCATCCGTCCAATGCGCGGAAGCTCCGGGATCGAGATCAAAAGCAACCAATCGGATTTCCCCCGCCAGTGGCAAAATGAAATCCCATCCGGTTGTCGGAAAGATTCCGCTAATCGAGATATAATAATCGACGCCGTCGATCGGCGCGGCTTTCCGCAAGTCGGGCAGCTTGAAATTCGTGACGCCGTCTCCTCCGTATTTGGTCCCGATCAGCGAGTATAATTCCCCATATTCCGCAATACTCAAGATTTGCCCGTTGCAATAGGCCCAGCCTGAAGGTGGCCCGCCGTAAGGAAACAGCCGAATTTCACCCATTAGCGCAGAGCCGCTAGAGGCAGATACGGGCTTCGCGAAGCTTAAACCGCTCAGAAGCATCGTTAAAATCATGAAAGCAAGCAAAACCTTTTTCCCAGTCGGCGACTTACGCAACTTGCTCATCTCCCTATCGAACGAAGTAAAACATCTTTCGATAGCGTAGCAAGGCATTCTCCCAAAATTCTCACAAAAACAAAAAAAGGCCAGGACTCCTCAAACAAGGGCGCCCCGGCCTATTCCTCCGTCTTATATTTTCAGAACCTCCAGCAGCTTATAAATCATCGCCGTCGCTTCCGCCCGGGTTGCTTGATGATCGGGCCGGAAAGTTCCATCCTCATAGCCGTTCAAAATTCCTGCCGAAACGGTCGCCTCAACCGACGCTTGGGCCCAGCCCGGAATGGCCGCAGCATCTTTGAAGCGATCTGCTCCGCCATCGGTTGCATTCCCATCTGCACACAACGCGCGCGCGATCATGACAGCCATTTCCGCTCGGGTGATCGTTTGATCAGCCTTGAAACGTACTGCCCCTTGCTCTGGATATCCGTTTATAAGACCGGCTTTCACCGCTGCGGCTACGGCTGATTTGGACCAGGACGGAATTTCGCCATCATCCGCAAAACCGGTAACTCCAGCGGCTGCCGGAAGCCCCAACGCTGCGGCAAGCATTGTCGCAAATTGCGCCCGCGTTACCGTTGCATCCGGACGGAACGTTCGATCCGGGTAGCCTGTAATTACTTTCATGCCCATCAACCGGTCGATAAGCACCTTCGCCCAATGCCCTGCCATATCGGCAAACGAGAGCGGCTCATATTCGAAAACGGCGAATTTCGTGAAATGGCTGACGCTTACCGTTACCGTCCCGTCCGCGTTAACCGTTCCTCCGATATAAATCCATCGATGCTGCTGCTCGTTGTAGTAATAGACGGCTGCTTGACGCCCATCGCCGATTTTCTCCTGATCATAGTGGAACGTAATCTCCACAGGCTTACTGAACGTATGGCCGGTCGAGCTTGTGAATTCGACCACCTGGCTTGCCGCTTCAAGCTCGCCTGTCGGAGGAACCTGATCATCGGCGACAACAGCCACGAATATTTTACCATCCGCCGGCACCGCTCCTGCCGGAACCTTCAGCTCGGCCAAATCTTTTATTTCCCCTGACCCGCCTTGCTCCGGAGTTACGCTCATTTGCAGCGGACCGGCGCTATTCGGGACTGGATCTGCTGACGGAGCTGGACCGTTGCCGCTACCGCTGCTGCCGCTGTCGCTTCCGCTGACAGGCTTCGCGCTAACCTGAGCGGAATTTACGCTTTCTCCAATCGCGTTGTGCGCGGTGACCACATAATAGTACGTGGTTCCGTTTGTTAAACCAGTATCGACATAAGCTGCCGATGTGAGATTCGTCGCGATCGTCACATAAGGACCTCCGTCGATCGTGCTGCGCTTCACGGAATAGAATTCCGCTGTTCCCACGGCACTCCACGCTAAGGCAACTTGGCGGCTGCCTGGCGCAGCCGCCAAGCCCTCAGCCGAAGTCGGCACAGAAAGCGGCGTTACCGGAGCCGAGGCGACGGACGCGGGTGAAGTGCCATTCGCGTTGACCGCGACAACGGTGAAGGTATATGCCGTTCCGTTCGTCAGACCCGTTACCGTGATGGGGCTAGACGAACCGGATGCCTCTTTGACGGCCTGTTCATCTTTCCAAGCCGTAACCCGGTATTCCGTGATCGGGCTCCCGCCATCATCCGAAGGCGGCGTGAAACGGATCGTCGCCAGTCCGTTGCCCGCGGAGGCGGTCACTCCCGTAGGTGCTCCCGGTATCGTTCCGGGACGAACAATCGACAAAGGCGTTGCGCTTACTTGCTCGGACATCTCGCTCAAGCCTATCGAGTTCCCCGCTTTCACGATAAAGTAATAGGTTGTGCCGTTCGTCAGGTTCTGGATCGTGTAAACAGAGTCCGCTACCGTTGCAACTGCAATCTCCCCAAACTCTCCTGGAACGTCTGCCAAATAAACCGCATAGTAAGTGGCCCCCGTCACCGTGTCCCATTCCAGCGCAACCTGACGGTCTCCTCCAACTGCAACAAGGTTCTGCGGATTCGCAGGTACTTCAGAAACCGGTGCCGCCGCGACTGTTATCGTTGCCGTGCCGCTCTTGGAACTATCCGCCGTCGATGTTGCGGTAATCGTGTAGTCGCCCAAAGCGGCGTCGCTTGCGACCGTGACCATCCCCGAAGCATCGACGGCGACTTTCCCGCTCGCATCGCCGCTTGTCCAAGCAGCCGTCTGGGCCGCTCCACCCACGACGGTTACGGTCGCCGTCAACTGCAGGCTTTCCCCTTGAGTAACAGTCGCGCTGGCCGGGCTTACAACCATGCTCGTGACGGAGGGAGTCGGTGTCGAGTCGCCGATAGTGACGATCAGCGTCGGATCCGTTCCCGCGCTCATGTCGAACATGAATACTTGATCCCCTGCATCCAGGGCGGCCAAATATTCCTTTTTGATCGTCACCGTGTCGCTGGAAATAGTGTAGTCGGTACCCGAAATCAACGGCGTACCGCCATTCGAGATGTTCTGAAACGTATTGCCGTTCAGCGTCATCGTTGCTGTGACGTCCGCCTGCGCCGATGCATTCTTGTCGAAGGGGGCCGTCTCCGGACTGATCGCGCTGTCCAAGGTAAACCTTGATATCGCAACCTCTAGCATCCCTTTTTTCATCGGACTGGTCTTCGAAGTCGCCACCAGTGTGAACTTGCTCTTGTCGGCCGCCGAATCGGTGACCGTAACCGCCCCTGAATCCGCATCCACGCTGACGCCGTCAACCGCACTCTGCAAGCTCCACGTTACCTGTTCACCCGTCAATATCGCGCCGTTTTGATCCTTAACCGTAGCCGTATACGTTTCCGTCCCCGAATGACCGCTCTGCAAGTCGATCGACGTCGGACCCGAAATCTCAACCGTAGTCACGACGGTAACATCGACGGTCGGCGTGAAAAAGATCATCTGCACTACGCTCGGCAGCGCGGCGGCTGTCGCGGCCGTCCTCACCCTGAATGTTTTCGTGCCGGACAATTCAGGCGGCGTCGAACCGGCAACCCATGTCGATCCGCCGTCCAAGCTATATTCGTAAGCGTCCGTCAGCCCCGTTATCGTGTCCGCCGTATCGTCGTATTCGAGATTCGGCGCAGCCGCCGGCGGAGCGATGACCGCGACCGAGCGGACATTCGTATGATCCGAAGCTTCTCGAACATAGACGTTTCCGGCAGCAAAGGCGATGTCCAACGTCTCCCCATCGCTTGCGGTGCTCCAACTCCCGTCCGTTCCATCCGTAGAATCCAGGCTGTAATCCATTCCGGAGGTCGTACCCGTGATTTTGCCGGCCGCCACGTTGACGGCCACATCCAACATGTGGTCGCTCGTACTGGCCGCGGTCCGCGTAACCTTCACAGTGTAGGTTTTCGTCGCGACCCCGTCCTGGCCCTTGACGACAATCGGGATCGTATTATCCCCTGTAACTAGCGGGACCGTAACCGCATGCCCGCTCATTGCCGGATTCCCGTTCACCGTCATCGTCGTCGCGCCGTCTGCGAGCGTCGGCGTAATATCCACGCTTGCAACGGGGTAAGCGACATTGACCGTATAGTTCGTGGTGTCCGCGTCAAATGACAGCGTTCCTTCGCTAATCGTCAAGCCGCCCAAATCCACATACGAACCAATCGCCAATCGGCTAATCTCGTTTCCTCCCGCGAACAACGTGCCATTCAAATAGGCGAGGTCACTTGCAAAATACGGGCTGCCGTCAAGCTTTTTCCACATGCCGTTCCGGTTGGTCCATACGCCGTCGTACGCCCCTACATAAAGCGTGCCGTTTAGCCCGAACATGGAGTAAACGACGCTCGGTGTGCCGCTCAGCGGCGTCCAGACGCCGTCTTTATAGACTTGTATCCCGGAAGAGCTCTCTACATACAAAGCACCATTCAGGTTGACGAAGTGATCCACGTCGGCAGGCGAGCCCGGAACGAGCGTCCAGCCTCCTTCGCCGTACGTCCATATATCCTGAGAGGTCGCCCCGTACAGCGTTCCGTTCGCTTCGGCCAGGACTCGGATACTTCCCGTATCCGGCATCGTCCCCGGCGTCTCCGACCAAGTTCCGTCACGGTAAGCGTACACTTTCAAGTCCGTAGATAGCGCGTACAACGTACCGTTCACGTACGCCAGTGATATGACGCTATCCGGCGAGCCCGGCATTCGTGCCCAATTGCCGGTTTCGAACGTCCATACCTCGTTGACATCGGATGCCGCCGTCGATCTCGTCCCCGCGTAGAGCTTGCCGTTAGCTTGAATCAAATCTTTCACGGCGCTCATCGGGGTCACGATCTCCGTCCATTCGCCATTGCTATAAGCCCAAGAGCCGCCGGCCCCATACGAATACAGCGTTCCGTTAAGAACTTCGAATTCGCTGATAGATCCCGGCATTCCCGGTATATGTGTCCACATCCCGCCGCTGTAAGTCCACATCCCGTTGCTGCCGACATCCGAAACCATTGCCACCAGCATGCCGTTCAGTACCGCCAACGCGGTTACGTTGTTAGGCGATCCATCGATTTTCGACCATGTGCCGTTCTCATCCGCTTTCCAAACGCCGTCGTATTTGGACAGCGCATAGACTGTGCCTTCCACAACACTCAAGCTGTTCACATAGTCAAGCGAAACGCCCGTTCGCGAAAAATTACCGCTTGCGTCCATGGACCAAATCGCTTGACTCCTTTCATTCGTTACCATATGCAGGGTCCCGTTCGCATAAGCGAGGTCCGTCACAAAGACTAACGAATCCGGCGGCACGAACACGTTCGTCCATGTTCCATTCGTCTTATCGTACTTCCACACGCCTTTATCGCTTCCAGCGTACAGCGTGCCGTTCGAGTTCGCCAGCGCTGTTACCAGTCCCAAATTACCGCTCGTCGCCGACCATTCGCCGCTGTTGTCCATCTGCTTGACGCCTAAAGAGCTGTTCGCGGCATAGAGAATGCCGTCTATGTACTCGAGATCAGCCACGAACCCGTTTACCCCGCTGGATGGAATCAATTCCCCGCTCACGCCCATCGACCAGACGGGTTGAATGCCGGAGGAGCCCGCATACAAGATCCCGTTCGCGTATTCAAGGGTACGCACGTTCCCTGGCGAGCTAAAGTGCCCCCACATGCCGTCGCCGTATACCCACAAGCCGCTACCAGGAGAACCCGCGTACAACTCTCCGTTCACCGCGACCAGCGACGTGACGTCGGCAGGGGGTTCGAACGGCACATCCGTCGTCCATGTCGGCGCCGCCGCGCTTGCCGTCATCGCCGGACCGGACAGCACCGATAAGACGATGGCGGGCAGCAATAGCCATGCCGCGACCCGCCTCCACATTTCAATCCCAAACCAAATATAATGCTGCTTCATCAAAGCACCTCTAATCAATAGAAATCAACAGATTCGATCTATTGACGACAGGGTACCAGACGATTCTCCCAAAATTCTCACAAGACGACAACCGGCATGAAGAAAAAAGAGACTCCGTTTCAGAGTCCCTTTGCGCAAACCCGATATCATCGACTCATGCTTGCCGCAAGCTCCCGCATCGCGGCCGAGGGAGCGATACCCAGCTCGTCCTCCAGCAGCCGCCTGTAGCTCTCGTAATGCCGGCAGAACGCCGCCGCGTCTCCGCTCTCCGCGCAGAGCCGCAGCAGCTCCGCGTTCATCTCTTCGTCGAGCAGCTCGTGCCCGAGATAGAGGGAAAGCACGTCCTTGGCGGACGCGAGATCGCCTTGCCCCCGGTGCCAAGCCGCCAGCATCCGCGCAAGCGTTGCCTGCTGCGCGGACGCCTCAGCCGCGATGCCCGCGCTCCATGCATAATCCTTGCCTCCGAACAAGGTTCCCCGGCAAGAAAGCTGCAGCTTCTTCGCTTCCGCGGCGTTCCGCCCATCGATCTTGGCGGAGCGGCCCAGAAACTCCCGCAGCCGCCCGAAATCCGAAAACTCCGCGCCCGAAGCCAAATGATACCCTTCGTTCGTGCTGCCGAGCTCCAAGGAGAACCCCGCTGCTTTCAGTGCCTTTTTGAGCCGGTAGACGGTGTTATGGACATTATGGAGCCCGCGCTCTTCATCGAGATCCGGCCAGAGGAGATCGGACAGCTGCCACTTGTTCACAAGCCGGTTCGGATAAGCGAGCAGGTAAGCGAACAGCTCCTCCGTCTTCCGGGTCGGCCAGTTCACCATGCCGCCGCCCGCCCCTCTTGTTTCGAACGTACCGAAGCAACGGACGGACGGCACCGCTTCCTCGGCCGGCTCGCGGTTCCCCGCTCTCAGCGAATGGTTCTTCGAAAGTCGGCCCGCGACCCTCTCCAGATCGTCCGGCGTGACCGGCTTGAGCAAATAATCGACCGCGCTCACGCGGAACGCGTCGACCGCGTAGCCGGGATAAGCCGTCGTGAACACGACCTGGAGCTCTTCGTCGATCGCTTTAAGCTTTTCCGCCAGCTCGATGCCGCCCATCTTCGGCATCTCGATGTCGAGAAAGGCGGCGTCCGGCTTCAGCTGCGAATACCGTTCCAGCGCCTCGATCGGACTCGTGAACGCTCCCGCGACCTCTAGCATCGGATGCCGGCCGACAAGCCTCTCCATCAGATCCAAGATCGGCTCCTCGTCCTCCACGATGATGACGCGAAGCATGTTTACTCCCCCCTGCATCTTCAGCTTGCCTTCGTGTGCCGATCCAACCAGCTCAGCATATCCGCGAAGAAACGCTCCCGCCCCAAATCATCGAACGGGCGGTGCCGCATGGCATCGTACTCGTAGGTTTGTTTGTCCCCGGAACCGACCGAATGGTAAAATTCCCGTAGCTTCCCGGGGGGAGTAATCTCGTCGCCAAGTCCGTATTGCAGCAGCAGCGGGAGTTGAATAGACTTTGCCTGTTTCATGACCCGTGATACGGCTTGCATCATGCCGAGGCCCAAACCCGGCGTTACCGTATCGTGCCGTAACGGATCGGAGGCCAGCCGATTTCGAATTTCGGGATCTTGCGTGAGCAAATCCGGGCTCCCGTTTTTTTGAACGGTCATATCCGGCTTCAGTTTCCCCATGAGGACAACAAGGCATTTTTCAAAGAAGGGCGATTCATAGGAAATGGCAGGAGCAATCAGCACGAGCCCCGAAATCCCCTGGCCATAAAATAACGAATAATCCGCGCTAATGAGTCCGCCAAGGCTATGTCCCATCACGTAAACGGGCAGTCCGGCGGTCTCGGAGGCGACCAACTCGCGAAAAGCATGCAGATCACCCCGATACTCTTCCCATTTGCGGATACTCCCCCGGACCCCCGGGCTTCTGCCATGTCCCCGCAAATCATGGGCATATACGTGGTAGCCGCTGTCGGCCAATTTTTCAATTAGGTTCTCCAGCCCTCTGCTGTGGTCGCCGTGTCCGTGAACGGCAATGACCGCTCCTCGAACCGTTTCCCTTGATGTCAGTATTCTTCTGTAAAACAGTTCAACCCCGTTAACCCCGTAAAAGGTTCCTTCCGAGACTGCCACTAACGAATCCCCCGCTCGCTGTAAGTAAATGCCAGTACCCTATATTCGAATGATAGATGAGCCCGCTCCCAAAATTCTCCCAAGGAGGGACAACGGTCTACCTGCAACCGATGTCCTTTTAACCCGCTCCCAATGCCGCCACACCCTGCTTCGGCAAATAAACGGTGACCTTCGTCCCCCGCTCCAATGCGGAATCGACCGTCACGCTCGCGCCCGGAATAGCCGCCAGACGCCTGCGGACGTTCGTCATCCCGATGCCGGCGCTTTCCGGCCGGTCGCCTGCTCTTAGGCGGTAGAGCGTGTCATCCGCCATGCCGACGCCGTCATCGGCGATATCGAATCGGATATAACCGTCACCGTCCGCGATGGTCAACGTTACCGTGCCGTTGCCTTCTTTTTCGAACAGGCCGTGCCGGATCGCGTTTTCGACGAACGGCTGGAGGATCAGCGAAGGAATGACGGCCGTTTCGAGATCCGGATCCGTCTGCAGCTTGTAGGCTAGCCGTGCGCCGAACCGGGCTTTCTCGATTTCCACGTATGCTTTGATAAGCTCAAGCTCCGTGCTTAGCGGCACGAACAACGCCTTTTGGTCGCGTTCGAACACGATTCGCAAATAGCGGCTCAGCATGGATAGCAAATAAGCGGCCTTTTCCCCGTCGGTATAGCAGAAAGAGACGATGCTGCTGATGGCGTTGTACAGAAAATGCGGTTTAATTTGCGCTTGCAGGAACGCCATTTCGTTCTTGACGGCCCGGTCCATCGAGGTTTTCATCGACAATAACGTCCGTACCCTTGCGGCGAGCGTCTTCGGATCGAACGGCTTGGCGATGAAGTCGTTCCCTCCCGCCCGGAAGCAAAGCTCTATATCGTGCAGGGAATCCTTCACCGTCGCGAACAGAACGGGCAATTCGAGCACCGAACGCGTTTCCCGTACGGTCCGGCATAGATCGATGCCCGACATCTCCGGCATCATGACGTCGAGGATCATCAGATCGATCCGCGGACGATCTTCCAGCTTGCGGAGCGCCTCCTTCGCGGAAAAAGCCGTCAGCACGTTGTACTCGTCGCCCAGCAGATTGAGCAGGATACGGACGTTGGACGCCTCGTCGTCGACGACAAGCACGGTGTACTCCCGCGTCTGGTCGACGATATCGAGCTCCGCCGGGAAGACCTGGCTTGGCCGTTCCGCGGTAGCGGCAACATAACCTTCCGCGGATGCCCAGCCCTTGGGATCGGCGGCCGGGAGGGTGAACGCCATCCGCGTGCCTTGTCCAGGCTCGGAGCGCTCCACGCGGATTCGGCCGCCCATCCGTTCCACCAATTGGCGGCTGATGTATAGACCAAGCCCCATTCCCGTGTAACCGTCCTGAGGCAGGAGACGTTCCGCTTGCTCGAAATATCCGAAGACCGCTTCATGGCTTTCCTGCGGAATCCCGATTCCCGTGTCCTCCACCCATACGGTAACTTGGCCGTCCGCAACCGTCGCGCCGATCTCGATCCAGCCTTTTTTCGTATGCTTGATCGCGTTATGGATCAGGTTGTACAGCACCTGACGCACCCGGTTTTCGTCTGCGAGGACGAACGTACCCGGAGCAATACGGTTCTCCCATCGCACATCCTTGCCCGCCAGCTCGAACTCCAGCACCTGGAACGCCGTCCGAGCGGCGACTCGCAGGTCCAGAACCGTCTCCTGCAGCCCCAGATCCCCATGCTTCATCCGGACGACGTCTACGAGATCGTTCACGAGCGCGGACAGCTTTGTGGACGTATCCTGGATGAGAGACAGCTCGCTCCGCTGCTTGTCCGTAAGTGCCCCCGCCTTCCCGTCGAGCAAATAGGAGGCCATATTCTGGATGCCGTGCAGCGGCGTCTTTAATTCGTGCGACGTGTTCGCCAGAAATTCGTCCTTCAGCTTATCCCGTAGGATCAATTGCTCCGTCAACTGTTCTGTGCGATTCGTGGCGCGGGCGAGACGGAAAGCAAGTAGTGTGTTCATGAATGCGATGACCGCGAGAAACGCGATCTTCTGGCCAAGATAGGTTTCGACCAAACTGAGGGAATAGAAGATTCCGAACATCGCAATCATCGTGATCGCCACGATCATCCCGACAAGCAGAATAATTTCCTTGCGGTCCAATTGACCGTCTTGCTTGATATACAACCGTATGGCCCGGTAGAGGTAATAAGCAATCAACAGTGCCGCATAGTACGATATAGGATCGCTGAAGCTCGAATAGTACGAATAAGGAAGCGTCGCAACCGCAACGAGAAAAACGGCAATCGGAGCCATAAGCAACTTAAGCAGCCTGAGAGACATCAGCTTGCCGTCCAAATGATAGAGGAAAATCCCAAGCACCACGTAATTCAACAAGCCGGCAAAATAGAAAATTTGCTTCGCTAATTCGTAAGAAAATCCCGGAACGAGTTGGAGCAGCAGCTTATCCCCGCTCATTGAGGCTACGGAAAGCAAGGTTAAGAAATATATGGCGCTGAATAGATAGGCTCTGTCCTTCGGCCTTATGACGTAGAGACTCAAATGATATCCGCTAAATAGCAGCATGATGAGCATACCGGCAAGCTCTACAGCGAAGAGGATCCGGTCCTTGAGGAGCATGTCCGCCTGTAAACCGAGCTGCAATTCCTCGAATCCCCCGGAATGAGCGTAATTCTCGTTCGCCACTTGAAGCATGATATCCAAATTCCTGGTTACATTTTGGACGAACGTCGTGTACGGCTTGTTTTCCGGCTTGTAATCCTGCGGATTATCGGACGGATTTCCCCCGTTCCCGATCAGAAGGCCGTTCACATATAGTCGGTGCGCCCGATTGATGTTGTTCACCCGTATGCCGTAGCTGCCGCCCTCCTTGAGCTTGACGGCCAGCCGATATGTACCGTACGGGGCTTGGCTCGCCTCATTCGGAGGGCTTCCTCCGTACCAAGCATTCGGGATGCGGGAGGTGATGGCACTTATGCCGCCTTCTCCGCCGCTTCGGAAATCGTCCGGCGTTAGCAGCCGGTTCGGATAGAACGTCCACTCACCGTCGAGATTGACGAAACCGCTCCCGTCGAAATCCCATTCGCTCAGATCCAGCACGCCGTCCTGCGCGATCGGGGCCGACCGGTTCGGCACCGTATATTCGTAAATCCCCATCAGCAGAAGAATCGAAATAAGCGGAATCAACGTCAGGCCTAACGCCCGGAAGCCGAAACGCACCCCTTTTCGCAAACCTATGCTTCCCACCGCCGTCCCTCCCGACTTCCCCATTTTCGCTAGCATATCAGCTTGCGCTCCCAAGATACTCCCAAGGCCATTATCACAGAATTTTCGACAACCCGCCACGTTAAGAAAAAACCGTCAGTTCACCCTGACGGTCCTTGCGCTATGCTTCTTCTATCCGATTAGAATCATTTTTGAGGACTCAGAGTTTTGATTAGCTCGGTAAGCTCCTCTACACTGTGAACATTCCCTGACCCGCTGACGATCCCCGACTTGTCTGCCACATAGAGATAGGGAGTCGACGGCACCTTATACAAGTCTGTCATTTCATCCTCTCGTATAGGATATACGGGAAAGTCGAATTCATAATAATCCGTTAATTGACGAATTTCCTCCTCCTTGCCTTTGACGAACATCCGCACGCCTCCCGCAAAACCGCTCAAAAACGAGGGCAAGTCCGACAATAGATAAACGCACTCCCGGCATGTTAAGGAGATAAACAAGGCGAGGTTAACATCGTTTGTCGTCCCCGCAAATTCCAAAGGGAACGGTTGGCCAGGCGGAATCGCTTCTACTGCAACTTTCCCGGACTGCTTCATCTGAATAGACTTAAACAACTGTTGGAACGCTCCCATATTTAGACCGGACCCCCTCCATGGTATAAGCTTCAAACATACGACTGTATTTTCCATTCAATTGCAGCAATTCATCATGATGACCTTGTTCGACGATTCGCCCTTCCTGAAGGACGACACTCTTGGAGAAAAGAGGGCAGACGTTCATCCGGTGAGTAATGGCAATCAACGCTTTAGTCGAGCGCTCCGTCATCAGATCGTGGAAAAAACGCTTCTCCGTCTCGGGATCCAATGCCGAAGTGGCTTCATCCAGAATTAATACCGGAGAATCCTTATATAAAGCTCGAGCGATCGCGAGCTTCTGCCACTGTCCCCCGGACAATTGAGTGGCTCCGGTTCGATCAAGGCCAACAATCGAATGCTTATCCATTCCCTCCGGGAAAAGATACGGATACCGCTTCCTTATAGCCTCGTAACGGGCGTCGTCGGGATCGGCGCTCATCGTCACGCATTCGTAGATCGAGAATGGATAGTTGATATAATCCTGCGTAACGATCGATACCTTTTTGTAAATTTGTCGACGTTCAAGCCTGTTGGTATCGGCTCCGTTGTAGAAAATCATTCCCGCATCCACCTCATGGAGCCCCGCGATCAGCTTGGCCAAAGTCGATTTGCCGCAACCGTTATCGCCTACCAGCACGATACTATCGCCTAACCGAATCTGCAGAGAAACTTGCCGGATCGTCGGCCAATCCCGGCCCGGGTAAGCAAAGATTAGGTTTCTCAATTCAATCGTTCGAAGCCTCTGTTGGAAGAGCATCGGCTCGTCTTTCTTCGATTGTTCGCTCAAGTATTCATTCAAAAAGCCGATCACTTTCTTCTTCGTCAATTTATAGTGGTGCAGTTGCCCGGCATATGAAGCAAGCGACAACAAAGAGGCTTCCAGCACTCCCGTAGCGGCAATGACCGAGATGTAAGCTCCAAGGGTAATCGAGTGCTGAATGACGCCGACAATAAGCAGGAACTGTACCGCGATCTGAGCGATGACGGCTATACAGGAGTAACCCATCTTTCGTATGGTTTCCAGTCGATTGAAGCGCAGCTCTTGCTTCATATTTTCGGCGTAAGCTCTCCTCCACTTTCTCATGATGAATAGTTTGGAAGCGAATACGAGTTGCTCCGAGAAGGTGGCCGGATTGAATAGCAGTTCTTGAAGCAGCGTTTTCTCGCGGGCAACCTCGGATGTCCGCACCGCGAAGACAAACCGGTCTCGGGCAGTCCGCCGTTCTTG
Source organism: Cohnella suwonensis (assembly GCF_042655365.1). Lineage (NCBI taxonomy): Bacteria > Bacillati > Bacillota > Bacilli > Caryophanales > Paenibacillaceae > Cohnella > Cohnella suwonensis. The sequence goes on along the minus strand of NZ_JBHSMH010000101.1, from coordinate 44,194 downwards.
ATGCCACTTGGGCGCATTCAACAAGAGAATAACGAATGGCAAATACCATACATGTTTGAAGATCAGAATCATATAAGTTCCGATCGATACGACGGCAACCGTGATTTGCATAAAAGTCAAATATAATCCCGCCAAAGATTGAAAGCTGAACCGCACCACGTTCAAATCGTTTTTGAATCCGGGAGTTTCGGTTCTGCTGATGGTGACGGGTTCGATCGAAAAGGCTAATATCCGGTCCAAATTCCCTTGTACCCGAAGTTGAATTCCGTTCTGCCTATATTGTTGGTATAGGCGAAGCAACGCCGCGCAGATCAGCAAAGCGAACAACTCGGCAAGCAATAATAACGCCGTTCGCGGAGAGGCCAGGGCAACCAGCTCGTCCGTCATATTCTTCGTGACATCCAGTTGATAGGACGTCAGGGCGGTTAACAGAAGTCCAATCAGCGCCGTGATCGCGTAATCCTTATACGTTCCCTCCAGAACCTGCTTGTTGAACGATCGAGAATCAGTCATGACGATAGCGGGGGAGTCCGGAGCGGTTCAATCAACCGCTGGAAGGACTCCAGATCCAAGAACGGATGCGTCGACAAAATTCGTCTGTCCTCGCCTACACAAAATGCCGTGGGCAAGTACTGCATTTTTAAATATCGATTCATGAGGTGAGGCATGACGATGTAGATCCTGGCCCGATTGTTGAAAATGTTTCTTAGCTCGTGAAGAGCGGCGGGATGTGTATCCATTAAGATCAACACGTTCAAGTCGCTGCTGCGCATTGTATAGTCGTTCAAAGCATCCAGGGTCTGTTCGCATAAATCGCACCCCGTGCTTCCCAACACGAGGACAAGATGATCCGTAATATAACTGTGTAAATTCGTCTCCGTTCCATTCTCGTCTTGAATCGTCAAATCCGGAAGCAACTCGCCCGCTTTCAATGTTTCTTCTTCGAATCTTTGCAGTACGGGAGGCTTTTCTTTTTTTAAATAACGGTTTATCATCCAATCCCCTCTCTTCGCTTCGATATCGAATCATCTGCATTATAGAGCATTATTTTACCTATTTCCCTAAATTGCGCATTAATATTCCCGCAAAATAATTGACACCATCTATAATAAATGTAAACATTAGGCATGAACTTCCAAACGGAAAGGGGAGAAGCCAAATGGTCATTATGTTATGGACTCGATGTTGGACATGCTCTTTGCCGCTTGAGACAGAAATCGTTTTCAAGGGGCATCAACTGATTTCCATCGTCAACCGCAATGAACTAACCCCTCTTCAGTTGGATTCAATCAAGCACATTCTCTTATACTGGCCAACGCTATCGGCAAGCGATTTGGACGTCTGCCTCTCGATTCGCAAGAGCTATTCCATGCCCGTCACTCTCATCTGCCAGCGATTAAATCCTGAGGACGCTTCTGTATTAACCTTGCACGACATTGAGATTATCGAGAACAATGTAAGCGTTTCATTGCAACGCATTCAACCGGCGGAGGCCATTGAGCCCGAACCTAACGTCTCTCAGGCGTTGTCTAGATCCGGTACTGAACGCTCGATTCAACTGATGCATTCAACTCGAACGGTAAAGGTGGGAAATAAAGAAGTCGAGTTAAGCCGAAGGGAATTCGGCTTGCTGAAGTTCATGTTTGAGAGAAGCGGGAAGATTATCGATCGCGAGGAGCTGATTCATTCGATCTGGGACGGAGCGGCCGCAGACTCCAATGTGTACATCACCATTCAGAAGCTACGTCAGAAGATTGAGGAGAACCCTCAATATCCGAAGTACATTGTCACCAAAAAAGGCGGAGGCTATATGCTCTATAACCAATAAGCCTTGGAAGGCGGGAGATTTTTATGATTCGTTTGTTCATAGACACGTCGATTGCGCTATTGTTCATGTCGGCTTTCTATTTCAAAATCAAAAAACCGAGAGACACCGTTCGGAACATCCAAGCCTATCGAGTCGTCAGTGGCGCTTGGGCCATTGGGGCCGCGATCGTTCTCCTCTTCGCCGAGCTGTCAATCGCGCTGTGTTACATCTACGATTGGTTCGGATTGTGGAGAGACCTGGCTTGCGTCGGCATGCTCGCGGCTTTTCTCTATTTGGTGTTAAAACGGAAGAACGAGGGGCAAACGGATTGCGGCTGCTTCGGATCGATTCGTTGGCTGAACCGCTCCCCCCTACTCCGGAACCTAGCTATGTGCCTGGCGATTGTCTGCCGCGAATGGCTGCCGGCCCGAACGGCTTCGGCTCCTGATTCTACCCTGTTACTGATGCTGCTCGTGCTGCTCGTTCTAGCGTCGGATGCGGTACTTCTTATCCGAACCTTCAAGGAGTATTCGTCCTATGGCAACCTTCGAGCACAATGAGTCTTTTATCGCCTTGGCCGCGATCGCCGTTTTTATTTTATCCGGTGGAATCGCCTGGATAACCCGTCAAATCCACATTCGGGAGAATCGATTGATTAAGCTGATTTGGAAGGAACTGAATTTTGTCGAACCGTTCGGGGACAATCGGCAGGCGCTGCTCATTCTTCGTCTGGATTCGAATCATTTCGTTCTTATGGATAAGCTTCTTCAAGACGAGCGCCTCCCCCCGCTTCATATCTGCCTTCTCGGTCCGTCTTGGCTCGCGTCAACCAAACAGACGATCTGGCAGCGGCATGTCGTCAGACCGGGAGAGTCATGCTCTATCTGTGGCAAGTTCGGTTCGCCGAACGACCGGATCTTCGTTCTCGACAACGGCGTCGTTCGGGAGAGAAGCCAGGAGCCCGTCATCTTTTTGGAGGAATGGTCCACACGGCTCGCGCGAAAACCGGCTTAACAAAACGATTTGCAAGGCGGATTGGATCTACCTTGCAAATCGTAAGTTCTTGGAAGTGCTAGCAATCGCAATCTTGCCAGTAGCTGTTATTCCAATAACAATAACTCGGCGCTCCGGAAACGGGAGGTCTGCACTTATCCCAAGTATTCAAGTACAGCGCTTGATTGCTCCAACCCGAACAAGCCGTGCCGCAGCTATACGTTGCGGTACAGCCGCCTTCATTAATCCATCCGCTTGGACATGCCATTCGATTTCACCTCCTTTATTTTGAACTACTTTTAGTATAGAAACGTCTAGTAAATGTTGGAATAAACGACCAATAAATGATTGATTAACTTTACCTTACTTTTGAAGGGAGAGTAACGATGAAGACACGTCTATGTTTAACCGTCGCAATCATGCTGATATTCGCCGCTCTGGCATCGGCCTGCACCGACCGCAAGAAGGAGCCGTTCGACCGTTCCGAACACGTGACGCTGAAGGTGTTGGGAGACGGCGACGAGAAAAGCTTCTACTCCGCCTACGGGAACGACTTCAACGACGAATATCCAAACATCGAGTTCGAGTTCGTCAGCTTCCAGGATATAAATCCGGACCGGACAATCGAGAAGTTCATCGAAACCGAGAAACCGGACATCGTCATCGCCCAGCGGTACAACTATCCCGTACTCGCGGAATCCGGATTGCTCGCCGAACTTGATCCGTTCGTAAAAAGAGACGGGTATGACCTGTCGACGATATCACCGCCGGTTATCGACCTGCTTCGGGCTACGGACAGCGGCAGCCTCTACGGATTGGCCCCCTTCTTCAACAATAGCGTCCTCTATTACAACGCTGCCTTATTCCGCCAATATAAGGTCGAACCTCCTCGCAACGGGATGTCGTGGGAACAGTTGCTCCAACTCGCCAAGCGGTTTCCCGCGGATTCCGGAATCTCCGGATTAAGTCTGGATCGCAATTCAAGGCCGCTCGGCACCCTCGGAGCGTTATTCGCTCAGATCGGCAAATCGAACGGCCTCCGGCTGGCAGCGGTTAACCGGAAGGATAACCTGGTACTCGATACGGAGGGGTGGATCCGGGCGGCGGAGACCGCCGCCTTGGCCTACCGTTCCGGAACGATCGCCATCGACGATAACAAGCAGCCTCTGCCTCCGGACGACGCCGTCAAGAAGAATCGATTCATCTCCGGCGATAGCGCCATGACAATCGGCGGCTTCTCCCTGCTTCAGCTGATCGATCGCCATCTGTTCCCCGTGAACGGCGTCCAGCCCATCGACTACGGTATCGTCACCGTACCGATCGACCCAAGCCGCCCCGAAGTCGGTACGCTCGCCGAACTCGGAGGCGTCCTCTGCCTCTACAAGAACTCCGAGCACCGGGAAGCCGCCTGGGCCTTCATCCAATATCTCGGCGGCGACGTCTACGCGAAGCTCAAGTCCCAGTCGAGCGAACAACTGATATCCCGAACTTCTCATCAGAAGGATCTCGTGCCCGAACGGAGCCTGGAGCCCTTCTACTCCCAGCATGCCGATCCGGATGCGGATGCCTATGCCGGTATCAATCCCCGCGTATACGGCGGGCTCGTTCAGCTCTTCGACCGGAAGCTCAAACAGGCGGCGGAAGGAGAAGTATCCGTTCAGGAGGCGATTGACTCCATGGTATCGGAGGGCAATACGCTGGTGAAGTCGTGGCGGGAGAAGGTGAATGCCTCATGAGGCGGCGCCGGGCGTTCAAGATCGCCGTCTGCATCGGTCTGGCAGGCCTGCTCTCTCTGGCTTCCGGCTGTCGGGACGACAAGCCGTTCGGCCCGAAGGATCGCGCCGAGCTCGCCGTCATGTATGGGGACGAGCGAAGCTTCGCGACCGATTATGGCCGCGCGTTCGCCGCGCTGTTCCCGAACGTGACGATACGAGTAGTGCCTACCGGAACCGAGACGGCCGAATCGCCGGACATCGCGCTGTCCAACCTGGCCCAATACGAAGAACGCGCGACCGCAGGCTCCTTCGTGAACCTTGAACCGCTTATCCGAAGCGACCAGTATGATCTCGACTCCATAGCCCCCGTGGTACTGCACCTACTGAGGGGATACGGTTCCGGCCAGCTGTACGGGCTCGCTCCCGTTTTCTCGGCGCAAGCGCTCTATTATAACGAAGATCTGTTCCGCGAGAAGGGCGTGGAACCGCCTGTGAACAGGATGAGTTGGGCGGAGGTGCTCCGTCTGGCCGAGAGGTTCGCCGAGGCCGAGGGAGGAAATGGCGGCGGTACCGATCCCGACTCCGAGGAAGCCGGCATGGGCAGCGATGGCAGCGGGGCCGGGAGCCAAGATGGCGAAGTGGTTGGGCTGACGTTCCCTTCGACCGTCACCATCGCCTCCCTGCTCGCCCGAATCGGACAGACGGAAGGGCTGAACCTGATCGATCCCGTTCAGCATACGCTGCTGCTCGATTCACCTAAGTGGAAGGAAAATGCGGACCTGCTTCTGCGGGCGTTCCGATCGGGAGCGGCGCGCATCTCCGATGAGGCGACCGGACGCACGCCGGACGAGATGGCGCGCAAGCACCTGTTCGCGGCCGGACGCAGCGCCATGGCCGTCGAGGACGAATCGTTGCTGTCGCTTCTAACTTCAGGGATGCTGGAGCGGCCGATTCCCTTCGCCACCGTCACCGCGCCCGTAAGTACCGGCGACCGGAATCTCGGTTACGGCCAGCGGCTGGACAAGATTTTCAGCATTCATGCCGATTCCGATCAACTTGACGCCGCATGGGAGTTCCTAAAGTTCGCGGCCGGCGAAGATCGCGCCAAGCGCCAGGCGCGAACGGACAGGGAATTGGTCTCGCGCATCCCTTACGCTTACGAGCGCAGCCCGGTTTACGAGGCGTTCTACGCGCCGGATGCGAATTCGGAATCGCGCCCGAACGGCGGGCTCGGCTATCAGGACTATACGATGCTCATCGGATTGATCGATGAGCAGCTGCGATCCGTCCTGCAAGGCGGTCAGACTTGGGAAGAAGCGGTCGCCCGGATGAAGGCGGACGCGGCTCCGCTGCTGGCCAACCTGGATTCTAGCAAGACAGGAGAGCGATAATCGCTCTCCTGTCTCGTTCCCGCCAGCCGAACCGCTCGCCCGCATCCGCTTGCACGATCGGGTGAAGCGCTAAGAGCTGATCCGCTAATGCAAAAATCCCCGGAGAAGAGTCGTCGTCTGGGACGGTCTTCTCCAGGGATTGGAGAGTTAAGCTAGAGTTATACGGCTTGCTTGATTACTTAAAGTTTTTAAGGTTGTAGAACGCTTTTTTGCCCGCGTAGGAAGCGGTCGTTCCCAATTTGTCCTCGATGCGGAGCAATTGGTTGTATTTCGCGACCCGGTCGGAACGGGAAGGAGCGCCCGTTTTGATCTGACCCGCGTTCGTAGCGACCGCGATATCGGCGATCGTGCTGTCTTCGGATTCTCCGGAACGGTGGGAGATAACGGCCGTGTAGCCTGCGCGTTGAGCCATCTCGATCGCGTCGAACGTCTCGGTCAAGGAACCGATTTGGTTGACTTTAACGAGAATGGAGTTGCCGATGCCGTCTTCGATGCCTTTGGACAGACGCTCGGTGTTCGTTACGAACAGATCGTCGCCGACGAGCTGGATTTTGCCGCCCAATTTCTCGGTGAGCAATTTCCAACCTTCCCAGTCGTCTTCGGAGCAGCCGTCTTCGATCGTGATGATCGGATATTTGTCGGCCCAGCTAGCGAGCAGGTCGACGAACTCGGCAGGCGTGTAGGATTTGCCTTCGCCTTCGAGGTGGTATTTGCCGTCTTTGAAGAATTCGGTGGAAGCGACGTCCATGCCGAGGAAGACGTCGACGCCAGGTTTGAAGCCGGCTTTCTCGATCGCTTCGAGAATCGTCGTGATCGCTTCTTCGTTGGAAGTGAAGTTAGGAGCGAATCCGCCTTCGTCGCCTACAGCCGTGTTCAAGCCTTTCTTTTGCAGGACGCCTTTCAGGGAGTGGAAAATTTCCGCGCCCGTGCGAAGAGCTTCCGCGAAAGTAGGAGCGCCTACAGGCAGAACCATGAACTCTTGCACGTCGACGTTGTTGTCCGCGTGCGCGCCGCCGTTGATGATGTTCATCATCGGAACAGGCAGTTTTTTGGAGTTGAAGCCGCCCAGGTACGTGTACAAAGGAACGTCCAGCGCTTCGGCAGCCGCGCGAGCGACGGCGATGGACACCGCGAGAATCGCGTTGGCGCCCAATTTCGCTTTGTTCGGCGTGCCGTCCAGAGCGATCATTTTGTTGTCGATCTCGACTTGGTCGAGAGCGTCGTAGCCGATGATTTCAGGGGCGATGATCGCGTTTACGTTCTCGACCGCTTTCAGTACGCCTTTGCCGAGGTAACGGCTTTTGTCGCCGTCGCGAAGCTCTACCGCTTCGTATGCGCCGGTGGATGCGCCGGATGGTACGATCGCGCGGCCGAGAGCGCCGGATTCCAAACGAACTTCGACTTCGACCGTCGGGTTGCCGCGGGAGTCGAGCACCTCGCGTGCGTAAACGTCAGTAATGATCGTCATGAGTAACACTCCTTAATGGGGTTTAGGTTTTACCGGGTCAATCTTCTAGACGATTAACGTCTTGCCCGTCATTTGTACGGGTTGAGGCAGTTGCATCAGCGTGAGAATCGTCGGAGCGACGTCGGCGAGAATGCCGCCTTCGCGAAGCGAATGACCGGATTGCGTCACGATGCACGGAACCGGGTTCGTCGTGTGCGCCGTGAAAGGACGTTCATTGTCATCGATGACCATATCCGCGTTGCCATGATCGGCGATAATGACGCAAACGCCGCCTTTGGCCGTAACCGCGTTGACGACTCTGCCTAGGCACTCGTCCGTCGCTTCGACCGCTTTGATCGTCGGCTCCAGCATGCCGGAGTGGCCGACCATGTCCGCGTTCGCGAAGTTCAGGATGATGGCGTCATGGTGCTCCGCTTCGATCTCCTTCTCCAGCGCATCCGTAACCTCGTAGATGCTCATCTCCGGCTGCAGGTCGTATGTCGCGACCTTCGGCGAATTGATGAGAATCCGCGTCTCGCCTTCCAGCACGTGATCGCGTCCGCCGCTGAAGAAAAACGTGACGTGAGGATACTTCTCCGTCTCCGCGATACGAAGCTGCTTCTTGCCTTGCTGCACGAGAACCTCGCCCAGCGTGTTGTCCAGCTCCTTAGGCTTATACGCAACGAAGCCGCCGACGGTTTCCGCGAAAAGGGTCATGCAGACGAAATACAGGTTTTTCGGGAAGCTTTCGCCGCGGTCGAAGCCGCGGAAGTCTTCGTTCGTAAACACGTTCGAGAGCTGAATCGCGCGGTCCGGACGGAAGTTGAAGAAAATAACCGAGTCTTCCGCTTCGACCAAGCCGACCGGCTTGCCGTCTTCAGAGACGATAACCGTCGGGAGGAAAAATTCGTCGTAAACGGCGCTCTCGTACGATGCCTTTACCGCAGCGATCGGATCAGCCGCCGTCGGACCTTCACCGTACACCATGGCGCGGTACGATTTCTCCGTCCGCTCCCAGCGCTTGTCGCGGTCCATCGCGTAATAACGGCCTTGCAGCGTCGCGATTTTTCCTACGCCGACTTCCGCGATCTTCTTCTGCAGCTCCTCCACGTAACCGAGGGCGCTGTCCGGAGACACGTCGCGGCCGTCCAGGAACGCATGGACGTACACTTCATCCAAACCTTGCTTCTTCGCGAGCTCGAGCAGCGCGAACAAGTGGGCGATGTGGCTATGTACGCCGCCATCGGACAGAAGTCCGTACAGGTGAAGCTTCTTGCCGTTATCCTTCGCGTGCTTGACCGCTCCGAGGAGCGTCGAGTTGTCGAAGAAATCCTGATCGCGGATCGACTTGGAGATGCGGGTCAAGTCTTGATACACGATGCGGCCCGCGCCGATATTCAAGTGGCCGACTTCGGAATTGCCCATCTGGCCTTCCGGAAGTCCGACCGCTTCGCCGCTAGCCGTCAGCGTCGTGTGCGGGTAATTGTCCCACAGCCGATCGAAGTTCGGCTTCTTCGCTTGCGCGACGGCATTGCCGTGCGTGCTTTCGCGAAGGCCGAAGCCGTCGAGGATAATGAGAGCTACCGGTTTAGGAGCCGCCATCTTACTTCGCTCCTTCGACCAGCGCCACGTACGAAGCCGGCTCCAAGCTCGCGCCGCCGACAAGGGCGCCGTCGATATCGGATTGGCCGAGGTATTCGGCAACCGTGTTAGGCTTCACGCTTCCGCCGTATTGAATGCGTACTTTCGCCGCGACTTCCGCGCCGAATTGCGACGCCACGACGCCGCGAATGTAGGAGATCGTCTCGTTCGCTTCCGCGGACGTCGACGATTTGCCCGTTCCGATCGCCCAGATCGGCTCATACGCGATAACTGTCTCGGCGACTTGCTCGGTCGTCAGACCGGCGAGTCCGCCTTCGGTTTGCACGCGGACGACTTCGTTCGTCGTGCCGGCTTCGCGCTCTTCGAGCTTCTCGCCGACGCAGACGATCGGCACGATGCCGTGACGGAACGCCGCATGGGCTTTCTTGTTGACGATCTCGTCCGTCTCGCCGAAATATTGACGGCGCTCGGAGTGACCGATGATGACGTAATGAACGCCGAGATCCTTCAGGAACGCGCCGCTGATTTCGCCGGTGTAAGCGCCGCTGTCTTCGAAATGCAGGTTTTGCGCGCCGACCTTGATCGACGTGCCTTTAACCGCTTCGATAAGAGCGGGAAGAGCCGTGAACGGAGCGCAAATGACGCTTTCCACGCCGGCGACTTCCGCTTTGCCTTTCACTTCGGAGACGAACGCCGTAGCTTCGCCAGCCGTCTTGAACATTTTCCAGTTACCCGCGATGATCGGAGTTCTGCTCATGGTTTCACCTCTATTTATCGTTGAGGGCGACGACGCCCGGAAGAACTTTGCCTTCCATGAACTCCAGGGAAGCGCCGCCGCCCGTGGAGATATGGTTCATCTTGTCGGCCAGGTGGAACTTCTCGGCTGCCGCAGCGGAATCGCCGCCGCCGATGACCGTATAAGCCGCCGTGTCCGCGCAAGCTTGCGCGACCGCGCGAGTGCCGTGGGAGAACGGCTCGATCTCGAACACGCCCATCGGTCCGTTCCAGACGACCAACTTCGAGTTCTTAATCACTTCCGCGTAGATTTCGCGCGACTTAGGACCGATGTCGATGCCTTCCCAGTCGGCCGGGATGGAGTCAGTGTCCACGATTCGCGTGTTCGCGGAAGCACTGAAACCGTCGGCGACGACGATGTCGACCGGCAGGTAGAAGTTCTTGCCGAGCTGCTTCGCTTTCTCGATAAAGCCGAGCGATTGCTCCAGCTTGGAGTTGTCGAGCAGGGATTTGCCGATTTCTTTTCCTTGGGCTTTCAGGAACGTATAGGAAAGGCCGCCGCCGATGATGATATTGTCCGCGATCTCGATCATTTTATTGATGACGTCGATCTTGTCCTTTACCTTCGAACCGCCAACGATCGCCGTAAACGGACGCTCGGGGTTGTTCAACGCTTTGCCCAACACGTCCAGCTCTTTCTCCATCAGCAAACCGGAGACCGCGGGAATGTGGTGCGCGATGCCTTCCGTCGAAGCGTGCGCGCGGTGCGCCGCGCCGAACGCGTCGTTCACGAACAGGTCCGCGAGCGAAGCGAAAGCTTTCGCCAATTCCGCGTCGTTGCTCTCTTCGCCCGGGTGAAATCGGACGTTCTCGAGCACGAGCACGTCGCCTTCATTCAAAGCGTCGACTTGCGCTTGCACGCTAGCTCCGACGACTTCGTCGGCTTTCGTGACCGGCTTGCCGAGTAATTCGGATAAACGGGCAACGGCAGGCGTCAGACGCAACGCGTCGACGACTTCGCCTTTCGGACGGCCGAGGTGGCTAGCCAGAATGACCTTCGCGCCCTTCTCGATCAGGAACTTGATCGTAGGCAGCGTCTCGCGGATCCGCGTGTCGTCCGTAATGGCGCCGTTCTCGAGCGGCACGTTGAAATCGACCCGGACAAATACTTTCTTCCCTGCAACATCGACGTCTCTAACGCTTTTCTTGTTCAAGAGTCAAACCTCCTAGGGGATGCTGGTTGTATGTCTCCGGGCGCAAAGCTAGGCTCCAAGCTTATGGAGCCTTGCTCTATGTCCTTATGGTTCGTTACGGTATTCGAGCGGCGCAGACAGCGCGGGGAAGTACCACGCTTTGGCTTGGCACTTCGAGCGGCGCAGACAGCGCGCGGAAGTACCACGCTTTGTCTTGGCACTTCGAGCGGCGCAGACAGCGCGCGGAAGTGCCACGCTTTGTCTTGGCACTTCGAGCGGCGCAGACAGCGCGCGGAAGTGCCATGCTCTCGTTAAGGACTCGCAGCGCGCGAAATCGCGCGACTCGAGTCCCCCGCCTGCTCCTAAGTAAAGCGTAGTCCCGGTTTGCGAAGCAAATCCGGGACGTAGCGTTCTATGCACGTTGTAACCCCACCCCGCTCGTCGACCGATCATCCGGCGATTTGCGGGTGTCCAGAGGGCGCGGCCCTTTGGAGTCCCCCTTCCTGGAGGAAGGGGGATTTAGGGGGATGGTCGAAATTTCTTCGAAGAAGAAACTTATAGTCCTTTAGAAGCGATAAATGCAGCCAGATCTACAACGCGGTTAGAGTAGCCCCACTCGTTGTCGTACCAGGAGATGACTTTAACCATGTTGCCTTCGACGACCATCGTGGACAGCGCGTCGATCGTGGAGGAAGCAGGATCGCCGTTGTAGTCGCTCGATACGAGCGGCTCTTCGGAGTAGTTCAAGATGCCTTTCAGAGGGCCTTCGGAAGCAGCTTTCAGAGCCGCGTTCACTTCTTCGACCGTTACGTTGACTTTGAGCTCGGCAACGAGATCCGTTACGGATACGTTAGGAGTCGGAACGCGCATGGACATGCCGTTCAATTTGCCTTTCAGCTCAGGCAATACGAGGGAAACGGCTTTCGCTGCGCCCGTGGAAGAAGGAATGATGTTTTCGGCGGCAGCGCGAGCGCGACGCAGGTCTTTGTGCGGGAGATCCAATACGCTTTGGTCGTTCGTGTACGAGTGGATCGTGTTCATCATGCCTTTAACGATTCCGAATTGGTCGTTCAATACTTTAGCGAACGGAGCCAAGCAGTTCGTCGTGCAAGACGCGTTGGAGATGATTGTATGTGCGGATGGATCGTATTTGTCTTGGTTAACGCCCATAACGATCGTGATGTCTTCGTTCGTCGCGGGAGCGGAGATGATGACTTTTTTAGCGCCGCCTTTAAGGTGGAGCTCGGCTTTTTCTTTAGCCGTGAAAATACCCGTCGATTCAACGACGATTTCGGCGCCTACGGAAGCCCATGGCAGGTTGCCCGGGTCGCGCTCGGCGAATACTTTTACCGTTTTGCCGTTTACGATCAGCGCGCCTTCGCCCACTTCGACCGTTCCGTTCAATTTGCCGTGAGTCGTATCGTATCTGAGAAGGTGAGCAAGCGTGTTAACGTCCGTCAGGTCGTTGATCGCTACGATTTCTACGTTCGGGTTGTTGAGGGAAGCGCGAAAAACGTTACGTCCGATACGACCAAATCCGTTAATACCCACTTTTACTACTGCCATGATTGGTTTCCTCCTTGGAATGAAAGCCTTTTTATATGTCAGGCGCCAAAACGCCGAGACCTCGTTACTTTGTAGGATTCCCCGTTATTCGGGCTTAAAACTGAATACGGCGTCCGCATCGTGATTCACACGTGCTTGAGCGCCTCCGAAGCCGCCGCTTCGTCCGTCACCAGCACGTCGTCGTGACCGAATCTCATAACCGAAGCGATCGCTTCTCCCTTGCTCTGGCCGCCCGCGATGCCGATGACAAGTCCGGCCGCCTCGATATCGTCGAGTCTGAGCCCCGCCGTCGCCATACGATGAACGACTTTCCCCGTCCGGTCGAAATAGTAGCCGAACGCTTCCGCCAGCGCGCCGTCCTTCACGAGCTCTTCCTTCGTCTCTTCGCTGAGCTTTCTTCGCCTCGCCATCGTGACGGCGTCCCCGATGCCATGAACGACGATTCTCGCTCCCCGGATCATGTCGACCACTTCGCGTACATTGGGCTCCTGCATGATCGTCTGGTACGCTTCTTCGCTAAGGTGGTCCGGCACGTGGAGCATGCGGTAACGCGCTCCCGTTCTCTTGGCCAGCTCCGCGGCGATCGTGTTCGCCTGATAATCGACGCTCTCGCCCAAGCCTCCCCTTGCGGGTACGAACCAATTATCCTTCAATTGAGACGGATTGGAAAATTGCGAAGCCATGCGGGCCATCGTCGATCCGCCCATGACGGCAACGACGTCCCCCGACGACAAGCTCGTTCTCAGCACGCGGCTGCCGGCTCTGCCGAGCTCCATCTTCGTATGATCCGATTCGTCCGAATTGCCGGGAACGATAATGACCCGCTTCAATCCGAAAGCCTCGCGCATACGGTCTTCCATGTCCGATAGTCCGAACAACTCCTTGACGATCGGTTCCATCTCTTCGACCAGCTGTTTGCCGCTCGCGCTCAGCGTCATGCCGGAAGGGGCCATATCGAGCAACCCTTGCGCGCGTAGCAGCTCTAACTCGGCTCGCAGCACCCGTTCCGTCATATCGACGTTCGCGGCCAGCGTGCGCCTGCCGATCATGCCCGCCAAGTTGATGCGATGGAGAATGTCGTACCGTTTCTCCATGACCTGCAGCAGATCGGGTAGAAGCTTCTTCTGAATATCCACGATTTTTCGCATAGTTCCCGCTTTTCCTCCCGAGACCGGATGGCTGTTGCCGGCTTCGATGCGAATGTTGTGGTGACATCGGTTGGTTGGACATAAAACGTCCCGCATCAACCTTTTTAGTCCCACCTTTATTTTAGCTAAAATCCCCCTCTCGCGCAAGTACGGCCGTACACGAAAATTACAAATTTAAAATGGTCCATTCCCTTGCTTTTTAACTTCCCGCGGATTATAATAATTCTTGCTGTCATTCACGAGCGCCCGTGGTCCAACGGATATGACGCAGCCCTCCGAAGGCTGAGATTGAGGTTCGATTCCTCACGGGCGCGCCAACTTTTATCATTTAACTTCCCCGACCGTGCCATACGGTCGTTTTTTTGTTTTTATCGGCTTTTCCCCACCTTTGACTTTCTTTGACTTTTGCTCGAGGATTCGCTATGATTAGAAAACCGCAAGCGTTACATTAGATAAAACCATTCATGAGGAGGGACGCCAGCATGAGTTTCGTACCTATGGTTGTCGAGCAAACGAATCGAGGAGAACGGGCTTACGATATCTATTCCCGTCTGCTCAAAGATCGCATCATTTTCCTCGGAACGCAGGTTAACGACGTGGTTGCCAACTCGATCATCGCCCAATTGCTGTTCTTGGCGGCCGAAGATCCCGAGAAAGACATCCACCTGTACATCAACAGCCCCGGCGGTTCCATTACGGCGGGAATGGCCATTTACGATACGATGCAATTCATCAAACCGGACGTGTCCACCATCTGCGTCGGCATGGCCGCTTCGATGGGCGCTTTCCTGCTCGCGGCGGGCGCCAAAGGCAAACGCTTCGCGCTTCCGAACAGCGAAGTAATGATCCACCAACCGCTCGGCGGAGCGGAAGGCCAAGCGAGCGATATAGAGATTCGCGCTCGCCGCATTCTCAAGCTTCGCGACAAGCTGAACGGCATCTTGTCCGAGCGTACCGGCCAACTGCTGGAGCGCATCGAGAAAGACACCGACCGCGACAACTTCATGGAAGCCGCGACGGCCCAGGAATACGGCTTGATCGACAAAGTCATCGATAAAGTCACCTAAACCACGAAAAACTCCGACGCCGTAACCCGGATGTCGGAGTTTTTTTGCAGATATCGCCCAAATCGCCCCATCTATTACCACACTATTCGCGATATGTCAACAACAATTCAAATCTTTGAATACCCCCTCTGCGATCCGGACAATCCATGGTATGCTTTCCATGAGGTTATTCCAATTGCCTCCAATTATAGTTATCTCCTAGGAACCGCAGAGGAGGGAAATTAATGTCAGATCGTACTTATCCTTACTTGGTGAACAACTCTTCCACGATGCATTCACCGCCCATTGCTACCCGAAGTTTCCATGAAAGAGAACACGACTCCCACATCGACATGGTAGCCGCCCGCCGGCTTAGCGACAAAGCATCGCTTCTTCGCCCGCTGAAGGACGAGCATCTGCTCGAGGTGTACAGGGAAGCGAAGAAAATGAACCTTTCCGTGGAATTCATCGAGCTGCTTGAAGAAGCTCTCTCCATTCGGCAGATGCACCAATACAAAGAAGCTTAATCGGCCCGCGCATTCGCGAGCCCTCGCATGAACCGTCTCCGGCTCCCGGAGGCGGTTTAATTTGTGTTCGAAGCCACGCCTGACTAGAGCAAGACCGGATTCCGGTCTTGCAACGCCTTTATTGGCCGGATCCGCACCGCAAGACCGGATTCCGGTCTTGCAACGCCTTTATTGGCCGGATCCGCACCGCAAGACCGGATTCCGGTCTTGCAACGCCTTTATTGGCCGGATCCGCACCGCAGGACCGGATTCCGGTCTTGCAACGCCTTTATTGGCCGGATCCGCTCTGCAGGACCGGATTCCGGTCTTGGAGGGAAAAACGAAAAAATGAGCTGCCCGCAATGTCACTTTGAAATGACATTCGGAACAGCTCATTTTTCCTGCCGGGCAATGGCGATCGGCTCGCTTTATTCTCGTTAGCCATGCCTCATCCCGCTATCTTAACGTCCTTCTTACTGCATCTCGTACTGTACCGTCACTTGAGCGCCGATCTCGATCTGCCCCGCCTGCACCGATGTCGGCGCCGCGGAATCGGCGGCCATCTTCGCCATCGAATTAAACATGACGCCCGGATAGGGGATCGGGCTCGTTCCCGAGTCGCTCTGAACGATGTTGATGACGCCCTTGAGCTGACGTTTCGCCGAAGTGGCGAGGACGCCGGCTTTGGCCGCCGCGTTATCCATCGCCTTCTTGAGCGCGTCCAACTCGTACTGGTCCCGCTTCTCGGTCGAGAACTGTACGCCGTTCACGCGATTGGTGCCCGCCGCCGTCAAAGCGTCGAGCAGCTTGCCGATTTCCGTCAGCTTGCGGTAGGACACTTGAATGGAATGAACGGCGACGTATCCCTTCAGCACTTGCCCGTCTTTCTCCGTGTAGTTGTACTCGGGCTGCACGTCGAAGCCGGTTGTCTGCACGTCTTTCTTGTCGATGCCGAATTTCTCGTACAGCACTTTCTCGACGCCCGCGAATTTGTCCGCGTTCGCTTGCTGGGCGTCCGTCGCTTTCGCGCCCCTCGTCTCCACCGCCACGTTCACGTAAGCGATATCCGGATCCACCTTAATCGATCCGCTAGCTCCAACCGTTACCGTGTAAGGCGCCGCTCCCGATGCCGCCGTCGTTTCCGCGGATGCCACGCTGCCCTCTCCCCTTCCGAATCCGATCCATGCGACCGTCAGTACCATCGCCGCGGCCACGGCCCCCTGTAACCATACGCGTCCTTTCATACGATCCAACCACCTTTCGACTGTTATCATTCATAACTCATGACGCAATCGGATAACCAAATGTTTTAAATAATGCCCGAAAAATGCAAAAAGCCCCCATCGGGAGCTCCATGCAACGGTTGCTTATTGGTTTTCGAGCTCTTCTTTGCTGACCAATTGGACTAAAGCGGTTACAGCCTGCTCCGCGTCGGAACCTTCCGCGCTGATCGCCACTTCCGTGCCGGAGCTGATCGCCAAGCTCATAATGCCCATGATGCTCTTCGCGTTGACTTTCTTGTCATCCTTCTCCACGAAGACGTCAGAGGAGAATTTATTGGCTTCTTGCACGAATAGTGCCGCCGGTCTGGCGTGAAGACCCGTTTTAAGCCGAACGACTACCGGCTGTCTCGTCATGGACCGGATACCCCCTATCATTGTTCGTCCCGCGCGTCGGGACCCCCGAGCTACAGTTTCCATCCTATTATAACACTGAAGTGAACAAATACGCCATACGGTTTATGCGCCGCCGTTCCGGATTTTTTCCGCCCATTCGTCAAGCTTCCGAAGCCGATGGTTTACCCCCGACTTGCTGACCCGGCCTTTGAGCAGATCGCCGACCTCTTTCAGGTTGATATCCGGGTGCTGCAGTCGAATTTCCGCGACTTCCCGCAGTTTGTCCGGCAAGTTATTCAAGCCGACTTCCTTCTGCAGAAGCTTGATATTGTCGATCTGCCGCACGGCCGCCCCGATCGTCTTGTTGAGATTCGCCGTCTCGCAATTGACGATCCGGTTGACGGAATTGCGCATGTCCCGCATGATGCGAACGTCCTCGAACTTGAACAGCGCCTGATGCGCGCCGATTATGCTCAAGAATTCGATGATTTTCTCGCCTTCTTTAATATAAAGAATGAAGCCCTTCTTCCGTTCGATGAATCTCGCGTTCAAGTGGAACTTGTTCGCCAACTCGACGAGGGCGTGGCAATGTTCTTCGTACATAGACGCGATTTCCAGATGGTACGAGGAGCCCTCCGGATTGTTCACCGAGCCGCCGGCGAGAAACGCCCCGCGCAAGTAGGCTTTCTTGCAGCAAGGCTTGCGAATCAGATTCTTGTCGATGCTCGGATGGAACAGAAACCCTTCGGAGACGATCGATAGATCGTTCAGGATCGTTTCCGCGCCCGCCGGTACCCGCACGACGTAGACGTTGTTTTTCTTCAGCCGCATTTTCTTCCGCACGAGCAATTCGGTCACGACCTTAAAATGCTTCTTCAGAAGGGTGTACATCCGGCGTGAAATCGCGGCATTCTCGGTTGCGATGTCGAGGATCACCCGTCGGTTCGACAGGGCGATCGTTCCGTTCATGCGGATGAGCGCCGAGAGCTCCGCCCTCTGGCAACATTCCTCCGCGTCGAGCATCGTTAACTCCTTCTTCGTTAGCGCCGCAAACGACATGCCTTATCCCCCCTTTCGCAGCATCCAATCTTCGACCAGATGATAAATGTGATCGCTTAGCTTCGCGGCGTCATGGCGTAAATACGTTCGGAAAAGCACCAACGTATCCGCGATGACCTTGTAGCCTCGTTTCGTGACTTCCTCCAAATCCAGATGTACCGCGGTCGATCCCTGCTCCGCGTACAGGTCTTGGACTTGGGGCGGAATTTCCCCATCGTTCACGATGACATAGTCGAACAGATGATGGCCGATATGCGCGTGCACCGCGGCCAGATGGTCGCTGACCGAATAATTGTCCGTTTCCCCCGGCTGCGTCATGACGTTGCAGACGAACAGCTTTACCGCCTGCGATTGTACGATCGCCTCGGCGAGCTTCGGCACGATCAAGTTCGGAATGATGCTCGTATACAAGCTTCCCGGCCCGATCAGTATCGCGTCCGCGTCTTGAATGGCCTGCACCGCCTCGGGCAGCGCTTCGACGTCCGCGGGCTCCAGGAACACCCTGCGGATCGCGAGCCCCGACTTCGGAATGGTCGACTCGCCGACGACGATCGAGCCGTCCTCCATCTCCGCTTTCAGCACGATCGCGTGGTTCGCCGCCGGCAGCACGCGGCCTCGCACCGCGAATATGCGGCTCAGCTCCTTGATACCGGTCACGAAATCTCCCGTAATATCGGTCATCGCCGCAAGAATAAGATTCCCCAAGCTATGTCCGGCTAAGCTAGGTCCGTTGTTGAATCGGTACTTCAGCACTTCCGCCAAGAGCGGCTCCGTGTCCGCGAGGGCGGACAAGACGTTGCGTATATCGCCCGGCGGCGGAATCTGCAGTTCCTCCCGCAGAATGCCCGAGCTGCCGCCGTCATCCGCTACCGTCACGATAGCCGTAATGTCGAGCGGTTTCTGCTTCAAGCCGCGCAACATGACGGACAACCCCGTACCCCCGCCGATGACGACGATACGCGGTTTCCGGCTTAGAGTCTGTTGTTGACCCTTCATCCCCTCACCTCGGCTCTGCCTGATCGCGATCGGAATCGCGGTGGCTTACTCTCACCATCTCGGTATCGCTGGAACCGAGCCTGCGGCCCAAATACTCCGCGAGCGCGACGGAGCGATGCTTCCCGCCCGTGCAACCTATCCCGATAACGACTTGGCTCTTGCCTTCCTTGTGATAGAGCGGGATCAGATATTGCAGCATATCGAGCAGCTTCGTCAAAAACGTTTGCGTCTCCGGCCATTTCATGACGTAGTCGTACACTTCCGGATCGACGCCCGTCTTCGGGCGAAGCTGCTCGATGTAGTGCGGATTCGGAAGAAAACGGACGTCGAAGATCAAGTCCGCGTCGATCGGTACGCCATACTTGAAGCCGAAAGAAGTGACGTTGATATTGATATGGTTGCGGTCCATGTTCGTGAACCGGTTAATGATCTTCTCCTTGAGCGCGGCGGGCTTCAAGCTGCTCGTGTCGATGACTTGCGTCGCCCAGCCCTTCAAGTCCTCGAGAAGCTTGCGCTCCGAATGGATGCCTTCGAGCGGCAAGCCTTCCGGCGCGAGAGGATGCCTTCTGCGGCTTTCCTTGTACCGTTGCACGAGAACGGAATCGGTGGCGTCCAAGAACAAGATCTCGTAATGGAACGTGTAATGCTCGCGTATATGACTCAAGGACTCGGACAGCGCCGTGAAGAACTCGCGGCCCCGCAAGTCGATGACGAGCGCGATCTTCGCGATTCGTCCTTGGGATTGCTCGATCAGCTCCGCGAACTTCGGAATCAGCACGGGAGGCAAGTTATCGACGCAAAAGAACCCCAAATCCTCCAAGCTTTGTACCGCGATCGTTTTCCCTGCGCCCGACATTCCCGTGATGATGACGAGAGTCGGCTGCGTCCCGATCGTATCCATGCCTATTCCTCCCCCGGTAACAAACGACGACTTTGCGATGATGAAACTCGATGATCGGAACACGTATGAGTTCGTCCGAAGCAAGAGGCGCCCGGCCCGCGATAACGAGAAGCGGTGCCGGGCGCCTGCTTTATGTTATGCGCGAAGGAACAATCCTGCCGCGCCCACCACTCCGGCGTTGTTGCCTAACTCCGCCGCGACGATCTCGACGCCCTTGCGCGCGCTGTCCGGCGTCAGCTTGTCGAACACCTCGCGGATTTGCGCGAACAAGAATTCCCCGGCCTTGCTTACGCCGCCGCCTAGAATGAACCGTTGCGGGTTAACGACGACGGCCACCGCGGCCATCGATTTGCCCAAGTAGAACGCCGCCCGGGCGACGATGCGCTGCGCGGCTTCGTCGCCGGTTTTCGCCGCGTCGAACACGTCTTTCGCCGTCAGCTCGCCTTCCACAAGGCTCAGCGTCGTCCGGTCTCCCCGGGCGACGGCGTCCTTCGCCATGCGAATGATACCGGTTGCCGACGATACGGTTTCCAAGCAGCCCATCTTGCCGCAGCCGCATTGGATCGCTTCGAGATCGGCCACGATCGACATGTGGCCGAGTTCTCCTGCCATGCCCGAGAAACCTTCGATCAGCCTGTCGTTCAGAATAATGCCCCCGCCGACTCCCGTTCCGAGCGTATAGCAGACGCAGTTGGCGACGCCTTTGCCCGCGCCTCCCCAAGCTTCGCCGAGAGCGGCTACGTTGGCGTCGTTATTGATCTTGACCGGCTTGCCGATCTTCTCTTCCATGATCTTCTTCGCGGGAACGTCGCGGAAAGGAAGGTTCGGCGAGAAATCGATGATTCCCTCCGGGATGTTAAGGAAGCCGGCGATGCCGATGCCGACACCGGCGACGGCTTCCCAATCCGGCGTTCCCGAAGGAACGAGCTCCTTGACATAGGACGCGATATTGGACAGCACGGCGTCGGTCCCGTCCGCGGCTTGCGTCGGTCCTTCGAACGTGCGAATCAACTCTCCCGCCGAATTGCACAAGCCTACTTTAATGGCGGTACCGCCCAAATCCACGCCTACATACAACGATTCTGACATTTTTGTCGACACCTCATAAGGAAAATTAATGGTCGTACGAATGAAGGGTTCTCGGTGCTGAAAACCGGTCTTTTTGAACTCGCATTTACAGCGTCTGGCTCCAGTCGTGAACGGCGGAGTGCTCCAGGAATTTCTCGCAATCGAGCGCGGCCATGCAGCCGCTGCCCGCCGCGGTAATCGCTTGGCGGTACTTGTGGTCCTGCACGTCGCCGCAAGCGAAGACGCCCGGCACGTTCGTCTCGGACAAACCCGGCTTCACCTTGATGTAACCAAGTTCGTCCGTCTCGATCTGGCCGTCCAAGAACTTCGTGTTCGGCGTGTGGCCGATCGCGACGAACAGGCCTTGCGTGTCGAGAATTTCTTCTTCGCCGGTCGCGTTGTCGCGCACTTTGAGCCCGGTAACTCCGTTCTCTCCCGCGACGACTTCGACCGGCGTCTTGTTGAGACCCCAGAGGATTTTGTTATTCTCCCGCGCGCGATCCTGCATGATCTTCGACGCCCGCATCTCATCGCGGCGATGAACGAGCGTAACTTCGGACGCGAACCTCGTCAGGAAGTTCGCTTCTTCCATCGCCGAGTCTCCGCCGCCGACGACGATGATTTTCTTGCCCCGGAAGAAGAAGCCGTCGCAAGTGGCGCAGGTGCTGACGCCGCGGCCTACGTTGTCTCTCTCGCCGGGAATGCCCATATATTTGGCGGAAGCGCCGGTGGAGATGATGATCGTCTTCGCCTGCAGCGTCTCCCCGCCTTCGAGGTTAAGGGAAAACGGCCGCTTCGACGTATCGACCGAGTTGATCCAGCCCGTGCGGAACTCCGCGCCGAAGCGCTCCGCCTGTTTGCGCATGTTCGCCATCAGTTCCGGGCCCATGATGCCTTCCGGGAAACCCGGGAAGTTCTCGACCTCGGTCGTCGTCGTCAACTGTCCGCCCGGCTCCGGTCCTTCGATGACAAGGGGGTTCAGGTTCGCCCTGGCCAAATAGATGGCCGCCGTCAATCCCGCGGGACCGGTACCGATTACGATCGTTTTGTGCATTCGTTGTTCCTCCTTGTTGCGCAACGCGAGATGCGAGATGCCGTCAGTGAAACGAAGGCGTCGTCAGATCCAGCTTTTCCCGGATGCCGCAGGCTTCGTCGATCCGGTTCGCGTAACGGCTGATGCTTGCCTGGGAGACGCCGTATCGATCGACCAAATCCGCGTACGTGACCGTTCTTCTGTGCATTTTCGCCGTCCAATACTCCAGCGCCGCCGCCCATCCCGTCGACTTGTGCAGCTTCGGCACCTCGGGATAGACGCGGGACAAATAATCGACCCAAAGCGTCATCATATCGTGCTGCTGCACGACGTCGTAGCGGCCCGACATACCGTCGAGCGCCTGCTCCAGCACCGCCTGCCAAGAGCTGTCCCATACGGGCAACCTCGCCGACTTGCGCCGGGCTTCCAGCGTCAGCGTCCGTCCGCTGAACGTCACGGCGAGCGAATCCTGTACGCCGATCGACCGCAGGACGAGCACCGCCACCCGTTTCAACTCGTCTTCTTCTTCCGCGTCCACGAGAAACGCCTTCAGCGCGTCGATCACTTCTTCGTCGGCCACGAGACCGAGCGCCTGAATGACCTGCACCTTCGTCCGGCGATCGCCGTGGCGAAGCGCCCAGAAGAACGAGGAACGGATGAGAGGATCGCGCTTAAGCGCCTCCGTCACTTGTCCCGGGCTGTCCGACCATTGCCGGAACTGCTCTTCGAACGGAAGGTGGTAATGATAATGCGTCGGCGTGTTCTCTTCCCCGGCCCGCACCCGTTCCAGCCTGCGCAGGTAGAACGTCGGCACGGGAGATTCGGCGTCGAGCCGTTCGGCTTGCTTCCAATGCTTCTCTGCGTCGTCGTACCGCTTGAGATTCGTCGCGGCCACGGCGGCGAAGTGGTGCAGGCTCGGTTCGTTCGCCAGCTCTCCCGTACGGAGCAACCGGCGGAAATGGGAGTACGCCTCCCGATGCTGCCCGACGATGCCGAGCGTCGTCGCCAGCTTGAATACGTGCTCGGGGTGGATCGGCACCGTCTTGTTCAGCTTGCCGACAAGCGTCTGCAGCGGTCCTTCCCGGTTCGAGTGCTGGTAGAAAATCGCCAAGTTGCACAGCGCGTGCAGGTTGCCCGGCTCCGCGTCCAGCACTTCGGAGATCGTGACGACCGACTTCTCGAACAGGCCCATATAATAGTATGCCAGCCCCAGGTTATTCCTTGCCGCGAGAAAAGTCGGTTCCCTCTCGATAATTTCTTCCAGCATCTTCACGGCTTCCGCGAAGCGCCCCGCTTCGAGCAGCTCGCGGGCTTTGTCGTGCGCGTATATGTTTTCCTTCGCCTTGATCGTAGACAGCTTCGTCGGCCGGTTCAGCTCGTAATGGAGCAAGTCAAGCAGCTCGTCCGACTCGTCCAGGAATTGCCCTTCCGCGTCGTTCTCCAAATACCGGACGAGCGCCTCCTCGGCCGCCTCGAACAGCTCCATGTTGGCGTAGTTATTGGCGAGGTAATAGTAGCATTCGGTCATCTTCGGATCGATTCCGTCCAGCACGGAGCGCAGGACGACGTTCGATTCCTCGTAACGTCCCATCTCCGACAAGATTCCCGCCATATTGCAATGGTTAACCGGATTCTCCGGTTCGTACTCGACGGCGCGGCGAAAATATTTAAGTGCCTTGTCGTAATGGTACCGATCCAGGGACTGCACGGCGCGTTCGAAGAAAAACGTCGCGTCCAGCCGCATCGGGATCACTTTGGAACGTCGGTTCTGAACCGCGCGTTTCCGCTGACTCATCGGCAAGGCACCTCCTGATTGATCTGGAATTCCATCACCCACGATTATAACACAGCATGGCGATCCATAAAACAAAATCGCCCGGGCGCGAGTCCCTTCGGGAAACGAAAGAACCGCTAACGAATGGCGCGCTGCGACATTCGTTAGCGGTTCTATGATCCTTGCGATAAAATACGATTAGATGCCGGCGTTCTTGAACAGCGTGCTGATCGAGCCGCCTTCCATGATGATGCGGGTCGCTTCGGCCAGCATCGGCGCGACGCTGATGATCTTAAAACGCGAAGAGCGATCTTCCGGCAGAAGGATGGAGTCGGTGACGACGACTTCCCGGATGCTCGGATGGTCGAGGCGCTGGAGGGCCGGACCGGAGAACAGCGGATGCGTCGCGCAGACGAACGGGTCTTCCGCGCCGCGTTCCTTCAAGCCCTCCACGACGTTCACGATCGTCGTGCCGGTATCGATCATGTCTTCGATGATGATCGGCGTGCAACCTTCGACGTCCCCGATGACGTGGGTGATGACCGATTCGTTGTGCGCCGGGCGCTTCTTGATCATGATGGCGAAAGAGCAGTCGAGCTGATTGGCCAGCTTCTCCGCCGTCGATGCCCGTCCCGCGTCCGGGGATACGACGACCGGATTCCGGATGTTCTTCGACGTCAAGTAATCGCTGATGAGATCGAGAGCGGTCAAGTGGTCGACCGGAATGTTGAAGAAACCTTGGATAGCCGGGGCATGGAGGTCAATCGTTACGATCCGGTGCGCGCCGACCGTCGTCAGGACGTCGGCGACGAGCTTCGCGGAGATCGGTTCGCGAGGCGCCGCTTTGCGTTCTTGGCGCGCGTAACCGTAATACGGCAGAACGATGTTGATCGTTCTCGCCGATGCGCGCTTGGCCGCGTCGATCATGACCAGCAACTCGACGAAGTGGTCGTTGATCGGATGGGATAGCGATTGAACCAAGAAAACGTCGCAGTTACGGATCGTTTCCTCGTAGTGAACGTACACCTCGCCGCTCTTGAAACGGGAAAGCTTGATTTTCCCTAGCGGCAACCCGAGGTTTTCCGCGATTTTGGCTGCCAGTGTCGGATTGGATGATCCCGAAAAAATACGAAGCTTGCTGCTGTACATGTGCCCCTCCAAATTTAGCTTCAACACTGTCCGTGTCGAATACCGTCAGTCAACCTGCATTCCTACATAGTCAACCTACATTATACATGTTTTCGGGTGAAATTCAAAAAGGTTTCAGGGTCCGTATACGCCCTTCAAACGTCGCCAGGTGCGTAAATCCGACGTTTTTCAGCAACGCTCGCGCGTCTGCCCCTTTTTGTCCCACTTTGTCGGGATGATGGGCGTCCGAACCGAAGGTGACGGGAATTTCCAGCTCCAGCGCGCGCTTCAGAATGCGGTCCGCCGGATACATTTCCTTGCACGGCGCGTAGAAGCCGGCGGCGTTCAGCTCGAACGCGACGTCGTGCTTCTTGACGGCCTGCAGCGCGGCTTCCTCCAACGCGGCGACGTCCTCTTCCGGAGGCGTCGGAGCGAAGCGCTTGATCGCGTCGATATGGCCGATAAAATCGTAGAAGCCGGTCGCCGCCGCCTTCGCGATCGCGTCGAAGTATAGCGCATACGCTTCGGCGACGTTGCGGCCGTCCCATTGGTTCGCCTGGCGGAAGTCCGTCACGTCCCAGCGGCCGAGAAAATGAACCGAACCGATCACGTAATCCCACGGGTAATCGCGGACGATCCGCTCGATCTTGTCCTCATAACCTTCGACGTAATCCCCTTCGAGCCCGACCCGGACGGCGATCCGGTCCTTGTATTTCTCCTTCAGGGAGAAGCACTCTTCGACGTAACGGGGAAGCTCTTCCATCGGCATGGCGATATCCGGATGCTCTTCCTGCGTCAGGTTGACGAGCGGCATATGATCGGAGAGACCGATCTGCTCCATTCCCTTGTCGATCGCGCTGAGGACGTATTCCTCCAGCGTTCCGACCGCGTGGCCGCAGCGGTAGTTGTGAGTATGGTAGTCGATCGGCATGCCTTGCGCTTGCGAATCGCGGCGTTCCTCCGTCATCTTCATCCCTCCGTCTTAGTCCTTCTTAACCGGCTTCCGGTGCCGGAATTCAAGCTCTTGCAGCACGTCGTCGAACGGAATGCCTTGCTCCCGAAGCAGCACCATCAAGTGGAAAATCAAATCGGCGGACTCGCAGCGAAGCTCGGCCGTGTCCCGCTTCATCGCCGCGATGATGACTTCGGCGGATTCCTCGCCGATCTTCTTGACGATCTTCTCGACGCCCTTCTCGAACAGATACGTCGTATACGCGCCTTCCGGACGTTCGGCGTCGCGTTGCGCGATCGTCGCCTCGAGGCGGCTGAGCGGACCGAAGCGGTCTTCCGGTTGACTCGACGGAGCCGGCGAAGACGCGGCCCCCCCGGAGGCGGAGCCTTCGCGGTAGAAGCAGCTGTACGCGCCGGTATGGCACGCCGGACCGTTCTGGCGCACCTTCACGAGAAGCGTGTCTCCGTCGCAGTCGTAGTGCAGCGAGACGATCTGCTGCGTATGGCCGCTTGTCGCGCCCTTGTTCCATAGCTCGCCCCGGCTGCGGCTCCAGAACCAAGTCTGGCCGCTTTCCAGCGACAACCGGAGGGATTGCTCGTTCATGTAAGCGAGCATGAGCACTTCTTTGCTGACGGCGTCCTGCACGACGGCGGGCACGAGCCCGTCCGCGTTCCAGGCGATTTGCTCGGCTAACGGTACATTCGATTGGGATGGACTCATCTGACGTTCACTCCTTGGTCGCGCAGGGCCGACTTGACCTCTTGCACGGACAGTTCCTTATAGTGGAAAATACTTGCCGCGAGCGCCGCGTCCGCCAGTCCCTGCTCGAACGCGTCCGCGAAATGATTGGCCGTTCCCGCTCCGCCGGAAGCGATGACGGGGATGCCGACGTTGCCCGATACGGCGCTCGTCAACTTGATGTCGAAGCCGTCCTTCGTGCCGTCCGCGTCCATGCTCGTCAGCAGAATTTCTCCGGCGCCGAGCTCCTCGGCCTTCTTCGCCCATTCGACGGCGCGAATGCCGGCCGGGTTGCGTCCGCCGTGCGTGTATACTTCCCATTCGCCCCACTCGGCGTTGTATTTCGCGTCGATCGCGACGACGATGCACTGCGCCCCGAACGTTCTCGAGCCTTCCGTGATCAGGCCCGGATTGCGTATCGCCGCCGTATTGATGCCGATCTTGTCGGCCCCCGCCCGCAGGAGCCGTTTCATGTCCTCGACCGCGGCGATGCCGCCGCCGACCGTGAACGGGATCGTGATCTCGCCCGCGGTGCGGCGGACGACTTCGACCATCGTCGCCCGGCCTTCGACCGACGCCGAGATGTCGAGGAACACGAGCTCGTCCGCGCCTTCGCGGTCGTACAGCGCCGCCAGCTCCACGGGGTCGCCGGCATCGCGCAGGTTCACGAAGTTCACGCCTTTCACGACGCGTCCGTCCTTGACGTCCAGGCACGGGATGATTCTTTTGGCTAACATGCTGCGTTCCTCCCTTCTACCGCGACTGCGACTTCTCGCAATAGGTCACCACTTCTCTGTACGGCAGCGCCCCTCCGAAAATATCGAGAGCGCTGCCGATCGTAATGTCCAGCTTGCCTCCGGTCAGCTCCCGGAACCGCTCCAAGTCCGCGATCGAGCGCGCGCCTCCCGCGTACGTGGCCGGGATCCGGGTCCATTCCGCGAGCTTCGCCGCCAGCTTCTCCTGCACGCCTTCCCGCTTCCCTTCGACGTCGACCGCATGGATGAGGAACTCGTCGCAATAGCTTTCGAGCTCCCGGACGGTTTCCTCGTTCACTTCCAGGTCGCTGAACGTCGTCCACTGGTTCGTGACGACGTACCACTTGCCGTCCCGCTCCTTGCAGCTTAGGTCGAGCACGAGCCGTTCCTTGCCGACTTCTTCAACGATCCTTCTCAGGTTATCCCTGTGCAGACGCCCGTCCCGGAATACGTAAGAGGTGACGATGACGTGCGAGGCGCCTTCGCGCAAGTACTCCGCCGCGTTGTCCGCCGTAATGCCGCCGCCGATCTGCAAGCCGCCGGGATACGCCCGAAGGGCGGACAGCGCCGCCTCCAGGTTGCCGGCGCCGAGCATGATAATATGTCCGCCGGTTAACCCGTCTTCCTTGTACAAAGAAGCGTAATCCTCCGCGCCCCGCTCGGAGACGAAGTTCTCCACGACCTTCGAGGCGTCCGCTTGCAGCGTCTCCCCGACGATCTGCTTCACTTTGCCTTGGTGAATATCGATACAAGGTCTGAACCGCAACGCATCTCAGTCCTTCTAGAGGAAGTTCAAAAAGTCCGATTTTGATCACGAAAAGATTTCGAGAAGCTGATTCGACGTCGAAACTTGAATTCAGCCGGATTTTGAACCCTCATTATATTTTTTAAGCTTGCGGATTACGCACGGTCAGATCCGCGAATTTACGAAGCAGCGCCATGCCGAGCTCGCCGCTTTTCTCCGGGTGAAATTGCATGCCGTACAGCGAGCCTCTGCCGACGATCGCCGTTACCGGTTGATGATAGTCCGTCACCGCAAGCAGATCCGATTCGTTCTCCGGCAGCGCGTGGTAAGAATGCACGAAGTAGACGTGCCCCGGCCGTACGCCGTCGAACAACGGGCTCTCTTGCTTGAACGCCAGCTCGTTCCAGCCCATGTGAGGGACTTTGTAGTCCCCTTGGAACCGGACGACGCGACCCGGCAGCAGATCCAAGCCTTGATGAATGCCGTGCTCCTCGCTCTCCGTGAAGAGAAGCTGCATGCCCAAGCAAATGCCGAGCAGCGGCTTGCCCGTTACGGCATAAGCCTTCACGACGTCGATCAGTCCCGTGTCGCGCAAGTTCGCCATCGCGTCTCCGAAAGCGCCGACGCCGGGAAGGATCGCTCCGTCCGCCGTCAGAATCAGCGCCGGATCGGATGTGACGACGGCTTCACGCCCGAGTCGCTCTACGGCCTTACTGACGCTATGCAGGTTCCCCATGCCGTAGTCGATGATCGCGATCACTTACAACACCCCTTTGGTGGAAGGCACGCCCTTCACGCGTGGATCGATCGAGGTGGCTTCGTCAAGGGCGCGTCCGAGCGCCTTGAACACCGCCTCCACCATGTGGTGCGTATTGCGTCCGTAGTGGACGATGACGTGCAGCGTAATACGCGCTTCGAGCGCCAGCTTCCACAGGAACTCGTGAACGAGCTCGACGGAGAAGCTGCCGACCGTCGCCGACGGGAAGTCCGCGTGAAGCTCGAAGTGGGGCCGGTTGCTGATGTCGATGACGACTTGCGCGAGCGCCTCGTCCATCGGCACGAACACGCTGGCGTAACGCTTGATGCCCGCTTTGTCTCCGAGCGCTTCGCGGAGCGCTTGGCCGAGGCAGATGCCGATGTCTTCGACCGTGTGGTGATCGTCGATGTCCACGTCTCCTCGGGCTTCGACTTTCAGGTCGAACTGTCCGTGCTTCGCGAACAGGTCGAGCATGTGGTTCAGGAACGGAACGTCCGTCTCGATGGACACCTCGCCGGAGCCGTCCACCCCGAGCGCGAGTTGAATGTCCGTCTCGTTCGTCTTGCGGGATACGGCCGAGCTGCGGCCTGCTTTCGTCTGTTCGGTCATTGGGTTTCCCTGCCTTCCAATCGGATTTCCACCGCGCGGGCGTGGCCTTCCAGCCCCTCGTGGCGGGCGAGCGTCGCGATTCCCGCGGCGTCTCTGAACAAAGCGTTCTTGCTGTATCGGATCAAGCTGGATTTCTTCAAGAAGTCGTCCACGTTCAGCGGGGACGAGAACCTCGCGGTCCCGTTCGTCGGCAGAATGTGGTTCGGTCCGGCGAAGTAATCGCCGACCGGCTCGGAGCTGTACGGGCCGAGGAAAATCGCGCCCGCCGTCTCGATGCGGCCGAGCAGCTCCATCGGATCCTCCGTCATGACCTCGAGATGCTCCGGAGCCAGCTTGTTAATGACGTCCAGCCCTTCGTCCAGGCTGTCCACGACCAGGATCGCGCCGTGCTGCTCCAGCGAGCTGCGCGCGATCGTCTCGCGCGGCAGCGTCGCCACCTGTCGCTCCAACTCCGCCGCTACCGCGTCGGCAAGCGCCTGCGACGTCGTCACGAGCACCGCCGACGCCATCTCGTCGTGCTCCGCCTGCGACAGCATATCCGCGGCGATATACCGCGGATCCGCGCCGTCGTCCGCCAGCACGGCGATTTCGCTCGGGCCCGCGATGCTGTCGATGTCGACCGCGCCGAACACGGCGCGTTTCGCCAACGCCACGTAGATGTTGCCGGGCCCGCAAATTTTATCGACGGCGGGAATGCTCGCCGTCCCGTAAGCGAGCGCGGCTACCGCCTGCGCTCCCCCGACCCGGTACATCTCCGTCACGCCCGCTTCCGCGGCCGCCACTAAGATGTACGGATCGATGCCTTCCTTCCCGCCGGTCGACGGCGGCGTCACCATGACGATCTCCGGCACGCCGGCGACCTTCGCCGGAAGCACGTTCATCAGCACCGACGATGGATAAGCCGCCTTGCCTCCGGGAACGTACAAGCCGACCCGCTTCAGCGGCCGCATGACCATGCCGAGCATCGTGCCGTCCGGTTGAACGTCGACCCACGTGCCTCGTTTCTGCTTCTCGTGGAACGCCGTAATATTCGCCGCCGCCCGGCGAAGCGCGTCCAAGAAGATCGGCTCCACTTTCGCGTAAGCCCCTTGAATCTCCTCTTGCGTCACGCGCAAGCGGTCCGGCGTCAATGCGACCTTGTCGAAGTCGGCCGTGAACCGGAGCAGCGCCGAGTCCCCTTCGTCGCGGACGGCAGCCACGATCCGCTCCACCGCCGCGTTCTGCTCCGGCGAGCCGTATTCGTTCTCCCGCTCCAGCTTGAAGCCGCTCGCTTTACCTCTATACATGCGTACCCCTCCTCGCCTTATTTATCTATGTTAATGCCCTTAACTCTTCGCCGCCTTAAACTTTGCTCGCGATCGCCGCGTTCAGCCTGTCGCACAGCGATTGAATCGAGACGTTCTTCATCCGGTAGCTCACGCGGTTGGCGATAAGCCGGCTCGTCACTTGGAACAGCGTCTCCCGCTCCACGAGTCCGTTCTCCTCCAACGTTTTCCCCGTTTCCACCATGTCCACGATCCGGTCCGCGAGTCCGATGAGCGGAGCCAGCTCGATCGAGCCGTTCAGCTTGATGACTTCGACCTGCTGTCCCAGTTCCCGGAAGTATTGGGACGCGACGCGCGGATACTTCGTCGCCACCCGGGGATGGATGACCGGCTTCCAGTCCGGCAAACCGATGACCGACATCCGGCACTTCGCGATGCCAAGGTCGAGCAATTCGTAGACGTCCTTGTTCTCTTCCATCAACACGTCCTTGCCGACGATGCCGATATCGGCGACGCCGTACTCGACGTACGTCGGAACGTCCACGGGTTTCGCCATGATGAACTCCATGTTCGCTTCGGGGACCGGGATAATGAGCTTGCGCGAATCGTCGAAGTCTTCGGGAATCGGCAGCCCCGCTTGGCGGAACAGCTTGCTCGCCTGCTTGTAGATACGCCCCTTGGGCATCGCGACCTTCAATACGCCATTGTCCGTCATACCCATCCCTCCGCTTCCTTGCCGATGCATACCAGTCCGTGATAGTTCTTGCCTTTATAAGAGAAAGTGCCATCCTTGAATTCGCGACTAGCCTTTAATCCCTCTACGTTAGCCGCCGAGAACGACTCCGTCACGACGGATTGCCCTTGCGAACGCCGGTGCCGCGCATCGGCGAAAGCCGCTTTCCGTTCCGATTCGTCGTACACGATCAATACTCGCGTTTCTTCCTCCGCCGCGTCCCCGACGACTTCCAGTATGCGCGTCGTCTTCAACGCGAACCCCGTCGCCGCCGCCGGACGGCCGAATTGCGCGAGCAGGTTGTCGTAACGGCCGCCGCTGACGACCGGGAAACCGAGCTGCGAGGCGTAGCCCTCGAACGTCATTCCCGTATAGTAAGAGAAGTCTCCGATCATCGTCAGGTCGATCAGCACGTGCTCCTGCAAGCCGTAGGCTTCCAGCGCGTCCCACACTTCGCAGAGATGCCCGATGGCCGCCCTCGCGCCTTCGTTCGCGCTAAGCTCCAACGCTTGCGCGCACACGTCCTTGCCCCCGCGAAGCCGCAAAATATTTTCCAGCTCCCGTTGCCGGGCGGCATCGACGGACAGCTTCCGGATCTCGTCGCGGTAGCCGACGTGGTCGCGTTGGAGCAAACAAGCTTTCAAAGCCTCTTGCTCGCTCTCCAGTCCCGGAAGCGTCTCACTGAACAACCCGTTCAGGAAGCCGACATGGCCCATCGCGATCTTGAAAGACGGAACGCCTGCCGCCTGCAGCGAGGCGATCGCCAGCGCGATCACCTCCGCGTCCGCTTCCGGAGAAGCGTCGCCGACGAGCTCGACGCCCGTCTGGTAAAATTCCGCTTCGCGTCCCCCTTCTTCCTCGAACGCCCGGAACACGTTGCCGTGGTAGCTGAGCCGGATCGGGAACCGCTCATCCTTCAGCAGGGAGCCGACGACGCGCGCGATCGGGGCCGTCATATCCGAACGAAGAACGATCGTCGTGCCCCGTTGGTTCAGCAGCTTAAACAACTTCTGGTCCGATGTGGCGCTCGCCACCCCGACCGTGTCGTAATATTCGATCGTCGGCGTCATGATTTGTTCGTAGCCCCAGCGGCGCATGCACGCGAGAACGTCTCTCTCGATGCGGCGCAGCTTGGAAACCGCGTGCGGTAAATAATCCTTCACGCCGGTCGGTTTCTCGAATACTTTCGGTTTCGTCATCGTCCGTAACCCCGTTTCTATGCGTCGATTCATTTTATGTATGATTCGTTTAATTTGCTTCATCACGTTAAAGTACTACCAAGTTACCATGCTGCCAAAATAAAGGTTTACGGGTATACTACCATGTTGCCCTTTGATCGTCAATTACAAAGAATCCCGGCACCTCCGAAGAAGTGCCGGGAATCCCATCGTAGCGCAAGACGGGTTTATTTGTATTCGACGCCCGCGATGGACTTGATCGCTCCCCGAACGATCATAAAGGCTTCGCCGTTCGTGAGCTTCGCGGGATTCTTGATTCCCTTAATGAAATCCTTGGAGACGATCGATCGATTCGTCATGACTTCGATAGCCGCCTCCGGTTCTGTTTCGATGCCCGCGCTTAAGGCAATAATGTTAGCAGCTTGTTTTAACGATAATGGAACGTCTTTCGAAAAGTCGTCCGCATTCATCGTCATTTTATTCGGAAATGCCTCCGGGAACATCCGATGGAAAGCCGCCGCCGTATTGTAAAATCTTTTCGGGTTGGACGGGCCGTCCAAGTCCCAAGCATCGTTCGAGTAACCGCCGACCGCCGCAGCGAGGCTGGCGGTCGCCAGAAGTCCCGGGTAATACTTGTGCTTCGAGTATTCCGGAGCGGCGAACTTCACCATTCTCAAGTCCATGCCCTGTTTGGTTAAGCGCTTGCGAAGCTCGGCGATTCCGCTCTTCGATTTCGTTAGATCGCGAAAACTCATCTTGTATTCCTTCGCCAGCTTTACGGCAGCGCCCGCCGCTTGTCCCGTCGCCATGCCGAGCGGCATGACGCGCGCGCTGCCGTGCGGAAGCGTATCGAAGCTTGCCGCCCTGCCAACGACGAGCAAACCGTCGACTTGCTGCGGAACGAGCGTCCGGAACGGAACGCCGTATTGCTTCGGCTTCATGACGACCGCGCCCGAGTACGCGTGGGTAAAGCTTTGGATATCGACCTCGTAGGAGCCGTACGCGATCGCGTCCCAGAAGTCGCGGTTGTTCATCAGATCGGCCATCGTCAGTCGATATTCGCCCTTCATATGCCGGGATTCCCTGACGTAGAGCTCCGGCGCGGTCCCCGCGTAGGACAGCGTAGCGAACTCTTTGTATTTCTTCTTCAGGTAGTTAACGATTAACGGCGCTTCCTTCTGGCCGATCTTCATTCCTTCGCTTAGCGACGCGGGATCGAGCGGATCGATGCCGTATATCTGCATCGTATTGATGAGTAACGTGCCGTCTTCTTGCCGTCCGATATTCAAGCTTCTGATCTTGACGCGGGTCTGATCGGACGAGACGTATTCCTTCGCGTCTCCGTAACCCCAGATCGACATGGCGTCAGAGCCTGCGCCTTTGTGCTGCCGTAGCGTCTTCCAAGCTTTGTCGTTGACGCCACTAAGCTTGAACACGAGCGTGACGGCGATCTTCGAGGCCGGATCCCCGATGTCTTCCCTGTCCATCGTGAACGGCGCTCCCGCCGCAGCCATCACGTCTCCATCCTGCGTCGCGTCGATGACGGCTCCCGCCCGAACCGTATACGCCTTGCCGCTTCCGTCGACGATTTGCATGCCGGCGACTTTGTTGCCTTCCATGAGCGGATTCATCGACCGCGCGTTCATCAGGACGTCGATGTTCTTCTCGTCCTTGACCATCTTGGCGAAGGCGTTAGCCGCCCTCCTGACGTCGAACGAAGTGCCGCCGATCAGGTAATACCATTCCTGGAACAGGCCTTTGTTCAAATACGGCGAAGGGAATTCCTTGCTCACCTTCGGCGATTTGTTCAGATCGAGCGAATTCAGCCAGCCGAGCGTCATGAGCCCGCCCATCACGTTCCGCGGCCTATTCTCGACTAGCAATACTTTCAATTGGTTGCGGGCCGCCGATACGGCCGCCATGATGCCTTCCGGGTCGGTGCCCGCCACGATGACGTCGTAGCTCGGTTTAATGACGGCGGTATTAGCGACAGTATACGTGTGAAGCGTCTTCGCCGCCTTCGCGTTCGTCTGTGGAATGAATAACAACAGCGAGCACACAAGCATGGCGTTAATCCATGCGGTTACAGCGCGAGACCTAACCAACAAGAAGGACACCCCTCATTAAACGCGAATGAATGAATCGAATTAGTTCGTCGCTCTCGGCAATGAGCGGACGTATTGGTCCGACAGCTTCTCCAGCCCGAGAACGTAATCATAATCTTTGCGGTACTTGCTGAAGTCCGCTACCGGCTGCAGCGTTTTCAGATCGGTTGCCTTGCCGTCTTCGAAGCCTTTGCCGGGCAAGAACAGAATGTCGTCGTTGATAAAAGAGCCCGTCGGCATATAATAACGCATGCCGATCGTATTATGTTCCACGTTAAACAGATCGTTTCCGAATACCGTATACCCTTCGTCCTTCAGCGACACGCCGAGCAAGTTGGCGATCGTCGGCATGATGTCGACTTGTCCGCCCACGACTTCGCGCACGCTTCCTTGTTGCCCCGGCACGTGGACGAAGAACGGTACGTTGAAGCGGCTGACCCGCTCTTCGTATTTAATGCCGAGTTCTTCGCTGACCCAATCCGGGTCGTTGTCTTTCGGTTGCAGTCCGAAGTGGTCTCCGTAGAGCACCAGAACGGTATTGTCCCACATGCCGTTGTCTTTTAGGCTTTGAATAAGTTGCCCGATCGCGTAATCCGTGTAATTGAGCGCCGTCAAATAATCGCCGAGCTGCGTGCCTTCGATCGACTTGGGCAGATCCAGCTTACGCAGGTTTTTCGGTATTTTGAACGGATGATGACTCGAAGCCGTCACGAATTGCGCGTAGAACGGTTGGTTCGCGTCCTTCAACGCTTTGAGCTTCTCGATGCCGACCCGGTACAGTTCGACGTCCGAAGCGCCGAATCCGTTGAAGTTATCGTTGGTGAAGCTTGGCTTGTCGTAATATTTGGTAAACCCGAGCGCCGGGTACATTTGGTTCCTGTTCCAGAAGGTCACGTCGTTCACGTGGAACGTATTGGAGACGTAGCCTTGTTTGCCTAGCAGCCTCGGCGTGCTCGGGATGACGCGGTCCCCGTAACCCGCGGACATCGCCTCGACGCCCGTCGGATAGATGGACGTATTGGACATGAATTCCGCGTCCGCAGTATTTCCTTGGCCGATTTGTTGGAAAAAATGCGGGAAGTAGAAATCGCTGGACGCCAATCCGTTCAGAACCGGCGTGACTTCTTGACCGTTCACCTTCAATTGGACGGCGAAGTTCTGGAACGCTTCGAGCTGCACGACGATGACGTTCTTCCCTTTGGCCACGCCGAACATGGACGTCGGAAGAGTCGTGGGATCTTCCTTCGGTTTGTCTAAGCCCGCTTGCTCCTGCTGAAGCTGCTCAACATTGGACACGATCGTTTCCTTGTCGACCGCTCCCGCGCCTTCGTTCACCTTGATCGCCGCGGTGATCTGATAGTTCAGGAAGCCGAGATTCTCGGAAAGGACGAGCTCGTTGGCGATATCCTTGTCCGTCTTGATGTAGAATCCGGAAAGCACGACGCTTACCGTCAGCACGATCGCGACTTGCCAGCGCTTCGCGATCTGCGCGCTAGCGGGGAACTTGCCGTTCTTGTATCTCTTATATAAGAAGAATAATAGAAGGATAGGCAGGTCGATAAACAACAAATAGTTCGTTCCCTCGATGGAGGCTCGAACGCTGTCCCCGACTTGACCGACTTGGCCGGCTCCGTTGAGCGCCGTATAGATCGGCACGGTGCTGTAATAATTGAAATAAACGGTCGAAGCGAAAAGCATGAGCGAGATTGCGAAGTTCACTATGCCGAACACGAGAGCTTTCCATCTCGCGGACGTGACGATTTCGAACAAGCATACGACGGCCAGCACGGCGACGACGTCGGAACGCATGCCTTCCAATTTGACATTGTCATAGATGAAACTCCTAAATAGCACCATCTTCAACAATAACAGCGCGAACATCGATATGAAAAGTAAGCCCCTCTGCCCTTTCGGGACGGAAGTCGATTGCATCGGTCCTGCTCCTTTGGTATAGCCCTAAAGCTTATTTTGTTAACGCCAAATAAACTCTCCATAAACGCAACGTTAACGCAATTAACTATACTCTATTTCACAGATCCTTTAAAGGATTTCCTCCGACTCTCGCTCCCGGAGCCACGTCCTTATGCACGACGGAACCCGCGGCGACGACGGCGCCGTCGCCGATCGTTACCCCGGGCAGAATCGTGACGTTCGCGCCGATCATGACGTTCGATCCGATGCGAATGTCCCCTAGCCGATATTCTTTGATCAAGTATTCGTGCGTCAGCATCGTCGTGTTGTACCCGATGATCGAGTTGTCCCCGACGATGATCCGTTCGGGGAAGAAGACGTCGACCATGACCATGAGCGCGAACGCCGTATGGCGTCCGACCCGCATGCCGAGAACGCGTCTGTAAATCCAATTTTTCACCGGCAAGCTGGGGCAATATCTCGAGATTTGAATGAACACGAAATTACGTACCGCTTTGAACCTCGACACCGTTCGGTACAATTGCCACAGCGCGTTCGGTCCTTCTACCGGATACCGCTCCACGTTTCTCAACGATCGACGCCCTCGATTCCGCACAAGGCCGGAAGGTCTTCCATCCCGTAAAGCATGTGCTCCGCCCCGGCTTCGTATAAGTTGTCCGCTCCCTTGAGCGACCATGCCACGCCGACCGGTATCGCGCCGGCCGCGATGGCCGACTTGATGTCGACCGAGCTGTCGCCTACCATGAGCGTCTGCCCGGGAACCGCCTCGAGTGCTTCGATAGCCTTCGCGACCGGCTCGGGATGAGGTTTCGCGTGGGTCACGTCGTCTAACGTCACGATCGTATCCATGTACTTCAGCAGTCCGAGCAGCTCGAGCGCGCGAAGCGTCGTCGAACGCATCTTCGTCGTAACGATACCGAGCTTCAGTCCCGCCGAGTGAAGACGGGCGACGGCATCCGCCACGCCCGGAAATAACGCGACCATCTCGTCGTGCTTCAGATGGTTGTATTCCCGGTATGATTGCGTCAGCGTCGCCACGTCCTCCTGTCCGGAGAATTGCTGCAGTTGGTCCGTGAGAGGCTGCCCCATGCTCGGTATGATGTGCTCGCGCCCGAACGACTCGGGCACGATGCCCTTCAAAGCATAGAAGAACGACTGTATGATCAGCTCGTTCGTATCGATGATCGTTCCGTCAAGATCAAACAGGACGGTCGTGATGTTCCTCTTGTTTGTCGGCATGGCTTGTCGTCTCCGTTTCGTCTTGCGGGATTGCGGAAGGCGCCGCCGTCGAACCCGTCTTGAAGTTCACGAGCGGATCCTTGTATCTCTCCTTGGCGAAGCCCATCGTGCGGCGGACGATGATGGCCGCGACGCAGAAAACGACGAGGATCAACGCCAGAAGCTGCGATACGCGGATGTTGCCTTCGTCCGGATTCATGTAACCTAAATCGAATACGGAATTCATCGGGCTCCATAGGGCGTTCAAGAACGATTCCAGCCACGCCGGCCCTTTGAACAGCAAGCTATCCGTACGCAACGCCTCGATGAAGAAACGGCCGATCGAATACCAGATGAAATAAGCGAACAATTGCTCCCCGGCCCGCAGGAAATCCCGACGGCGGAGTATGAACAGAACGGCCAATCCGACCAAGCTCCACAGCGACTCGTATAGGAACGTCGGATGATGATAGATCCCTTCGACGTTCATTTGGTCTATGATGAACGATGGAATATGAAGCTTGTCGCTCAAGAACGATCTTTCGACCTCGCCGCCGTAGGCTTCTTGGTTAACGAAATTACCCCAGCGTCCGATCATTTGTCCGATCAGCAGAGAAGGCGCGCAAATATCGGCGACCCTCAGGAAGCTGTAGCCTTTTCTCCGGATATAGATGTATCCGCATATGAAAGCGCCGATCAATGCCCCGTAGATGGCGATGCCGCCGTTCCACACTTCGAACAATTCGTTTAGATGATCCTTATAGTAACCCCATTTGAAGGCGACGTAATATAGCCTGGCCGCGATGATCGCCGATGGCACTCCGAAGAGCAGGAGATCGAGGAAGAAATCCGCGTTGATGCCGAACCGTTTGCCCTCTTGAATCGCGATCAGCAAGCCGGACAATGCGCCAAGTCCTAAGATGATGCCGTACCAATGCACCGTTAACGGCCCTATCGAAATCGCGACAGGATCCAAAAGCATCGTAAACATGGTCGTCCTCCAATGGATAATGATCTATTCGTAGTCGTCTTCGGAGATGGCTTCCGTCAGCTTGTTCGTGAATTGCAGGGCAGCATTGTAGCCCATGTTCTTCAGCCTGTAATTCATCGCGGCCACTTCGAGAATTACCGCCAAGTTGCGTCCGGGGCGTACCGGGACGGTCAACAGCGGAACTTCCGTCTCGATGATCTTCGTCTTCTCTTCGTCCAGACCGAGGCGGTCGTATTGCTTGTCCTGCTGCCAGTTCTCGAGCTTCACGACGAGGCTGATGCTCGTCGAATTGCGCACTGCGCCCGCGCCGAATAGCGTCATGACGTTCAGGATGCCCAGACCGCGAATCTCGAGCAGATGCCGGATCAAGTCGGGCGCCGTCCCGTACAGGTGGTTGTCGGACGTCTGGCGAATCTCGACCGCGTCGTCCGCGATGAGCCGGTGTCCGCGCTTAACGAGTTCCAGCGCCGTCTCGCTTTTGCCGATGCCGCTTCCTCCGGTAATGAGCATGCCGACGCCGTAGACGTCGACGAGAACGCCATGGATCGTCGCCGTAGGCGCGAGCTTCTTCTCGAGGAAGTTCGTGATCCGGGAGAGCAGAATCGTCGTCGCGACGGAGCTTCTAAGCACCGGAAAATGACGCTCGTTCGCGATCTCGATCAGTTCCGCGGGCGTCTCCAGCCCGCGCGTCAAGATAATGCACGGCGTCTCTTCGTGGCACAGCCTTTCCATGCGGTCGCGCCGTTCCTCGGACGTAAGCGTCTCGAGGAACGCAAGCTCCGTGCGGCCGAGAATTTGCAGCCGATCCGAAGGATAGTAATTGAAATATCCGGCCATCTCGAGGCCCGGTCTGTTCAGGTCGTCCGTGACGATCGTGCGCTTCAAGCCATCGTCGCCCGCGACGATCTCGAGATGAAATTGCTGCACGAGCTCAGATACTCTCACTTTTTTAGCCATCGTACAGCTCCTTTTAGTGGAAGTTCAAAAAGTCCGATTTTGATCACGAAGGATTTCAGGAAGCGGACTCGACGTCGAATCTTGAATGCAGCCGGGACTTCCGGTTCTCACGTAGGTTTGCCTACGCTCCGATCCTCATTCCCTAGCTTCATCCAACCTTCTCGGTGCTGAAAACCGAACTTTTTGAACACTCACTTTAACTAATTTCTTATCCTATCATCGTATCGAAAATATCGGGACAAATCAATCCGAGCCGCGCCATCCTGCAAATAATTCTATTCCACTGGAGGCGGGATGCAAAAAACCGCCCGGCCATCGGCCGAACGGTTTCTTATCGTAAAGATTAGTTTTCGAAAATGTTCAATTCCGTGTCTTTGTCGAAAACATGGATTTTGTTCATGTCGATCGCCAATTTCACGTTTTGGCTCTCGCGAAGACCGGAGCGACCATCTACGCGAGCGATAACGTTCTCTTTGCCCAGGCCGTTCAGGTAGAGGAACATTTCGTGACCCAGGTTCTCGGAAACCTCGATCGTCGCGTTCACGACGCTGTTCGGGGAAGCTTCGATGAACACCGGCTCTTCGTGGAGATCTTCAGGACGAATGCCCAAGATGATCTCGCGGCCGATGTAGCCTTTAGCGCGAAGCGCTTTGGCTTTGCCTTCAGGGATTTCGACGTTGAAGCCCGTAGCGCGGAAACGTACGGATCCGCCTTCTTCAACGAGTTGGCCCGTGATGAAGTTCATCGCAGGAGCGCCGATGAAGCCGGCAACGAACAGGTTAACCGGGTGGTTGTAAAGAACGTCCGGCGTAGCGGCTTGTTGAATGAAACCGTCTTTCATAACGACGATGCGGTCGCCCATTGTCATGGCTTCCGTTTGGT
Source organism: Cohnella suwonensis (assembly GCF_042655365.1). Lineage (NCBI taxonomy): Bacteria > Bacillati > Bacillota > Bacilli > Caryophanales > Paenibacillaceae > Cohnella > Cohnella suwonensis. The sequence continues at coordinate 3,653 of NZ_JBHSMH010000101.1, read as the reverse complement.
CATGCGTTACGTAGATGCAAGTCGTTTCGAGGCGCTTCATCAATTTGGAGATGTTAGCGCGCATTTGCGTACGCAGTTTAGCATCCAAGTTGGAAAGCGGTTCGTCCATCAAGAACACTTGCGGTTCGCGAACGATTGCGCGGCCCAGGGCGACGCGTTGGCGTTGACCGCCGGAAAGAGCTTTAGGTTTGCGATCCAGCAAGTGCTCGATTTCGAGCGTGCGAGCCGCTTCGCGAACGCGACGATCGATTTCGTCCTTGCGGAATTTACGCAATTTCAAACCGAAAGCCATGTTTTGGTACACGTTCATATGTGGATACAAAGCGTACGATTGGAATACCATCGCGATATCGCGGTCTTTCGGAGCGACGTCGTTCACGACGCGGTCGCCGATGTACAGCTTGCCTTCGGAAATTTCTTCGAGGCCGGCGATCATACGCAACGTCGTCGATTTACCGCAACCGGATGGTCCAACGAGTACGAGGAATTCTTTGTCTTGAATGTCGAGGTTAAAGTCGGTTACCGATGCTTTGTCGGTACCTGCATATTTTTTATACACTTTTTCTAAACGAACGCCTGCCATGTACATTTCCCCCTAAACTTCGTTTGAAGGTACAGGATTATCTTAACCCACGCCCCGGTCAAATGACTATGCACAAAGCATACAAAAAATTCATTTCCTTTTCGTGACTTTGTACAATAGCAATAAAATTCGCACCAAAACCGCGTCGTTAAAGGAACGAACGTCCAAGCCGGCCTCGTGCTTGATTTTGTCTAAACGGTATAAAAGGGTGTTGCGGTGAATATACAGCTTCTTCGCCGTTTCGCTAACGTTGCAGTCCATCGAGAAGAAAGCGTCCAACGTGGAAACCGTTTCCGAGTCGGTAAATAAATCCGGCCGCCCCATCATTTCTTCGACGAACCGGGATCTGACTTGCTCGGGAATGCCGCTCAGCAATCTCTCCAGATGAACGAGCCATGGAAGATGGATCTGCATGCCGAGATGAAATTTCCGCCCTAGGAAAATCGTCTCCCGAAGGGTGCCGACGATGCGAACGACGCTTTCCGCAGGAACGATCGGTTCTCCGACCGCGACATGGCATTCCCCGCCCCATTCTCCCGTCAAGAGCTGATGGAGGCCTTCCGCCAACGTCGATATAATTTCCTTCGTCTCTTCGTGACCGAGCACTTCGTCATTATCGGCATCCGCTTCGGTCAATACCCGGTCGCTGCTAAGAATGAGCCACTCGTGCTCCCTGAGCGGAATGAGCAGCGTATCGTCCGTCAGAAACGTACGTACCGTCTTCTCGAGCTCGACGTAAGCCGGTTCTTTGTCTTCGACCTGCTCGCACAGGAGGAGAAAAGGCACCATGCCGTCGAACATCCGGTTGCGCAGTTCCATCCTGTCGGGAAGTTCGGCTCTCCACTCTCCGGCCGTGACCGATTGCTGAATCCACTCGCCCAGCCTTCGCGCTTGCCTTTCCAAGTCTGATCCGGCTCCTGCGGTCGGCTTGACTCCGCCTTGCTGCACCGCCCATCCGAGCAGTTGCCTCTCCAGCGGAGTCAACGTCGCGGAGATGGACAAACACTGCAATTCCGCCCCGTTCACCCGCACGACCATCAAGCACGTCTTTTCGGTCTGGGTCGCGTCGCCCGTCTCCGGATGTTTCCTTCCGCCCTCGCTCTCCCACTCCGCCCCCGTCATCGTCTTGAGCGATACGGGAGCGTTCAACAATTCACTCAGTTGCTGCAGCTTCGTTTTGTTCATTCGGAAGCCCCTGTCCGCTATATAATGGCGATATATGCGTCATTGTACCACAACTGACGCGCCTAAGGGACTTCTGGCGAACGGCTTCACGGCTTCAACGGAGCACGAGCAAGACGACGATGGACAAGAGCGAGAACACCGCCGCGATCAGGTAGAGGAAAGACACCGTCTGAACCTGGGTCAGTCCCCATTTCATCAAGCTATGGTGCGTATGCAGGTTGTCGGCCCGATGCAAGCCTTTTCCTTCAAACAATCTGCGGGAGAACACGATGGCCGTATCCAGAATGGGTACCCCGAGCGCTAATAAAGGAACGGATAACGAAAGCAGCGTCGCTCCTTTCAAGGTACCGTCGATCGCCGTAACCGCCAGCGTAAACCCTAGAAACGTCGCCCCGGCATCCCCCATGAAAATACGGGCGGGATGAAAGTTGTAAGCCAAGAAAGCCAAGCACGAGCCCGCGAGCGCCACCGCCACTAAGGCGGTCTGGTTATGGTTAAAAATCAGGGACGCCGCGAACAGCGTCATCGAAGAGATCGCGGTAACGCCCGAAGCGAGTCCGTCGATGCCGTCGATGAAATTAAGCATGTTAATCAGAGCGAATACCCAGATCAGGGTCACGGCGGCGGATACGACGGGGGAAAACAAAATCATCGCGGAGGAAGACGGAGAAGAGACGCCTTGAATGCCGATGCCTTGCCATACGGGAACGAGCGACACGGCAATATACGCGATAAGCCTCGGCCACACCGGAAAATCGAGCCCGCGCGACTTGTAGCCGTCATCGACGAGACCGACGAGAACGAGCGACGAACCTCCGATAAGAAGAGTGCGGAATAACGCGGGATGCCCCATGAAGACGAACGACGTCGCGATAACGCCCGCGAATATCGCCACGCCTCCCGATAGCGGAATCGGCGCGTCGTGAATCTTGCGCTTCGTCGGACGATCGACGAATCCGATGCGAAGGGCGATGCTCCGTACGAGCGGAACAAGCAGGATGACGACCGTAAAGGAGAAAACGAGCGCGTATAAGTAAACCATCGGACGTCCTCCGCGAAAGCGATTTACTCTTAACATGCCCAGAAACGACAAAAAAACAGACGCGAAAGCGTCTGTTTCGGTTGTTGGATAATGGTGAGCCATGAAGGACTCGAACCTTCGACACCCTGATTAAAAGTCAGGTGCTCTACCAACTGAGCTAATGGCTCGAAACTGGTGGAGGATGATGGATTCGAACCACCGAACCGTGAGGAAGAGATTTACAGTCTCCCGCGTTTGGCCACTTCGCTAATCCTCCACAATATGAGCCCGGTCTGGTTAACCGGAATACGAAAATGGTGGCTCGAGACGGAATCGAACCGCCGACACGAGGATTTTCAGTCCTCTGCTCTACCAGCTGAGCTATCGAGCCGTAAAACTTGAATAAAATAATGGCGGAGCCGACGGGATTCGAACCCGCGGTCTCCTGCGTGACAGGCAGGCATGTTAGGCCACTACACCACGGCTCCGCATTATTATGGTGGAGGCTGAGGGGATCGAACCCCCGACCCTCTGCTTGTAAGGCAGATGCTCTCCCAGCTGAGCTAAGCCTCCATGGGATGGTAAGAAAATCTGGTAGCGGCGAAGGGACTCGAACCCCCGACCCTCCGGGTATGAACCGAATGCTCTAGCCAGCTGAGCTACACCGCCACATTAAACAAGACCAAGGCTTGCGCCTTGAAAACTGGATGCGAAACAAAGCGTGATGGTCGCGACAACACTTGCGTGTTGCGCTAACATGATTAGAAGTACCGGCGTCTAACTCGTGAAACTGTTGTAGGATAAGCCCTCGACCGATTAGTACCCGTCAGCTCCACGCATTGCTGCGCTTCCACCCCGAGCCTA
>NZ_JBHSMH010000100.1:0-886 GCF_042655365.1 Cohnella suwonensis | reverse complement strand
ACTCGTTACTGGCGGCGTGGCTCTCGCCTTTCCAGGCAGGGTTTTCACCTGCTAAGTTACTCAACCTACGCTCGGTCGCTTCTACCAGTATCCCTTCCGACAGGACCGATCAGGACCGATCAGGAGATTAACCCTTGTTCATGCTTTTGAAAACAAACCCGTAACGTTGAAGTTTTTTCCCATAATTCTTGAAAATCGAACGCATGTTTGGTATGATTTGTATAAGAACAAATGTTCTATTTCGGGAGGATGTTCATGTTTCCGGTTCATCTAACCTTCGAGGCGTTCTGCCAACAGTTCAACTCCGAACAGGCTTGCGCCGAGGCGCTGTTCAAGGCCAGATGGCCGGACGGCTTCCGTTGCCCGTCTTGTCGTCATCCTCACTTTTATCTTATCCAATCGCGCAGACTGCCTCTCTACGAATGCTGCTCCTGCCGCCATCAGGCGTCTGTCATCGCCGGCACGATCATGGAAGGAAGCCCGACTCCTTTGCCCCGCTGGTTTCAAGCGATGTTCCTGATCTCCCGGCCTTCCGGTATCAGTTCCTCCCGCCTGTCCGATGTGATTCAGGTCACCTATAAGACCGCATGGCTCATCGCAAGAAAAATCCGCCATGCCATGCAACAAGCCGATAAAGGCGACCCGCTTACGGGTATCGTGCGGGTAGACCCTATCTTTTACGGCTATTCTTATTATAGCGATGCCCGGCAGCCGCTGTTGATCGGCGGATCCCTCGATGAGCATGACCAGCCTCAGCATGTCAAAATCAAACAACCGGATCCCAGCCATGTGAATAACGAGTCGAGGTGGATTGAAAAGTCTGGCGTCCAAGCGTTCGTAAACCATCATACGGATGGAGCGGCCGTGACCGTTTTTGCGCGCGGCA
>NZ_JBHSMH010000099.1:0-5243 GCF_042655365.1 Cohnella suwonensis | reverse complement strand
TGCACCAAAAAAAACAAACGGCACAGGGCTTTTTCCCATGCCGTTTCGGACTCCATTTTTATTCCCGGTCTTGTCTTTGAGCTTAACTTAATGACATTGACGGCGGAAGTGGTCTTTTTTTATTTCACACGAGGGAAAGGCGGGAAACGACAATGAGAAACGGCCAACAGACGCGTTATCCATTCATCGAACAAGAGACGAAACGGGAGTTCAACGTCGATCTCCATCGTTTCCCATTGCCTCATATCCCAATAGGTAGCCGATATTCGATAAGACGAAGCGGATCGCCGCCAAGCGGCGGGAGCCTGCTTTCGTCGGGCGGATGACATTCGCCCCGTTCCGTATCGCATATCGAGCTACCTGCATTCCGGACGAATCGTTCGCTGCCCATCGGCAGCCGCGGCTCCGGAGACGGGTAGCTTTTTATTACGGTCGGGTAGCTCCAATCGGTAGAGCGGCGGTCTGAAGAGCCGCGCGATGAAGGTTCGAATCCTTCCCCGACCGCCAAGCATGGAGGCCATGGCGAAAAGGCGAACGCGGCGGACTGTGGATCCGCAAGTACCGGTTCGAGTCCGGTTGGCCTCCCCAATATTGCCCGATAGCCAAGCGGCAAGGCAGATGACTTTGAATCATCGAGCGCAGGTTCGACTCCTGCTCGGGTAACCATCACTTCTCAAGGGTCCATAGCTCAGTCGGAAGAGCAACCGGCTTTTAACCGGTTGGCCGGAGGTTCGAACCCTCCTGGACCCACCATGATCAATTCGGATGGGCGTCATCACATAGGCTGCCGGGCGGCGGCCGACAGATCCGCGGGGAACACCCGTACCTATCCTCCACCGGGACGTAGCTCAGCTTGGCTAGAGCGCTTGCCTTGGAAGATCAGATCAGCATGAGATTTCGATCATCTCCCGCTTATCTGATCCCTACGCAAAGCTGCTTCGGCGTTCGGAGAACGCCAAAGACGTTTTTGCTCGGAAGCAAGAGGCCGAAGGTTCGAATCCTTCCGTTCCGACCAACTTTATTTAGGGATATCGCCAATCCGGTAAGGCAGACGGCTGTTAACCGTCCATATGCAGGTTCGAGTCCTGCTATCCCTGCCAACGCTGTACTAGCTCATTTGGTCAGAGCACTCCGCTGATACCGGAGAGGCGCCTTGTTCGAATCAAGGGTACAGCACCATAAGGTTCCTTAGCTCAATCGGGAGAGCGTCGGTTTGTCAAACCGAAGGCAGCGGGATCGAAACCCGCAGGAACCGCCATCATGGGAGCATAGAGCGTAACCGGAAGCGTCTTCGGCTGTAAACCGAATGTGCAGCGCACCTTGGAGGTTCAAGTCCTTCTGCTCCCACCAATTTGGCTCCGTTGACAAAACGGCTTAAGTCACCAGGCTTTCAACCTGGTCAGTGCGGGTTCGAGTCCCGTCGGAGCCCCCAAACTATAAATCTAGTTCAAAAAGTTCGGTTATCAGCACCGAGAAGGTTGAAAGAAGCTAGGAAATGAGGATCGGAGCGTAGGCAGACCTACGTGAGAACCGGAAGTTCCGGCTGAATTCAAGATTCGATGTCGAGTAAGCTTCAAGGAAAAACTTCGTGATCATAATCGGACTTTTTGAACAACTACTATTAGAAATTTGGTGACCACGATGAAAAGGCGCAGGTACGCCCCCATCCATGAAACGCTCTTCCGCAACCTATCGGAAAACAATCTGAATATAGACGATGTGTTCGAGCGTGTCCGGAGTTTCATGGAAAAGGATCCGAGAGCCGCGTACCAGCTCATCGTCGGCACGGACGCGCAAGTTCACGCCGGCCACACGAAGTTCGTCACGTCCATCGTCATCTATCGCCCGGGGCGAGGCGCTTGGTTCTGCTATCGCCAGGTGATCGTTCCGCGCGAGATTCGATCGCTGCAGGAGAAGCTGAACCTAGAGACGACGCTCAGCCAAGAGGTCGCGGCTCTTATCGACGGCCCCCGGCGCGAATCGCTAGAGGACATTCTGCTTCCTTACGTCTATCAGGGCGCGGAACTTCTCGTCTACGTCGACATCGACGCCGGGACGGACGCGAAGCGCAACAAGACGTCCGCGTTCGTCGCCGACATGGTCGGCCGCGTCGAAGCGATGGGCTTGACGGCGAGAGTCAAGCCTGAGGCGATCGGCGCTTCCGCCGTGGCGAACCGTTTTACGAAGTCGCCCTACCGGGGCGGCGCGTTATCGGCGGCGACCGGAACTTCGCATCGTTAATCATTCACCTTATAAACATCGGGTCTACGTACGGCGCCGGTCCGCGATTGCCGGGATTTCCGCATGATCCCTCAGTGCCGAGGCATTCGCTATCGGTATGCTGCGGACACGGGCGGCGTAGACCCACCATTTGGAGGTTCGAATCCTCCTCACATTCAGATGTGAGCCATGGTAGGCACTCGACTGTTAATCGAGACGATTTTGCTTCAAAACGCCCGAACCGAAAGACTCGGCGACCGCCCTCGGGCTTTCGCGCCCCGCGCCAAGCTTTGCGGTCCGCGGATACCGGCCGAAGCCGGACCGTTCGCGCTCATCGCCATAAGGACGCCGCGCCGACGATCGCAAGCGGATCGAACGCTACCGTCCCGAAGAGATGCGCGCAACGCTCCGAATTCCGCCTTAAGCGAGACTTCCGCCGAAGCGCGGGGGAGCTTTTCGGGGAAGGCACCCTAACATTTTCAAGAAAAGAAAAGAGGAATCATCGCAATGAAAGCCATCATTCGAGCCGACGAACGGGGACTCCTGTTCAAAGACGGCAACTACGTTCGTTACCTGAAACCCGGCACGTACCGGTTCTGGCCGCTGGCCGATTACAAAGTCGTCACTCTCAACGTGAACAAACCGTTTTCCGTCCCGGACCGGGATTTGCAATTGTTCCTTCAAGACGCGGAGCTTGCGAACGAATTGACGGTCGTGGACGTGCAAGACTACGAATACGCGCTGCACTTCGAGGAAGGCAAAATCGCGCGTCTGCTGCCGACGGGCCAGTATGCGTTCTGGAAAGGCTGGAAGAAACACGACTTCGTCCGGGTCGACGCCCGCGAGCCGGAGATCGACGCATCGATCGACGTCTCCGTACTGGCCCGGCTGAACGTCGCTTACGTTCAGTCCTTCGAAGTAGCGACGTACGAGACGGGCGTCCTGTTCATCGCAGGCAAGTTCCGGAAAACGCTCGCGCCCGGCAAATACTACTTCTGGAAAGGTCCGGTATCCGCCGTCGTCAAGTTGATCGATATGCGCCAGTTGCAGCTCGATCTGACGGGCCAGGAAATGATGACGGAGGACAAAGCGACACTGCGGCTGAACTTCGTCGCCCAATATCGCATCGCCGATCCTCTCAAGGCGCTCGAGCTCAAGACGTTCGAAGACCAGCTCTACGTGTTGTTGCAGCTCGTGTTGCGGGAATACGTCGGCTCCCTGAAGCTGGACGACTTGCTTCGCACGAAGCAGGAGATCGGCACGTATGTCTTGGACAAAATGAACAAGAGGGCCGACGAGCTCGGCGTCGTGTTCCAATTCGCGGGCGTCAAGGATATCATCCTGCCCGGCGACGTGAAAGAGATTCTGAACACCGTCCTGATCGCGGAGAAGCAAGCGCAGGCGAACCTCATCACGCGACGGGAAGAAACGGCGTCCACGCGCAGCCTGCTGAACACGGCGAAGCTGCTGGACGAGAACGAGACGCTGTACCGGCTGAAGGAGCTGGAGTTCATGGAGAGGATCTGCGACAAAGTCGGCACGATCTCCCTGTCCAACGGCGGCACCCTGCTCGAGCAACTGAACGCCATCGTATCCGCGAAAGGCAAAACTTAGCTATAATGAAGAAACGCAATCATGGAAACGGAGTTGAAATGCATGGCTTATCAAAATATAGACGGCGTTCGGGTGTGGGGAGTGCCGGACGAAGGCGCGCTGTCCCAAGCGCGGACTTGCGTGCAAACCGGCAACGTCGTCCGGACGCTGCTCATGGCCGACCATCATAAAGGCTACAGCCAACCGATCGGAGGCGTCGTCGCGTACGACGGGCAAATCTCCCCTTCCGGCGTCGGCTACGACATCGCGTGCGGCAACAAGGCGGTCAGGACGAATCTGATGGCCGCCGATATCAAGCCTCGCATCGCGAGCCTCATGAACGAAGTGGCGCGGAAAGTCTCTTTCGGCATCGGGCGGAGCAACAGCGAGAAGGTCGATCACGAGTTGTTCGACGACCCAGATTGGGGCGTGTACGCGTCCGTCGGCCGGCAAGAGCACGACAAGCTGAAGGCGCTGGCCCGGGATCAGCTCGGCACCGTCGGCAGCGGCAACCACTTCGTCGACCTGTTCGAGGAAGCGGCTACCGGCCGGTTGTGGATCGCGAATCATTTCGGAAGCCGGGGCTTCGGCCACAAAACCGCGAGCGGCTTCCTGAACTTGGCGGCCGGACGGGATTTTTTGGGCAAAGCGCCGGGCGAGAAAATGGATCAACCGCCCGTTCTGCTGGATATGGACGGCGAGCTCGGCGACATGTATTATCGGGCGATGAAGCTGGCCGGACGCTACGCTTACGCCGGCAGGGATTACGTCATCGAACAATTGCTGGCGATCCTCGGCGCGGAATCGGATTTCGAGGTGCACAACCACCACAATTTCGCGTGGAAGGAAGCGCACGAAGGCAAGGACGCGATCGTCATCCGGAAAGGGGCGACTCCCTCCGCGCCGGGTCAGCTCGGATTCATCGGCGGTAGCATGGGCGACATCTCCGTCATCGTGCGGGGGAAGGATACCGCGGAGAACCGAGATTCCTTTTACAGCACCGTTCACGGCGCCGGCCGGACGATGAGCCGGACCCAAGCCGCGGGCAAGATGAATTGGAAAACCCGCACCCGTTCCGGCGGGGAAATCTCTCCGGAACGAATGGCCGTCGCGGTTCGGGAATACGGCGTGGAGCTGCGGGGAGCGGGAACGGACGAAAGCCCGTTCGTGTACCGGAAGCTGCATGATGTGCTCGACGCCCATGCGGAGACGATCGACGTACTGCACGTGCTGAGGCCGATCGGCGTCTGCATGGCCGGCGCGGACGAGTTCGACCCTTACAAAGACTAAGTGGGCAGTAGCGGAATCCCCTAGCCTCGCGGCTTGGGGATTTTTTGACGATTGCGCGCCTAGCCAAGTTAGGCACAACTAGCCGGTGAAAGTCCGGTCGAGGTAAGAGCCAAGTCGCCTCGTAGCTGACGGGCAGCTGG
>NZ_JBHSMH010000098.1:0-625 GCF_042655365.1 Cohnella suwonensis | reverse complement strand
ATCGCTCCCGGAAATTGAGAAAAGCCATCTACTCCGTGGACGAGTCACTGAAGACGATGCTTCCAGCCAAGAACACCGTGGATGCCCTTGAGGACGAGATCGACTACTGCCAAAAACTCATTCATGTTATTGAAACGGAAATGAAGATCGCCCAATTGCCCAAAATCCTGGAGCCGCTGAATCTGCTAAAGGAGACGGTGGAGGACGACGTGGAGCAACTGCGAATCTCGGACGATCCGGATGCGCGGGTTGGTCACAAGAGCGCGGACTCCTCGTTTTTTGGATACAAGACGCATTTGGCAATGACCGAGGAAAGAATCATTACGGCGGCCGTTGTCACCACGGGAGAAAAGAATGACGGAAAGCAGTTGCAGGCGCTGATTGAGAAAAGCCAGGCAGCCGGCATGGACGTGCAAACGGTTATTGGCGATACCGCTTACTCAGAGAAGGAAAACATTGGGTACAGCAAGGACAATAACATTGAACTGGTCGCCAAGTTAAATCCGCAGATTACGCAAGGCGGGCGTAAGAAGGAAGATGAATTCGAGTTTAATAAAGACGCTGGCATGTATGTGTGCAAGGCTGGCCATATGGCGATTCGGAAAGCGCGGACAGGAAAAAAGGG
>NZ_JBHSMH010000097.1:167853-199738 GCF_042655365.1 Cohnella suwonensis | reverse complement strand
GTTCGGGGGTTCGTTCGGGGGTTCGTTCGGGGGTTCGTTCGGGGGTTCGTTCGGGGGTTCGTTCGGGGGTTCGTTCGGGGGTTGGTTCGGGGGTTCGTTCGGGGTTGGTTCGGGGGTTCGTTCGGGGGTTCGTTCGGGGGTTCGTTCGGCACGGGGTCGGCACTCGGCATTGGCTAGGCGTTGATTAGAAGTTATCGGTTTTTGTTGTGCTTGGACTCTTCGTCAATCCGTATTCATTTCGTCGGCATTTCGTCGGCATTTCGCCGTTGCAAGGCGCGAGGGCTTACAGTACAATGAAGGAAGGTTGTGAAAATTATTTTCTTTTAATGACATTCTAAAAAGAAACTAATTTTCGGATAAGAGGGGTTTCAGCCATGAGCATTCTGAATGCGATCCAGGAAAAATTGGACAGCCTACATGTCAAAGAACGCGCGTTGGCTGAGTATTTGCTCGCCCATCCGCAAAGCGCGGTGCAGATGACGATCACGGAGCTCGCCGCTCAGTCGGGAAGCAGTCCTTCGACGATCTCTCGCTTCTGCAAGACGTTCCATTCGAACAATTTCCCCGACTTCAAGCAAAAGCTGGCGACCGAGCTCGTACGGACGACGTCGACCGCGAACCAATACCAGGACATCGTCGCAGGCAAGCCGCTGGAAGATATCGTGTCGGCGATCACCGCCAACCACTTGCGCTCGATCACGGATACGACTCGCGTGCTCGACTTGCAGCAACTGCGGCTTGCGATCGCCGCTATGCACGACGCCTCGCGCATCGACTTATACGGCTCCGCGACGTCCGGCATCGTCGCTCAGGATTTCTTCCAGAAGCTGATCCGGGTCGGCAAGGCGGCCGCGGCGTTCTCGGACCCGCACATGATGCTGACGTCCGCCGCGTCGTTGTCCCCGCGCGACGTCGCGATCGGGATATCGTTCACGGGCGAGACGCCGGAGACGATCCACGCGCTGCGCTGCGCCGCCGAACGGGGCGCGACGACGATGTCGATAACTCGGTTCGGCTCGAATCCGCTGGCCGATCACGCCTCCATTCGCCTATTCACCTCCTCCGCGGAGGCCGGGATGAGGCGGGGAAACATGGCTTCGCGCATGGCGCAACTGCACGTCGTCGATATTCTGTTCATGGGTCTCGTCAGCGAGCGCTTCGAGCTTTACGTTCCACGGCTGGAGCAATCGTACCAGACGGTCAGATCGTACACCGCAGGCAAAGAGGAGAGGAAAACGAAATGAACATCCTTACATTCGACAGCGACGCGAAGCTTAACGAAGCCGCGGCCAACATCATCATCGGGCAAATCCAGACGACGCCGAGGGCCGTTCTAGGGCTCGCGACGGGCGGCACGCCGGTCGGCATCTACAAACAAGTCGTGAAGGAATTCGAACGGGGCATGTTCAGCTTCCGCAACGTCACCACTTTTAATCTGGACGAGTACGTCAACATTCCGGTCGACCATCCGGAAAGCTATCATTCTTATATGAAGAGCCATCTGTTCGGGCAGATCGACCTCCCGGCCGCGCAATGCCATATTCCCGACGGCAACGCCGCCGACTTGGCGGAAGAATGCCGCCGCTACGATGAAGCCATCGAGCTTGAGGGACAGATCGACCTGCAATTGCTCGGCCTCGGCCATAACGGGCACATCGGCTTCAACGAACCCGCCCATGCGCTCACGAAAGGCACCCACATCGTCGGACTCGCGCAAGAAACGCGGGAAGCGAACGCTCGTTTCTTCGACTCGATCGACGACGTACCGAAGCAAGCGCTGACGATGGGCGTCGGCACGATTCTGAAAGCGAAGAAAATTCTGCTCGTCGTCAAAGGCGCGGACAAAGCGGACATCGTGAAGAGCTCGCTCCAAGGACCGATCACGACCGACGTGCCGGCCTCCCTGCTTCAAACCCATCCGAACTTGATCGTGCTGCTCGACAACGCGGCCGCGGGTAAACTCGCATGAGCGGCGCCTCCAACCATTCGATCCGTATCGTCAACGCCCGGATCGTCACCCCCGGAGGCATCGTCGAGAACGGCACCCTTCTCGTTAAGGACGGCCTGATCGCCGACATCGGCGTCAACGTCGACTCGTCCGCGGACCAAGCCGGCATCGAGACGATCGACGCGGCGGGGCAATGGCTCATTCCCGGCTTCATCGACGTTCACGTTCACGGCGGCGCGGGCCACGACTTCATGGACGCCGAAGCGATCGGCATCGATGAGATCGCGAAATTTCACGCGGTCAACGGCACGACGAGCATGCTGGCCACGACGCTAACGGCATCGCGCGAGGATCTGACCGCCGTGCTGGACCGCGTCAGCCGTTATATGGCCGAGCCGATGCCTTACGCGCGGCTCGTCGGGGTTCACCTCGAAGGACCGTTCGTAAACGTGAAATGGAAAGGCGCGCAAAACCCGGCCTATATCGTCCCTCCCCAACCGGAATGGCTGGACGAATGGGTAAGCCGATTCCCCGGCATCATTAAAATTCAAACGCTCGCGCCGGAGAACGAAGGCTCGCTCGACTACATCGAGAAACTCGCGGCTAACGGCATTGTACCCAGTTGCGGCCATACCGATGCGACGTACGACCAGATCATAGCGGCGGCGGACCGCGGACTCCGTCATGCGGTTCATACGTTCAACGCCATGTCTGCGCTTCACCATCGCCAGCCGGGAACGGTCGGTGCGGTGCTGACCGACGACCGAATCGTCGCGGAAGTGATCGCCGACGGCCACCACGTGCATCCGGCGGGCATCAAGCTCGTTACGCGCGCCAAGGGTACGCATAACGTCATCCTGGTCACGGACGCCATGTCCGCCGCGGGCATGCCGGACGGAGATTATGACCTTGGCGGCCTTCCCGTGCGCATGACGTGCGGCGTCGCAAGGCTGAAGGAAAACGACAGCCTCGCGGGAAGCACGCTCACGATGATCAACGCCGTTCGGTACCTCGTCCGGCAAATCGGCGTCGGCCTCGAAGACGCCAGCCGGATGGCCAGCGGCAACCCCGCCCGCCAGCTCGGCATCGACGGCGGAACGGGATCGATCGCGAAGGGCAAAGCCGCGGACTTCCTTCTCTTGAACGAAGAGTTGGAATTGCTGTCGGCTTGGATCGGCGGCTGTCGTATCGTAACCGAATAGACGCTATATAAAAAAAAAGTGTTGGCACTGGATTCTCTACCAGGCCAACGCTTTTTTGTCGTATTTATACCGCTTCGGTCTGCGATGTCTTGTTCTTCGCCAGCTTCAAGTAACCGTAGACGTTCTGAAGCTCGCTGTCGTCCACGAACCGAAGGCGCATGTTGTCCGCCGCGTCGAGGATGTACGGCTTCAGCGCCGCCGCGCCGCCGCCCAGCACGTAGAAGCACTGAATGTCCGGGTATTTCTTCCAACGCTTGCGAATCAGGTCGACGATCTTCTGCGCCGCGCGCCCGAAGTAATTGTCGACGATCTGCCGGATGTCCGCTTGTCCTTCGCCGACGCGTTGAATGTGGAATTCGTTCCTGCGAATGCGCTGAATGAGTTTCGTGCGGCTCGGGAATCGGTATCCGAATTGGTCCTCGACGTCGCGGATGATGTAATCCAAATACGAAGCCAATCCCAACTGCTCGCCCGTGCTGAATTGGTTGTCGATGCTCATCCGCTTCACGACCGGGAAATCGGTCGTCAAGGCGCCCATCTCGCAAATGCCGATTACGCCGTGATAGAGCTCTTCGTCTCTCACTTGCAGGTTCTCGTGCGTCGCCATATGGAACAACGCCGCCGCGCCTTCGATGGATACGACCGCCCTGCGGATGTTGATCCGCACGGTGCGTCCGCGCAGCTTCGGCGTCGACAGGAACGTCACTTCGTGTTCGCCGACGAGGCGCTCTTCGAATTGTTGGTGGAAACGCGCGTACGTGCGCACCGGCAAGCCCGTGCCGATGACGTATTCGACTTGGTCGATCGTCTGCCCCGGCTGAAGCGAATAAGCGACGCTCGTCACGCTGGCGTAAGCGAGCGCGGTCAGGGCGACGACGAGGGATTGATCGCTCGTCGCTTTGTTGTCGGTCTCTTCGAGCTCCGCGTTATCCTGATCCTCGGACGCGAGCAGCCCGACGAAATACCGCTGGTTTTTCTTCTTCAGCTTCGGGCTGTACACCATGACGTCCAGCGCTTTCAGCGGGGAGTCTTCTTCTTGCAAAATATGTCTTTCGTAACCCGGCGATACGATATTCGGTACGATGACCGGTTCGCTTCCTCCGTTCACGACCAGCTTGACGCTATCGTTGCCTATGTCTATACCCGCAAGCTTTAACATAAATACCCTCCTGGCTCATTCCGAATCCGGCTTTTTTATTATCCAATTCGCCTTTTTACGACAAATTCCTCCTTTAGCACTGTTGATTGTTGCGTTTTTTTTAGATAAAAAAGGAATAGAGAGAATTCGGATCGAAATATAGCGAAAGCCGATATTGGAAAATAGTCCCGGATCAGCAGGAGGAAATTCATGAAATGGCGTCATAAGAAATTCACGTTCATGGTCATTCGGGACGCGAACAGCTCCGTCATGCGTTTTCAACTGTCGGTTCTCGCCCTGGCGATCGGTTCCGCGTTAACGGTAGCCTTGTTCGTCTTCGGAATAACCGCGTTCGCGCTCTACCGCGGCAATACCGGACAAATCGGCCATCTGCAACGTCAGCTTGCGGCGGCGTCCGGCGAATACGAGCAACGGCTCGGAGCCAAGGACGAACATATCGGCGAGCTGGAATCCGACTTGGCCGATCTGTCCACGCAAGCGAAAACGATCAACGAGCGCATGAAGGACATTAACTCGCTCGAGACTCAGTTGAAAGACATGGTAGGCATCGGCTCCGGCGGGACTTCCAAGGACAAAGCCGTCAAGCCCGCCGCGGGAAAAGAAGACGAATTCGCGATGGACGGCACGGGCGGGGAAGAAATCCCGGTCACCGATGACGAGATGGAACGTCTGACGGACGAAACCCGCGGACAGTTCGATTTCCTCGGCGAACAGCTCGAGATCATGCAGCCACGGCTGGAGCTGACCAAGACCGCCGTCGCCAAGCAACAAAAGCTGCTCGCGGTGACGCCTACGATCTGGCCGACCGATTCCCGCAGGATCACGTCGACGTTCGGCATCCGCCGGGATCCTTTTACCCACCGGGCGACCAATCACGCGGGGCTCGACATCGGCGCGGATTACGGGGATCCGATCTACGCTGCGGCCGACGGCACCGTTATCGAGGCGGGCCGCAGTTCTTCCCACGGCAACAACGTGCTCATCTCGCATGGCAACGGCATTCGCACGCATTACTCCCATATGAGCAAAATCCTTGCGAAAGTCGGCGACAAAGTCCGCAAGGGCGACATCGTCGGTGAAGTCGGCTCGACCGGCCGCAGTACCGGACCGCATCTTCATTACGAAGTGATCGTAGGCGGCGAACACGTCGACCCCGAACCGTACCTTAAAGCATCGAGAAGGAGCCAATGACCATGTTCAAAAATAAAAAAGCGAAAATCGATCCCAACATGACGGACACGCTGATCGGCGAATGCACCGTATTTGAAGGAAAAATCAAATCCGAAGCCGGCATTCGCGTGGAGGGTCAGATCGTCGGGGACATCGATTGCGCGGGCGACATCACGATCGGGGAAAAAGGCATTGCCCGTTCCAATGTCAAAGCCCGCAACGTCGTCATCGCGGGACAGGTCGTCGGCAACGTCTCTTCCACGGGCAAGTTGACGATCAAAGCGACCGGGCAGCTACACGGCAATTTGTCCGCGCTCGAGCTTGCCATCGAGTCCGGCGGCGTCTTCCAGGGCACGAGCAAAATGGACGCCAAGGAGTCGAAGGACGCGAAGGATAACCAAGCCCCCGTAACGGAAGAAAGACTCGTCCCCCGAGAACGCGAAGCCGATCATCCGATATCTACCCTGCACGACAATGATCAGACGGCCGTGCTCAAAACCTGGTAGTTTGCGCGCCCTTCCGGACTTCGTGTATGATGCTTAAGTAGGCTTACAGCGGAAGGCTGACGGGAGTGAACGATCGTGGATGAAGAACTGAAGAAAGCGTACGAGACGCTCGGCTTGCCCGCCGACGCGGATCGCGAGCAAGTGGAGAATCGCTACTTCTTGCTCATGAAGAGGGCGCGAGCGGCGAAATCGAGAACCGACGCTGGCGGCGAAGGCGAAGAAGCCCTCGATTTGACGGAGATCAATCGGGCGTACAACCTCGTGCTCGGCATCGAGACCGGGAAGAACGTCACCGTCGAGAAGCAAACGAAAGTCGGGCATTTTTTCTATTATTATAAATTCCATTTGATTATCGGTATCATCGTCGTCGTTCTTGCCGCATACTTCGTCAAGGAAGGCATCGACAAGCGCCGGGAAGCGGCCAATACGCCGCCGGCCAACCTGTCGGTCAGCCTGTTCGGCAATTTCTTCCTCGCGGAAGAAGACGCGTTATCGGCGAACTTGCTCAAGCTCGTGCCCGATTGGCAACGGATCAAGTCGACGGTCGTCTACGTGCCGGCGGAGATGAAGAGCCCGCAGGACATCGCGCTGCAACAGAAAAGCGTGCTCATGCTGATGACGGAGAAATCCGAGCTGTACATCACCGACGAGAAAAACTTCGAAAGCCTCGCCTTCCAAGGCGCGTTCGTACCGTTGGACGAATTCTTGAAGAAAGAACCCCTTGACGTGCCGGAAAGCAAAATCCGCAAAACGAAGAGCGAATCGGATACGGATTCTCGGGCATACGGCATCGATATTACCGGTAACCCGGCCTTTAACGGCATCGAGCTCGGCGGAGAGCATACGATCGTCGCGATTCGCGCCAAAGAAGAAAAGTGGGACGATTCCTTCAAGCTGTTGAAGCCGTTGGTAGCCACGACGCCCTGACTCTAGTTGATAACGCAAAAGAGGACGCAACGGCCTTAACGGCCGGGCGTCCTCTTCTTTCGTTCTCCGTCTTATCGAGTTAACCAATAAACGATCAACGCTTGTACGACGAGTATGGCGGGCATGCCGACGACGAACGAAACATGCTTCGTCTTGTGCCGCCATAGGCGCATCCCGGCGATCGCTCCCGGCGAACCGCCGACCGCCGCGAGCAGAAACAGCGTTCTCTCCGGCACTCGCCGTCCTCGCCTCTTCGCCTGCCCTTTATCGTAAGCCATCGCCCATAACGCTCCCGCGTTAATCGCGAGCAAGTAACATGCCAACGCCATCATGGATTCCTTTCGCCTCCCCTTCCTTTCCCATTGTACACCGCCCCCCGCCCTCCCACAGCAAGACGAAAGCCCCATCTTTCGCGTCTCGCGAAGGATAGGGCTTATCGGTGCGAACGTATTTAGGCGTTAAAGGACAGTATGAAAGGTTGCCCGCCTTCCGCCGTCTTCATTTCGTTCCATTTGGCCGCGTCGGTCACGATGCCTCCTTGGAAACTCAATTCGTAGACGGTGCCGCCCTTCAGATCGCTACCGAGCTTAAGCGAGATTTCCGTGAAAATCTTATTCGGATCTCCGTTGTCGATTCCCGTTACGTTCACCCAATCGCCCCCGCGCTCCCGAATGCGGAACGCTTCCGGCTTCACGTTTGTCACGGGCTCGCTGAACACGACCCGGACCGTTCTCCGGTCCGTCGCGTACGTCTGCGCCGCGAACGGATTGAGATTATCCTTGACCGTGCCCGCGAATACCGCTTCGTCGCCGTTGCCTTCCGTTTCAAGGCCGACGATGCCCGACAGGCGCGCCGTATACGTGCGGCCCGTCAGGAACAAGGCCGGATCCGGGGATTTCGTTCGGAATTGCATGACGATGACCCGGTCCGTACCCGGTTTCAACGCCGAATAATCCGCCCAATCCGTCAACGAAACGTTGGAATCTCCGTCGAGCAAGCTGACGATCCTCGCGTTGCTCGCGTCCGAACCGGTCACCGGACGGTCGAACGTCGCTTCGATCGTATTATTGTTGATCGCTTTGATCTCCTGCACTCTGACCGGCGTAATCGGATTGGCTACCGCTCCGATCTTCCAATTTCCGGAGTTATCCATATAGTTGCCCGCCAGATCCGGGATGCCGCTGACCGTCAACGTGTAGACGACGGCGTCCTGCTGCTGCGTCGTTCTCAGATATACCGTCACGCCGTCTTTGCCGAGCGTGGCCTGCGTAATGCCGAGACCTTTGTCGAACGCGTAATGGTAAGCTTGAACCGCTTGCGTCGGATCGATTTTCTCGCTGAATTTCACGCTGATGATCGCCGTCGTCACGTCGATTCGGACTTCCGTTACTTTCGGCTTCGAATTGTCGCCGTTGCCGACGAACGTCAGGTCGTCCTTGCGGTCCATGACATTGCCGACTAAGTCTTTGACGTTGCGGACGGTGAGCCGATACGTCCTTCCGTTCGCCTGGTCGGACGTCGTGAACGTCACCCGGCGCAAGTCCGAAGACAACTGCAACGACGTGATCCGCAAGCCGTCGTTTAACGAATAATTCGAGGAGTTCGTCGCCGTATTGCTGTCGACGGGCTCCGAGAACGTGATTTCGTAAGTTTTCGCCGCGATGCGGTTCGGCTGGGAGACGATCGTCGGCTTTGTCGTATCGTCCGGAGTTGACGAATAGCTGTACGGATTGCCGTCGACGTAAAGCCAATGCGTCACGCTGCCGATCTGACGGTCCGTCCATAAGACGACGGACAATCCGTCCTGGCTGACGATCGCTTGTTGAATGCCCCGGCTATTGCCGTAGACGTCCTTTAGCGAGAACCTCTGCAGGTTGATATTGTCGCCGCGCTCGTACAGATTGACTCTGACCGATTGGTTGGACAGCGCATCCACCGAGCGCACGCGCAGCGGTTGAATATGGGTATCGTTGTATACCGTGTAAGCCGCTTCTACGAGTAGCCCTCTCGAAGCATCCATCGTGTAGTCGTTCAATTGCGGAATCAAACCGCGGTCGAGAGCAAGGCTGACCGCGCCTCTGGCCCATTGGGACACTTTCCCGATAACCGGCGTAGAACCGTTCCCTTTCAACCCGTAGCTACGGATGAATACGGCGGCGAGCTGCTCCACCGTCACGTTCATTTCCGGCGCGAACACGTTCGCCTGCGTTCCGCTCATTAAATTCGCCCTCGTCACCGCGCCGATCTGCGGATAAGACCAACGGGTTTTGAGTACGTCTCTATAGCCGAGCGCCGTCGTGCTCGTTGGCAAGTCCAGCAATCGCCACAACACGACCGCGAGTTGTTCCCTCGTCATCGAATCGTACAGATGCGCGCTGCCGTCGGCAAATCCGGTGAAAATATTTTTCTGCCTAAGGAAATCGTATTTCTGCTCCGTGTTCAGATTCGACGCGGCATTCGCCCCGACTGGCAATTGAATGAGCAACAATAGCGCGAGCAAGCCGAGCCATGCTTTTCTCATACCGATACCTCCCTGATTCCGCCGCGGCTTTCCCGGGTTCGCATCGCGGCTGTCAAAGGGTTTGACGCGAGTTAGATACGTTTTGTTTCGATTATTAAAATATTATTAGAAAAAAGATACAATACGACGCAACTTGTCCATCGCTGATATAAGAAAAACTTCTATCGAAGTTCCTCGAAGATGAGCGACCGCGTTCAGCGGAAGTTTTTCCAAGTACAGAAAGTTTCCATTTGCTTTAACACTTTAGCGAACTTAAACTTTCTGTAACGTTCGAAAAGCCGCTCCGCGTCTTCTCGGACGGCGAAGCGGCTTTCGATAATATGATCAAGTTCAAAAAGTCTGGTTTTCAGCACCGAGAAGGTTGAAAGAAGCTAGGGAATGAGTATCGGAGCGTAGGCAAACCTACGTGAGAACCGGAAGTCCCGTGCAGCATTCAAGATTCGATGTCGAATAAGCTTCCTGATTTGCTTCGTGATCAAAATCGGGCTTTTTGAACCACCTATATAAGTATATGCTTATGCCTTTGAGAACCGGTTCGGGGAATGTTTTCTCGGCTTCTCGACTTTGGCGCCGTTGTCGAGCCGCAACCAAGTCTCGAAGCTCTCCTCGCCCTCTCGCATCCGAATGACGCGCGCTCCCCGACGGAACCGCCATCTTCCGTACGTATTGTACCCGGTCGCCCTGCCGTAACACAACCGAATGCCGTGCAGCGTTCCTTCGTAATCGTTGATATGGTCGTGGCCGCAGAACGTTCCCATGACGCCGCCCGCTTGCGCGAGAGCGGTGAACATGCCCGTATTCAGCCTCGGCGATTGCACTTTCTCGTATCTTCTGCCGCGGCATATTTGCTCGTCCCAGGCTTCTCGATATTCCGGCAGCGGAATATGGAAGAACGCCAGAGACGGAATCGGACGTCCTCCGTGACCCGCTTGCAGCGCTCGGGCTTCCTTCAGCAGCCAATCCGATTGGCCGCGCCGGAACCAGCCGTACCCGGGAACGTTCGGGAGCTCCGAGTAGGCGCCGCTGTCGATGAAATACAGCGCGGCGGCAGGGAAGCCGTCGCGGCCGGCCACCGTTCTCGCGAAGTTGCCGACGCCGCCGATGTCGGGGGGACCGGCTTCAGCGATCGATCCGGCAAGTCCCGTCTGGACTTTCATAAGCTCTTCTCGAGAAGTCGCGCCTTCGCTATCGTGATTGCCGAAGACGGCCGCCCAAGGGATGCCGCTTCTCTCCGCCACGTCCACCGCGTCCTTGAACGATCGGTAAGGATCCGAACAATGCAAGCTCTCGACGACATCGCCCGTAAAGACGATCAGATCCGGCTTCTCATCCGCGATGACGCGCGTCATGAGCGCTTTCGTCCGAGCGTCTTTTTCGTCGCCGTTTTTCCAATGCACGTCGGTGAATTGAACGATCGTGAACGAGCCGTCCTTCCGGAAGCTCAACTGTTTGCCCATCGGGTACCCCTCACCATTCGGAAGCTATTCTCTAAGCGCGTCGTAAAGCCTGCTGTTCATATTCTGTCCCGCGCTTGCGGCCAGTCCCTTGCGTGCTTTGGTCAAATCTTCCTTAAGCTTATCGTTCTCCGCGCGCAGGGCTTGAATCTCGCTCTCCAGTTCGACGGAAGGCGTCCGCAGCCGTTTGCCGTTCGCGTAGTACGCGTCCTCCTCGTACACCTTGAACGCGATCTCCGTCTCGGCGATGCCGATCGAGCGGATATGCCGATCGATGCATGCGGCGGCGGCATCCCTGACCGCGGCTCCGCGATCGAACCAATTCACCTCGACGAACGGATAAGAGGATACCGTCTCGCCGCCGAAGATAGCGGTCGTATGCAGCGCTTCTAGCAGGATATAGTCTTCCGGGCAGCTGCATATCTCCGCCAATTCGGCGACGAGCGACCGGCTGACGGAACGTATTCCTTCGTGAGGCAAGCCTCGAATAAGCAAATGGGGCATTTTCCATTAACTCCTTTATCGCTTGCGTTACCTGATTCTATTGTCCGAAAACTTTATCGAGATAAGGATTCTTAAAGATGCCGTCGGGGTCCATCCGACTTCTGAGTTCCAGGAAACGGTCCCACATCGGATAAGCCGCCCTCAGCCGTTCGGTCGTTAGATTGTGCAGTTTGCCCCAATGGGGCCTGCCGCCGTATTTCAAGAAGATGCGCTCCATGTCCGCGAAATACCGTTCGTGCGGCATGCCCCGGTACATATGGACGGCGATGTACGCCGAATCCCGGCCGTACGCGGGACTGAGCCAGATGTCGTCGCCTTTCGCGAAGCGGCATTCGATCGGAAAATGGACGCGGTACCGGTTGGCCGCCATCGTCTCGCGCATCTCCCGGATCACGTCGGCCATCGACTCGGCCGGTAAATTGTACTCCATTTCGTTAAAGCGAACAAGTCGCGTCGTCGCGTATATCCGATGGCTGTGCCCGACCCTTCCGCCCGTAGGAACGACGGCCGCGCACAGCCGGCTGACCGGAGCGCTCATGCCCGGAATCCACTTGCTCAGCTTGGACAGCGCGCCGAATGCGGCGTTCTCCAATAGCACGTCGCTGACGTAACTGCCGATGCCGCGGCTCGTTTCCGGTTCTTCGGTCTCGTCCATCGTTTTCAGTTGGCACGGATCGGCATACGGGAACCAGTAAAATTCGAAATTGCGATGGCTTCCCGCAAGCTCGGGAAGACGCTTCAGGCACTCCTTGAGCGGGACTCTCGAACTCTCGTAGCGAAGCCGATAGGCCGGCCGGAGCCGAAGCTTCACCTGCACGATGATGCCAAGCGCCCCGAGCGAGATTTGCAAACCCTTGAATAGGTCGGGGTGCGACTGCTCGGTGACGTCCAGCACTTCGCCCGTCCCGGTAACGACGGTCGCGCCGACGACCTGGGTCGAGATGTTGCCGAAGGCGATGCCCGTCCCGTGCGTGCCGGTGCTGATCGCGCCCGCGATCGACTGCACGTCGATGTCGCCGAGATTTTCCTGCGCGAGCCCGTCGGTGTGAAGCAGCTCTCCGAGC
Organism: Cohnella suwonensis; assembly: GCF_042655365.1. Lineage (NCBI taxonomy): Bacteria > Bacillati > Bacillota > Bacilli > Caryophanales > Paenibacillaceae > Cohnella > Cohnella suwonensis. Next base: position 187,283 of record NZ_JBHSMH010000097.1, on the reverse strand, counting down.
GCCTTCAGCTTCGTTCCCGCCCAGACGGTCGCCGTCAGCGCGTTCGGATTCGTCTCGAGAACGCCCTGCATCTTGTCCAGCGACAGCAAGACGTCTTCCGTCGCCGCGAGCGCCGTGAACGAATGGCCGGAGCCGACGACTCTCAGCGTCCGGCCTTCCCTCCTGCACATGTTGACCACCTCGACGACTTCCTCGATATGCACGGGATAGAGAACGGTTCTTGGTTTCGTTTTCTCGATGCCGGACCAGTTGCTCCAGTGACGTCCGTTCTTGATCATAAGAAGTTCTCCCCCATGCCCCTATAGGTCGCGTATTGTCCGACGACGACTCCTTCGGAGACGACGTGCAGGCACTCGAAACGCTCGCACAGTTCCCCGGCTTTGGCATGACGGAAAAAGACGGGATCCCCGATCCGCAAGCCGCGGTGCTCCGGCCGGTTCGCCAGAAGCGGCGTCTGCACCTCTCCCGCTCCTTCGAGCGGGAACAGCCGAAGATTCTCGGGTAAGTAAGGCAACGGAAGCTTCGTCGTTCCCGCCGCGCCCGAAGCGACGTAACCGCCGCCCATGCAAGTGACGATATCGGCGCGGGGCCGTCTGACGATCTCCGCGGCGAATCCCGCCGCGGGCATATAGCGGAACGACTTATAATGGTCGAATAGCACCGGACTGTAGAAGCCGGACCCGGCGGTGATCTCGGAAACGTCCTTCTCTTCCCGCGACGATGCGAGGCTGCCCGTTCCACCGGCGTTAACGAACCGAAGCTTCGCTCCGAGGGTTTCGATGCCGCGGACGACTTCCGCCCTTCGTCTTGCGACTTCGGAGACGGATCTTGTCTTCAGCAGCCGCACGATGCGGTTTTTCAATGCCGATCCCGGCACGTCGTCTCCGACGCCCGCGATCTGGGCTTCGTAGCCCATGATCCCGTCGAGCTGCAGCCACGGGGAGCCGACGATCGCCTCGACGACGGGCTTCGCTTGCTCCCACCCGCTAACAGGCGAACGCCATACGCCGAAACGCAGCCCCGGGTAAGACGCCGACATGTCCACGTCCAAGCATAGCGGGACGCGAAAACCACGCTCGCGGGCGATCCGTTCGATGCGGGCGACATGCTCCGCGCAATCGACCATCAAGACGATAAGTTTGCCCGCCGCGATTCTATCGACGAGAGCGCGAATCCCTTTCTCTTCCCACGTCGGATAGCCGAGAAGAAGATCATCGAAGCCCCGGTCGGCCAGAAACGCCGCTTCCGAAGCGGTATAACACATGATGCCCCGGTAAGGAGCGCCCGCGTCCAGAATGCGGCGAAGCACGTCCACGGAACGGATCGACTTGCTCGCGACGCGGATGTTCTTGCTTCCGGCGGCCGCCGCGATATCGGCGATGTTCCGATCCAGCATGTTCAAATCCAAATAAGCGAAAGGCATAGGAAGATGCGAGAACAGCTTCTTGTAGGCTTCGTAATCGGGTGTCAACGGTGCCAGAACGGATCGCCCTCTCGTCGTCGGAGTCTATGTCGAATCGGATTTCGTCGGATTTCGTTACCGCATAAGCAAACGAATGACCTTCGCTCCCAATTTGGAACCGGGGTAACGGAAAGGAAGATCGAATCGGCCGGATTGCTTCAGTACCGCCTTGCAGTGTGAAAACGTCTTGAAACCGTGCTCTCCGTGATAGTTGCCCGTACCGCTAGGGCCGATGCCGCCGAAAGGCAAGTAAGGGTTGCCCAGGTGGATGATCGCGTCGTTGATGCATCCCCCGCCGAACGGGATTCGGCCGATGATCTTTTCTTGGAACTTCTTGTCTCCCGAGAATACGTACAGCGCGAGCGGCTTCTCGTTCATCTCGACGGCCGCGAATACTTCGTCAATGTTCTTGTAAGGGATAATAGGAAGAATCGGCCCGAAGATTTCTTCCCGCATGACGGGACTTTCCGGAGCGACGTCCTCCAACAACGTCGGGGCGATTTTCAGCGCGGATTCGTCCGTGCGTCCTCCGTAGACGATCTTCCCGTCTTGAAGATAGGAGGCGACTCTATGAAAATGCCTCGCGTTCACGATGCGCCCATAGTCCGGATGAGCGATCGGATCCGCTCCGTAGAAGGACTCGACGACTTGGGCGATCGCTTCGGTCAGCTTCGTCTTGACGTTCTCGTGCACGAGCAAGTAATCCGGGGCGACGCACGTCTGGCCCGCGTTCACGAGCTTGCCGAACGCGATCCTCTTCGCCGCAAGCTCGACATTGGCGTCGTCGTGAACGATGCAGGGGCTCTTGCCGCCGAGCTCCAACGTTACCGGAATCAATCGCTTCGCGGCAGCTTCCATGACGATTCGGCCGACTGTCGCGTTGCCCGTATAGAAAATATGATCGAAAGGCAGCTGCAGCAGCGCTTGGCTCGTCTCGGCTCCTCCTTCCGCGAGGGCGACGGCCTCCGCGGAGAACGTCTCGCTCACGAGCTTCGCGAGCACCGCCGACGTGGCGGACGCCATCTCCGACGGTTTCAGCACGACGGTATTGCCGGCGGCGATCGCGGCGATGGCCGGAATGAGAACGAGCTGAATCGGGTAATTCCAAGGTCCTATAATCAATGTCGTCCCTAACGGCTCGTATTGGATCCGGCTGCCAGAGCCGACATGAGTCATCGGGGTGCGTACCCGCTTCGGCTTGGCCCAGCGCCGAACGCGGCTCGCCGCGAAGCGAATCTCCGCGAGCACTTGTCCGATCTCTAGCGCATAGCCCTCCGTCTCGGGTTTGTTCAAGTCGCTTCTCAGCGCCGCCAGAAGCTCGGGCTCGAGGCGGACGACGGCTTGCCGCAGCCTCTCGAGCTGCGTCCGACGGTACGCGACGTCTCTCGTCGCGCCGCTCCTGAAAAAGTCCCGTTGGCGTTGCACGATCTCGGATAACGAGTCGGCGCCTGCGGGCTGTGGGCTCGCGAAAGTCATTTTATCTTGCTCCTTCGACGGCTTCGGCGCCGTCATGTCGATTAGTACACGTTCAAAAAGTTCGGTTATCAGCACCGAGAAGGTTGAAAGAAGCCAGGGAATGAGGATCGGAGCGAAGGCAAACCGGCTTTTTGAACATCCTCTATTAGTTAAATTATCTAGGCAGATAGACCCCGGTGTAAAGACTTTTCTGACAACTCGCTCATTGCGCGCGCATACGTCGTAAGGTATGATCGAATCATCACTCGGAGGTGCATAAGAAATGGGAAAATCGAAGTCGAAGCAAGAGAGGCTCAAGCGGGAGCGCGAAGGCGCGAACAACCCCGAAATCGCCCGGTTAACGTGGCAGAGGAAGCCGCAAACGCAAGTCGTCATGAACAAGAAAGCGGAACAGCGCCGTACGTATTGCCGCCGGGGAGGCAGCAGCGAGGGCGCTATTTTTATGCCCGCGGGCGCGTGAAGGCACGAGTATCGCAATTCTCTGCGCGAATCCCCCCCGGCTCGCCCATACGCGCTCGAGTTAGTGCGTGAAGATAAGTAACTCCGAGCTGGAAGTGGCGTTGGTGCTCGAGTTAGTGAGCGAGGATAAGTAACTCCGAACTGAGAGTGGCGTTCGTGCTCGAGTTAGTGCGCGAGGATAAGTAACTCCGTGCTGGGAGTGGCATTCATGCTCGAGTTAATGCGCGAGGATAAGTAACTCCATACTGGAAGTGACCTTCGCGCTCGAGTTAGTGAGCGAAGATAAGTAACTCCGTGCTGGGAGTGGCGTTCGTGCTCGAGTTAGTGAGCGAGGCGAAGTAACTCGGGGACGCCAACGGCCAAAAATTTCCGCAATTTTCCGGCGGTTTATGGTAGGATTTCCGTGAATCCACATTCGTAGAAGAAGCCGGAGGCTTGTCCGATGAGCAACGTCCGTACGCCGCACACGCAATCGTTTATCGTAATCGCTTACGCCTTGCTGACCGCCGCGACCCAGTTGCTGTGGGTTACGTACACGCCGATCACGAACGATTCCGCGGCCTATTGGGGCGTTTCCGTCGACGCGGTCGGCTGGCTGTCCCAAGTGTTCCCGCTCGCTTACGTCGTTCTCGCTCTGCCTTTCGGCAAATGGGCGGATCGTTCCTTCAAAGGGGCTCTCGCCGCGGGAGCGATTCTCACCGGCATCGGCGCCGTCGTCCGCGTCTTCCCGGGCTACGGCTACTCGCTCGCCGGACAAATTCTTCTCTCCGTCGGCCAGCCGCTCGTTCTGAACGGCATTAACCAGCTCGCCTCGCGTTACGTCGCGCCCGAGCGCAGGCCTCTCGCCATCGCGATCGGCTCGGCGAGCATGTTCGTCGGCATTCTCGCCTCCACCGTCACGTCCCCCTTCTTGCTGGAATGGCAAGGTATGACGGCGTTGTTATGGACGCAAGCCATCGTCAGCCTCTTCGCCGTCGCGGCGTTCCTCGTCGCGCTCGCGCGGGCTCGCGCTGCTTGGGGAGAAGGTTCGGTGTCGACGACTACGACAATGACAACCGCATCCGCACCAAAACTCGCACCGGTATCGGCATCCGAACCGGCTTCGGGTCCCTCGCAGTCAACCCTTTCCGCTCCTACCGTTCGCGACGTATGGTCCAGTCGCTGGGTACGGCATTATAGCCTGCTGCTATTTCTCGGCTTCGGCCTCTTCATTACGCTGACGACGTGGCTGGAAGTGCTCTCCGAGCCTAGCGGCATCACCAGCTCCCAAGTCGGCATCGCCCTCGGCGCGATGACGCTGGCAGGCATCGTCGGCGCGGGCGTCCTGCCCGAGTGGGCAAGGCCCGGCGGACGGGCCAAAGCCGTGCTTTGCGCCTCGCTCGTCGTCAGCGCGATCATGCTGGTCGCTCTCTACGCGGGCTCGTCCTTCTGGCCGTTAACCGGACTGCTTTCGCTATCCGGCTGCCTGTTGCTCGCGAACTTGCCGATCATCCTCACGTCCGCCGAGACGAAAGCCGTTCCCGAAGCGGCCGGAACCGTCGTCGCCGTACTGCTGCTGTTCGGCAACTTAGGCGGCATCGTCCTGACGCTGTGCGTCCAGCTCATGCTGGACAGCAGGCTAGCCGCGATCGGCTTCCTGATCGTCGCCGTCGCGATCGCCGTTCCGGTAGCCCTCCGCTTCCCTTCGCTGTCCGGATCTCCGCCTCGGGATCACGCTTCGTGATGGTATTTTTTGCGCGCGAAGCGCGCCAATAGATTCGCGACGCCGTAAAGCACGACCGACAGCAAAGCCAGCATCGTCACGCTCACCATGACGAGATTCATCTGAAACACTTGGCCGCCGTAGATGATCAAATAACCCAAGCCTGCCTTCGACGACAGAAATTCCCCCATGACGACCCCGACGAGCGTTAGTCCCACGTTCACCTTCAGCGTGGCGATCAGGTGCGGCACGCTCGCCGGGAGCATGACCATCCTCAGCATTTGCCATTTCGTCGCCCCGAAAGACTGCATCAGCTTCAGCTTCGTCTTGCCGATTTCCTTGAACCCGTTCTCGACCATGATGATCGTCACGATAACCGAGATCGCGACCGCCATGCCGTACACGGAGTAACGATCCCCGAGCCAAATGTAAAAAATCGGGCCTAAAGCGACCTTGGGTAACGCGTTCAGCACGACGATATAAGGCTCCAGCGCCTTCGAAGCGAACGTCGACCACCAGAACAGCACCGCGACCGCCGTTCCTAGCCCCATGGAGAGGGCGATGCCGACGAGCGTTTCCGTTCCCGTAATTCTCGTATGATGGAACAGATCCCCATGGAATGCCAGCTCCCGAAAGGAAGTCCATAACATCGACGGCTTGCTCGCGAGCATCGGATCGATCCACTTCCAGTACGCCGCGAGCTCCCATAGCAGCAATAACGCCGCCAATATCGCGAGACGGGCGAGCCCGATCATGAAGCGCATGCGGCGCTGCGCCCGGAGATAACGGTCGTACAAGGGCGTTCTGGCGTTAATCTCCTTCATCGTTGATCGAGCTCCTTCCAGATGGCGTTGAAATAACCGTTGTAACGCCCGGCTTGCCTTCTGTCCCACGGGGAAAGATGCCCGCCCTCGTCGAACGCGATGTCGTGAACCGAACGGATCGTACTCGGCCGCTTCGACATGACCATGATCCGATCCGCCATGCTGATCGCCTCGGACAAATCGTGGGTGACGAGAACGGCCGTCGTTCCCTGATCCTTGATGATGCGGAACACTTCCTCCTGCAGCGTCAGCCGCGTCTGGTAATCCAGCGCGGAGAAAGGCTCGTCGAGCAGCAAAATTTCCGGTTCGGCGACGAGCGTCCGAATGAGCGCGACCCGCTGCTTCATGCCTCCGGACAACTGGGAGGGTAAATGTCCGGCGAATCCGCCGAGCCCGTACCTCTCCAGCAGCGCCTCCGCCTTGCTTCTTGCTTTCTTCCGGTCCATGCGGCGGATCTCCGCGCCGACCGTCAAATTGCCGAGCACGTCGCGCCATTCGAACAGGTGGTCGTGCTGCAGCATATATCCGACTTTGGAGGAGGTGCCGGACACCTCCTCGTCGTCGATGCGGACGCTCCCTTTCGTCGGCGAAAGCATGCCGGAGATCAGGGAGAGCAGCGTGCTTTTGCCGCATCCGCTCGGCCCTACGATGCTGATGAATTCTCCCCGGGCGATCTCGAGACGAACGTCCCGCAATGCCTCGGTTTCTTGCTGCAACGTGAAGTAACTAAGCCCGACGCCTTCCATGACGATATGCGCGGGCGCCCGCCGTTCGATTGCCTCGCCGCGTTCGACGCGCGCCATCGTTCGGTCAGTCCTTGCCGGATTCGGCGGCGAAGCGGTTATCCGCGACGTCGTCGAGATTGACCTTGTCTTCCGCCTTCAGCACGCCGTTCTCGACGAGCACGTTCTGCAGAACGTCGAACTGGGCTTGCGTTAATGTCGGCGCTTCGGACCAAACGCCCAGCTTCTTGTAATTATCGACCGCTTGAAGAATGATGTCGTCCGGCGTGCCGTCGAAGAACGGCTTGAGCGCCTTTAGAATGTCGTCGGACGAAGCCGTTTCAAGCCATTTCGCCCCTTTGGCTTCCGCGTTGGAGAACTTCTGAACGACTTTCGGGTTTTTCTTGATATAGTCCGAAGTCGCGACGTAGGAAGTCTCCGGGTACGAGCCGAACGCGTCGCCGAGGGCGGCGGCGTAGTAAGCTTTCCCTTCCTTGACGAGCGTTGAGGCGACCGGCTCGAACAGCTGGATGAAATCGCCCTGGCCGCTCGCGTATGCGCCCGCCATCGCCGGAGCCGCGATGTTCGTGACGACGGTCACGTCTTTCACGCCTTCCTTGAGCAGCGTGGAATTCAGCACCATTTGAGGCGAGCTGCCCGGCCTCCAGCCGATGACCGTCTTGCCTTGAAGATCGCTCCACTTGAAGCCGTCCATCTTCTCGCGAGACAGCAGGAACGAACCGTCCTTGAACGTCAGCTGATGGAACGCTTTGAGCGTCTTGTCGCCCTTCTGGTTGAAAATGTAGATCGTCGTCTCGGGTCCGACGAGCGAGATGTCGGCCGTTCCCGCGATGAGCGCGGCGGCGCCTTTGTCCGAGCCTTGGGACGTGCTCATGTCGACGTCGAGGCCTTGATCCGTAAAGAAGCCTTGCGACATCGCGACGTAGTGCGGGGCGTAGAAAATAGAACGGATGACCTCGGAAAATTTAACCTTCGTTACCTTGTCGGACTTGCCGTCTCCATTGCCGCAGGCGGCGGTCAGGACGACGAGAAGGGCGGCGAGCAGTAACAGAGCGGGTTTTCTGGCTTTGCGCATATGCGTTCTCTCCCTTTCCGTGTGTGTTGCGATACGATTGAACGTGTGGCGATTCGGCATGAGATGCCTGTATATGAACGGTTCGGCTCGAACCGGCGTGTTCTGCCCGGAAAACGCGAAAAAGCTTTGAATAGGTAATATCCTATTCAAAGCTTTGGGCGCTGGTTCTTACTAGCGCGCGTTCAAAAAGTCCGGTTTTCAGCACCGAGAAGGTTGAAACGCTACTCTTTCACGACGACGCCGAGAAGAGAGGCGAAACTTTCGATCTGATCCGACCGGACGACGCATCCGCGCAAGCCGTCCAACGTCACGCCGATCGAACGGAACTCGCAGCCGCTAAGGTCGACTCCCGCCAATCTCGCGCCGCCGAACTGCGTCTGGTCGAGCTCCGTGTCGACGAATTCCACGCCCGAGAAAGTCGCGTCGTAGAAGTCGGACTTCTCGAACTGGCTGCCGGAGATGCCGACGTATTTCAAGTCCGCGAAACGGAACATCGAATATTGACCGTGGCACTTGTCGAACTTCACGTTGCGCAGCGTCGCGTTCGACAAGTCGAAGCCGAGCAGCTTGCAATTGACGAAGACGACCCGGTGCAGCACCGCGTCGCGGAAAATGGCGTTGGATAGGTCGCAGCCGTCGAATACGACGTCGGTCAGCTCCACGCGCTCCAGCGTTACCCGGTCGAACGTGACGTGGTCGAACACGATGGCGTCGAACGCGACTTTGTCCGCTCTCTGATCCCGGATCGTCCTTTGTTCGACGCGGCCGTTCCCGAACGCGATCTTGTCTTCCCATTCGTCGTCTCCGACGTTCAGCGGGTCGAGGCGGGACGGCAGTCGCGGCGCTTCCGGTTCTATGTTTTTCGGTTTTTTCGTTGCCATGGTTAGGTGAAGCCTCCGATCAATTGGGTGCGGGGATGATGGGTTAGTTAATGCAGGGATGTGGACCGCCACCTGCAAATATGCAGGTTGTCGGGCGAGAAATCGACGTATCGTCGAATCAACCTGCATGGGCTACAGTTTGATTGGTCGAATTGAGACAAAATCGGCACGATTGGATCGTTTCAACTGCATATTTGCAGGTAGATTACGATAAGCTTAGCCAAGTTCTCCGACAAACTGCGGATTTGCAGGTTGTGGCTATAGCTGGATGCCCATTAGGGGTAATACCTCGCCTGTAGTCAGGCGAAACCCGCTTGCGAAGCGTCAGCTCATGGGAAGCGGCTTCGATGTCGGCCTATGCCCAGCGCGTCGCCGGTACGACCTTCCGCGTCGACGAAGACCAGCCGATCGAACGAGCTGCATCAGCGCTACGCCGCGCTTGCTGGCACTCCCGATTCCGGGTTGGCGGCAAGCTCGCCGGATTACGCGAACCGTGCGCTGAAGCTGTTCGAGAAGCGCCGGACTCCGGCCGCCCCCGCGACGCCGCGGGAAGTGCTCGTCGAGCAGTTAGCCCGCTCCGAGCTGCACTTGCTTTCGCTTATCCGGGAAGGCGCGTCGAACAGGCTGATCGCCGCCGCGCAGCGATTGCGTCTGTTCGACGATGACGATTCCGTACCGGCGACTCACACGTAAAGCAAGATCGCGAAGAAGTGCATGACCGAGCCGGCCACGACGAAGAGATGCCATACCGCGTGGTGATACGGGAATCCCCGCCAAACGTAAAAAACGGAGCCGACCGTGTAAAGCACGCCGCCGATGATGAGCAGTCTCAGTCCTTCCGGCGTCAGCAGCTCATGGAGCGGTTGCCATGCGAAGACGATCAGCCACCCCATCAGCACGTAGAACAGCGTCGATAGCACCAGGAACTTTTTCGTGAAGAACGCCTTGAACGCGACGCCCGCCGCCGCGAGCCCCCAGACGACGCCGAACAGCGTCCAGCCTAGGGGGCTTCTTAGCGTGACGAGCAATAGAGGCGTGTACGTGCCCGCGATGAACAAATAGATGCACGAATGATCGAACGTCTCGAACAGATCTTTGACTTTGCCTTCCGGAAAAGAATGCACGAGCGTCGACGCCGTATACAGTAGCAGCATCGTCACCCCGAAGATCGTGAAGCTGACGACGTGCCATGCCGTTCCGTTCCGGCTCGCGAAGACGATGAGCAGGACGAGCCCCGCGATGCTGAGCAGCGTGCCGATGCCGTGCGTGATCGCGTTCGCGATTTCTTCCCTTTTCGTGTAGACGTGCGTGTTCGCCATCGTTCGTTCCTCCTATACGTTGCGTCTGTATTCCCGCGGCGTTAATCCTTCTTGTTTCTTGAAGCGTTGAATGAAATAGCTGACGCTCGGATATCCGCAACCCGACGCGACGTCCGACAGCGGCATGTTCCTGTTCTCGATCAGCATCTGCTTCGCCTGTCGAATGCGGCACAACGAGACGAATTCCATCGGGGTCAGCTGCGTCAGCTTGCGGAACAGCTTGCAGAAGTAGAACGTGCTCACGTTCGCGCGGTCCGCCCACTCCTTCAACTCGAAAGGCTCGCAGGCCCTCTCTTGCAGTTCGGGCAGCAGGCACATAATCAAGTCCGCGCTGCTGTTGTCCTTCTTCGGGGCGAGCGGCGTCGCCTGCGTCACGTATTCGGCGATGATGGCGTAAGCGAGCGTGGACAAGGCGGCCGACAGCCATAGCTTGTTCTTCTCCGCCGCCTCGATCAACGCGTCGAATGACCGCTCGAGCTCCTCTTTCCTCTTCATTGTCCATAGACTCGTTTGGTAGAAACCTTTTTCAGCGAGGAATTCCCTGATCTTCGTTCCGTAGAAGTGCACGAAGTAGACTTCCCATGGCTCCTCTTGGCTAGAATAGTAGTGCTGCGCCTGCCGAGGGGCGAACAAGAACGAGTCTCCCGCCTTCAGCTCGTGCGTCTTCCCCTCGACGACCACGTAACCTTTGCCCTTGGCGACCAGGTGCAGATTAAAATGGGGGAACTCCCCCGTCCCCCTGAAACAGACGTGGTTCGGGTCGTCGCGAATGAGCCCGACCGATTCCGGAAAACAAGGGAATTGATTGTCGCCGATGCTCGGCAACGCGATATTCTTGAACATGCGACTCCCCCTCAAATGACAATATCATGATATTAGATTCAAAATATTTAGATATAACTTGGAAAGTGAATTTAGTATGATAACAATATCACATCGGCGTAGTTACACAAAGTCCGAAAATGAGGTGCTTTCATTGTCGAAACAATTGAACTGGGGCGTCATCGGCGCCGCAGGCATCAACGGCGCGGTCGTTCCCGCCATCCAAGCTTCTTCCACGGGACGCGTCGTCGCGATCGCGAGCCGTACGCAAGAGAAGGCCCAAGCGGCGGCCGATAAATTCGGCATTCCGACCGCTTACGGCAGTTACGAGCAATTGCTCGCGGATAAGAGCATCGACGCGGTATACATTCCGCTTCCGAACCACCTTCACCGGGAATGGGCGATCCGCGCCGCGGAAGCCGGCAAGCACGTCCTGTGCGAGAAGCCGCTTGCCCTGAACGCTCAAGAAGCGCAAGAGATGGCCGACGCGTGCGCGAAGGCGGGCGTTCAGCTCGCGGAAGCGTTCATGTACCGCCATCAGCCGCGCTGGGAACGGATCAAGAACGTCATCGCCTCCGGCGAGATCGGCGAGCTTCGCGTCTTGCGAGGGGCGTTCACGTTCAACGGTGCCGCGAACAAGGGCAACGTCCGGTTCAACGCCGATTGGGGCGGCGGTTCGCTGTTCGACGTCGGCTGTTACCCGGTCAGCGCCGCCAGGTTCCTGCTCGGCAGCGAGCCCGTCGCCGCGTCCGCGCACGCCCTCTTCTCTCCCGAGCACGACGGCGTCGATATGATGCTCTCGGGCATTCTGGAGTTTCCCGGCGACGTCGCGCTGACGTTCGACTGCGGCATGTGGGCCGACTTCCGCAATTTCTTCGAGATCGTCGGCACGAATGGTCGAATCGAAATTCCCGGAACGTTCCTGCCGAACGGGGAAGAAGCGGACTTCGTCGTCTATTCGGGCGGTCAGCGCAGGGTAGACAAAGAGCCCGCCGCGAATCAGTATTCGCTGCAGGCCGACCGGTTCGCCCGCTCGGTATGGGGCGAGGCTACGCCGCTCGTTCCGCCGACCGACGCGGTCCGGAATATGCGCGCGCTCGACGCGTTGATGCGCTCCGCGCGCGAGAAAGCGAGAGTGACGCTATGACGGCCGTAATCGGCATGCCTAAGATCCGCATCGACGACTCGATCGCTTGCACGAAGCTCATTCTCGGTTCGATGATGCTGAAGGAAGAGGACATGGAGCATTCCGCCGGCTTGATGGATGCGTACGTTGCCATCGGCGGCAATTGCATCGATACGGCGCACGTCTACGGAGAAAGCACCGCGCGGGCGGTCGGCTTATGGATGAAGGAACGCGGCAACCGCGGGGATATCGTCATCATCGGCAAAGGCTCCCATCCGTACGGGAGCCCCCGCATGACGCGCGAATTCATGGAGCAAGATTTGCTCGATACGTTCGAGAGGATGCAGACCGATTACGTCGATATTTTCATGCTTCATCGCGACGATCCGGACAAGACGGTCGGCTACATCATGGAATCGATGAACGCGATGCTGGCGGATGGTCATTGCCGCGCGCTCGGCGTGTCCAACTGGACGGTCGCGCGCATCGAGGAAGCGAACGCATACGCCGCGGCGAACGGATTGACCCTGCTCACGTGCAACAGCCCGAACCTCAGCTTGGCCAAGCCGAACGAGGCGCGCTGGGAAGGCTGCGTCTCCGTCTACGCCGACGACTTGGCTTGGCACGAACGCGCGCAGATGCCGTTGTTGAGCTGGTCATCGCAAGCTCAAGGCTTCTTCACCGGCAGATACGACCGCGACAACGGCGATCCGGAAATCCGCCGGGTCTATTACAGCGAAGCGAACTGGGAGCGATACCGCAAAGCGGAGCAGCTCGCGCGGGAAAAGGGCGTCTCGGCGAACGACATCGCCCTCGCCTACGTGCTGAACCAGTCGTTCCCCGTCTGCGCTCTCATCGGACCGAACAACGTGCAAGAGCTCCATTCGAGCGCGGCTGCGTTGAAAGTCGATCTCTCCGCCGAGGAAGCGGCTTGGCTCGACCGGGTCGACCTCGTTTAAGCCGGCTTGCCGGCTAACTGTACACGCGCCATTGGCCGTCCGCGCGGGCTTCGACGACTTGCGCCTTCGCGAGCCATTCCGCGATCGTCTCCGTCATGTCGACCGTCGATTCCCGGACGACCGGCTTACCGCGGAACATGCGGTAATCGCCGCCCCCGGACGCGCGGTAATGGTTCATGACGACGTCGAAGCTGGCGTTCAAGTCTAGCGGCCGGCAATCGCGTCGCACATAGGCGACGCGATTGCCGGCCGGACGCGAAACGTCGATGCCGTATTCGATGCCGGCCCACATATCGTAGTTATAATGTTGCGGCTTCGGGAACAAGTAGGCCGGAGACACCTGGATCGGCCCGCCGGGCGCGGCTTGCGCGAAGTAGGCCGCCGTCTTCTCCAGCGCCTCGAGGATATCCTTCCCGCTAAGCCGCAGCACCTTTAACGTGTTCGGATACGGATAATTCGCCGTCACCTCCCTCATCGTCACGCGCGGTCCGAATCCGGTCGCCGCGTTATCGAACAACGACGTGCACGAGATCGCCGTTCCCGTCGCCTCCATCTGGATTCGGTTGATCAGCGCCACGAGAGGATGCTCCGACAGCCTCGCGGCCGCATGGTCGGTCAGCATCATATCCCCCCTGATCTCGCATATAGGCGTATCCAACCAACGTTGCGTAAGGGCTTCGCTCGTCGAGAGCCTTCTTTCCAGCTCCTCGTCGGATTCCACGCCCTCGCTTTCCGCAAAATCGCTTCGCACGCTCGCGAGCCCCCATTCGCCCGCCCTATTTTCCAAATTCAGCTCGATTCTCGATAGTCCGCTCGCCTGATATCCCGGTTGTACCGTCCACGTCCGGCCCACCCTCGCCCCTTCGATCCTCCGATGCTGATGCCCCGTCACGAGCAGGTCGATCCCTTCGACTTCTTGGCACAATCGCCAGCCTTCGTTCTCCCCCGTCTGTTCCTCGATTTCTTCGCCCGTCCCGATATCCCGCTCGAAGCCCCCGTGATAGGATACGATGACGACATGCGCGCCTTCCCGCTCCTTCAGGATAGGAACCCAGCGCTTGGCCGCTTCCGTCGCCGGCTCGAATCGCAAGCGTTCGATGTTCCCCGGCTGCTCCCAATTCGGAATATACGCCGTCGTCAAGCCGAGCACCGCAACCCTCAAGCCTTCTTCCCCTTCGAGAATGCGATAGGGAACGCCGAAGTAAGGCTCTCCCGTCTTGGCGTCCAGCACGTTCGCCGACAGCCAGGGGTATTTCGATTGTTGCCAGGTCCGACGGACGAAAGATAATCCGTAATTGAACTCGTGGTTGCCGGGAACGAAGGCGTCGAGTCCGAGCGCGTTCATCGTCTCGACGATCGGATGGGGCGTCGTTTCGTCCAACCTCGCGAAATAGTAGGCGAACGGCGTCCCTTGCAACAGGTCCCCGTTATCGATGAAGAGCATGAGATCGCTCTTCTCCCGTGTCTCGCGAACGATCGTCGCAAGCTTCGACAGTCCCGACTCCGTCCGCGCGTTATCCGCGTAACGAACGGGCAGAACGTGGCCGTGAACGTCGCTCGTCGCCAGAACCGTCAACCGCATCGTTCGAATGTCGCTCATCCGCGTCACTTCCTTTTTCCGTTATCGTTCTCTATTGTAAACTCGAAATTTTACATATTATCTCTATTTTTAACACTTTGCGCCATTTGGCAAAATATTTTGATGGTAAATTAAGGCATGTACCGCCTACTAAGGGTCAATAGAAAGAGGAGGAGAAAGAAATCATGGTTACACGTTTGCCAGCTTTGCGTTTCCTGCTTGTCATCTCCATCGTCATGCTCGTCATCGCCGCTTGCGGCAACAAGAACGACAACAACGCCGCGGGCAACTCCGCGTCGCCGTCCGCGACGAGCACGGAGTCCGCTTCCGCCGAATCGCCTAGCCCGAGCCCGAGCGAAAGCCCAAGCGCCAGTCCGGAAGAAACCGGCTACGTGCCGACGGAGCTGACCGTTCAATTCGTGCCTTCGCAGAACGCGGAGACGCTCGAAGCGAAAGCGAAGCCGCTCGAGAAGCTTCTCTCCGACAAGCTCGGCATTCCGGTTAAAGTCAGCGTGTCCACCGATTACAATACGATTATCGAAGCGATGCAATCGAAGAAAGTCGACGTCGGCTTCCTGCCTCCGAACACGTACGTGCAAGCGAAAGCGATGGGCGCCGCCGAAGTCATCCTTCAAGCGCAGCGCTTCGGCGTCAACGAGAAGGACGGCACGCCGTCGGCCGATCTCGTCGACAGCTACAAATCGATGATCGTCGTCAAAGCCGATTCCGGCATCAAGACGCTCTCGGACCTGAAAGGCAAGAAAATCGCCTTCCAAAGCGTCACTTCTTCCGCCGGCTACGTCTATCCCGCCGTCGAAATGATGAAAGCGGGCATCGATCCGAACAAGGACGTGACGAGCATCGAAGTGAAAGGTCACGACAAAAGCATTCTTGCGGTACTGAACGGCGACGCCGACGCGGCCGCCGTCTTCCAGGACGCTCGCAACATCGTGAAGAAAGACGTGCCGGATATTTTCGAGAAAGTCGTGCCGATCTACTTCACGACGCCGATTCCGAACGATACGATTTCCGTCCGCTCCGACATGAGCAAAGAGTGGATCGCCAAAATCCAAGACGCGTTCATCAGCCTCGGACAGAACGAAGAGAGCCACAAAATCATTTTCGAAATCTACTCCCACGAAGGTTACGTCAAGAGCGATGACAGCCACTTCAATTCCGTTCGCGAATACGCGGAAGCATTGAAATAAGAACGATATCGTACCGTTGCGGCAAAAGAGCCCGGATGACCGGCCCCCTTGGGGACGCGAGCATCCGGGTTTTTCATGCTTATTAACGGCCTTGGACGAGCTTGCGCCGGATGATGCCGGATAGCCAGTCGATCGCCGTCACGAGCGCGATGATGCCGAGAAGAATGATGCCGACGCGGTTCCATGAGCGTCCTTCCATCGCGAAGATGAGCGGCGTACCGATGCCTCCCGCGCCGACCGCGCCGAGGATGGCCGCCGAACGGACGTTGATCTCGAGCCGAAACAAAGCGAAGCTGAGATACGCGGGAATCGCCTGAGGCACGATCGCGTGCCAGATCGTCTGCAGCCTGTTCGCGCCGCATGCCTTCAACGCTTCGGACGGTCCCATGTCCAGATCCTCTATCGCTTCCGCGTTCAGCTTGCCGAGCATCCCGATCGAGTTGATCCCTATCGTGAGAACTCCGGCGAAAGCGCCCGGTCCGACCGCCTTGATGAAGATGATCGCCATGATTAGATCCGGAAACGTGCGGATGAGGCTTAGCGTAAACGTCGAAGCCCCGGAAAACAATCTTGTCTTGACCAGGTTTCGGGAAGCCCATAGCGCGAACGGGACGGTCAGTACGACGGAGATCGCCGTACCTAGCAACGCGATGGCGAGCGTCTCCCCGAGTCCCCGCAGCAAATCTTCTCCCTCCGCCAAGTAGACGTAGTCCCAATCGGGATGGAACAACCCGCGGAATACCGCCTTCGTGATCTGCCATGCCGTCGGCTTAATGCCGTCGAACGGAAGTCCGTCGAACGCCCAGACGTAGACGGCGACGATCGCGGCGAGGATGAACCAGGTGCGCCATCTCGCGTAAAAGGGCTTCGGAGCGACCGGGTAGCCGGCCATCGATCGGCTTGCGTTTCCGTTAATCTTCGTCGTCATAAAAGCCTCCTCCTAACGGCTGAACTGACGCCGTCGATAGCCTGCACGATCGCGAGCGTGAACAGGATGATGACGATCGTCTGATCGTACCGGAACATGCCGAGCGTCCGGTTCAAGTAAATGCCGATGCCGCCCGCCCCGACGATGCCGAGAATGGCCGCCGCGCGGATATTGATCTCGAACATGTACAAGGCGAAGCCGACGAACTGCGGCGTCACTTGCGGAAGCACGCCGTACTGGATCCATTGCAGACGGCCCGCGCCGACGGCGGTCATCGCTTCGAGCGGACCGTCGTCGATCGTTTCGATCGCCTCGTAGGCCCATTTCGACAGGATGCCGAACGAGAAGAAGGCGAGCGCCAGCATGCCGGCGAGCGGGCCGTAGCCGAATACGGCGGCGAACAACGCGGCGAACAGCAAATCCGGAATCGTTCGCGACAAGTTCAAAATCAACCTGGCGGGCGCGCGGAGAAAGCTGCGACGGGTTACGTTGCCCGCGGCCAGAAACGAAACCGGCAGGGCGAAGATCGCCCCGAACGTCGTACCGAGTATCGCCATCTGCACCGTCTCGATCATCGGCTTGACGACGATCCGAATATAGTCCCAGTCGGGAGGGAACATTTTCGCGATGAACTTGCCGATCTCCGGGATGCCGTCCGCGAGCTCGCGGAACGAAGCTTCCGTCTCGCGCGCGCAATACCAGAGCATGGCGAGGAGCAAGGCCGCCGTCAACCAGCGTTTGGCGCCGGCGGACGGTTTCGGCGGAAGCGTACGGAGAGTCGTCCCGCGAGCATTGGCATCGACGTTGGGTTCAGCCGGCTTCATGCGACATCTCCCCCAGTCTCTCGTCGTTCGCCACCGGTCGGCCATAGATGGCCGCGAACGCTTCGTCCGTCGCTTGCGCCGGCGTGCCGTCGAACACGATCCGCCCGGCCCGTACGCCGATGATCCGCGTCGCGTATTCCCTCGCCAGATCGACGAAATGCAAGTTGACGACCGTCGTGATGCCCATCTCCCGGTTGATGCGGCGAAGATCGTCCATGACCTGACGCGTCGTCAACGGATCGAGCGAGGCGACGGGTTCGTCCGCGAGGATGATTTTCGCTTCCTGCGCGAGCGCGCGGGCGATCGACACGCGCTGCTGTTGGCCGCCGGACAGTTGATCGGCGCGTTGGTACGCCTTATCGAGCATATTCACCCGATCGAGAGCCTCGAACGCCAGCTCCATATCCCGCTTCGGGAACAATCCGAGCATCGTCCGAAGCGTCGAATGGTAGCCGACTCTCCCGGCGAGAACGTTGCGAAGCACCGTCGATCGCTTGACGAGGTTAAAGCTTTGGAAGATCATGCCGATGCCCCGCCGCATGACCCGAAGCTCGCGGCCTTTAGTCGAAGTGATCGACCGGCCGTCGATCGAGATGTCGCCGGACGTGATCTCGTGCAGGCGGTTAATCGAGCGGAGAAGCGTCGATTTGCCGGCTCCCGACAGGCCGACGATCACGACGAATTCGCCGGGGCGAATCGCGAGGTCGATCTCCTGTAAGCCGACCGTTCCGTTCGGATACACCTTGCTTACTTGCTTGAACTGGATCATGAATGGCCTACCTCCGTTAAGAACGCCGTCCGAATTTGTCGTACGATTGGCGCAAATGCGGCGTTCCATGCAGAAATTCGGCGCGTCCCGGCCCGTTCCTCCGGGATTTTCAAATTTAACATTTATTTTACAATTGTGCGCGAAAGTTAACTTTCAGCTGACGGAATCTGCCTTCGACTCGCGAATTGCTCGAACATTTCGGGGAGAACAACTTTTCATATTACAAAAAGTTTGATATCTTTATGGTAAATATCACTATTCACGCGTGAAGCACACGCCGCCTGCTCCGATTTACGGAGTTGGCGGCGTTTTATTTATTAAGGAGGCGATCGATCTGTTCGAAGAAGAATTCGAAGTATTATTAAAAAAGCAATTGTCGGAGGCACGCGGTCAAAGAAGGGAAATGTTAGATAGAGACCTCTCCGGAACGAAGAAAATGCTAGAGGTCATTTATTCGGTAATCGGATCGCTGAGAGACATAGTGTTGGAATACGAAATGGTGACGTTATCCGGCGTGAAGATTTACGGGGATGCGTTCATTCGGCCGTTAGGTTTGGTGCTCGAAGAGGAGAATTATATTACTCACGCGGAAACCATTACCAGGAAGAGATTCAGCTTCGAACGCGCTCGGATCCGTTCGGTCGCCGCGTTGGGTTACTCTTTCTTCCCTTACAGCAGGGACGAACTCGAACAACATCCGGAACAGTGCCGCCGAGAATTTCAAGAGATCGTTAATACTAAGGCGAATCAAGATAGCATGGAGTTTCTGACGTTGCCCGTATATGAAAGGGAGATATTGAGGTTCGCATTAATGCGTTCTGTCCCCTTTTATTTATCAGACTCTAGTTTATGGTTGAATCTAAAAAAAGAGACATCGAGGAAAGTACTACGGTCACTGGAGGAAAAGAAACTCATTGTCGCAATTGGCGGAGGACAAAACAGGTGTCATGGATTTCGTATCTCTGATAAAGCAATCATGTTATTCCATCGACGATAGTTCGAGTTAACAAATGAATTCCAACTGAGAGATTCCTTGAAGGAACACGAAATCTTCGAATATCTCCTGGGCGGGCGAGGCTCATTGCTGAAAGTTACTCGAAATTCTCGAACATCTCGCGTACGGCGAGGCACTTTGACGAGAGTTACTCGAAATTCTCGAACATTTCGCGTAAGGCAAGCCACTTTGGCGAGAGTTACCCGAATTCTTCGAACATCTCGCGTGCGGCGAGCTACTTTGGCGAGAGTTACTCGAATTCTTCGAACATCTCGCGTGC
>NZ_JBHSMH010000097.1:47532-167816 GCF_042655365.1 Cohnella suwonensis | reverse complement strand
GCTACTTTGGCGAGAGTTACTCGAATTCTTCGAACATCTCGCGAGAGGCGAGCCACTTTGGCGAGAGTTACTCGAAATTCTCGAACATTTCGCGTAAGGCGAGCTACTTTGGCGAGAGTTACTCGAATTCTTCGAACATCTCGCGAGAGGCGAGCCACTTTGGCGAGAGTTACTCGAAATTCTCGAACATTTCGCGTAAGGCAAGCCACTTTGGCGAGAGTTACCCGAATTCTTCGAACATCTCGCGTGCGGCGAGCTACTTTGGCGAGAGTTACTCGAATTCTTCGAACATCTCGCGTGCGGCGAGCTACTTTGGCGAGAGTTACTCGAATTCTTCGAACATCTCGCCCACACTTGCCCCCGCCACGCAGCCCCTACACCGACTGGCTCTTCCGGTATTCGTTCGGCGTCATGCCGGTCAGCTTCTTGAACACTTTGCTGAAATACTTCTCGTCCTGGTAGCCGACCATCTCGGCGACTTGCGCGATTTTCAGGTGCGGGTTGAGCAGCAGTAGCTTCGCCTTTTCGTTGCGGGTGCGCCCGATGCAATCCGAGACGTTCTCTCCCGTCTCTTGCTTGAACTTGCGCGAGATATACTCCCTGCCGACAAATAGATGATTGGCGATGTCCTGCAGCGTAATATCCCTATGATAGTTCGCTTGAATGTACTTGCCGATCTCGTGAACGAGATTGTTCTCCTTCTGCTGCTTCTCGGCGAGCAGCCCGGCTACCGCGAGCATCGCGCGGTTTAACTCCGTCTCCCAGCCCGTTAGATCGAGCTTTCCCGACCGCCCCAGCGGCGGCAGCTCGAACGGACGCGCGATGTCGGGCCACTCGAGCGCCGGCTCGTCTTCCTTGGCCAGCTCCCGAAGCCATTCGGAGCAAAATACGGTATATTCGTTCCACCATTGCTCCAGCTGTTCGACCGTCGCCTGCTTCTGCTCGCGAAGCGGCGCCAGCAGTTTGCCGACCGATCTCGCGATCTGATCGGAATTCCCGCTCCGGATCGCCAGCCGCAGCTCATCCGCCCCGTCGCCGAAACGAGCCGAAGCGATGCGGGCAGGAAGCCGCGCTCCATAGTGGATTCTCGCTTCCTCGTCCATCAGGTTGCTCGTCTTGATCGCCTGCTTCGCTTCCCGGTACGATTCGCCGAGCCCTTGCGGGAACGATTGCGCCGAGCCGATGCCGAAATGGACTTTGGCGCCGAGCGCCTGCCTGACGCCCGAGTCGATCTCCCGAAGTTTCTCCTCGAGCGTATCGACGTCGACGATCTTCCAGAACGCGATCAAAATCTCCTTGTCGCTGTTCCAATACCGGAACGCGTAACCTGCGTTATCCCGGCGAACGATCTCGTTGCAGATGTTCGCAAGCGAGTAATAGAGCAACTCCCGGTTGTCCGCGAACTTGCGCGCGAGCACCGGATCGATCCGTTCAAGGCTCAAGATCACGAGCCTGCACGGGCATCCTTGATCCAACCCGCCGAATTCCTGGCGGATCGATTCGCGCTCCGTATACATCGATGAAGGCTCCACGACGAGATTGGACAACAGCTTGTCCCAATAAGCGGGCTTCAGCCGGTTGACCTCGATCGACCGGCTGGTCGTCTCCCGTCTCTCCCGGTCGTCTTCATGCCAGCTCTCGACCGCTTTGCGCACCGTGTCCGTCAGCTGGTCCGCGTCGATCGGCTTGAGCAAATAATCGATCCCGCCGTGCTGAAGCGTATGGCGAACGAGCTTGAAGTCGTCGTGACCGCTGATGACGATCGTCTTGCTTCGGGGGGAATGCTCGCTGATCCATTCGAGCAGCTCGGAACCGGACAGGTTCGGCATCATCATGTCCATGAAGATGAGCGCGGGACGCTCTTGCCCGATCAGCCCGATCGCCTGCTCCCCGTCGGAAGCTTCCGACACCTTCGTGATGCCGAACCGCTCCCAATCGACGAGCATTCGGACCGCTTCCCTCACGTGTTTCTCGTCGTCTACGATAATCGCGTTCATGATCCTTCTCCTTCCGATTCCCCCGCGGAGTCATCCGCCGTTTGCGCCGGCAGGCGGAGACGGACTTGTATGCCGAAAGGCAACACGGGCTCGATGGCCATTTCGGCGGCTTCTCCGTAATGCAGCCGCAATCTAGCCAGTACGTTCGCGAGTCCGATATGGGCGATCGACGCGTCCCCCGCCCATCCCGGCTGACCCGCCTGCGCCAATTGACCGCGTAACGCTTCCAGCTTCTCGTCGTCCATCCCCGTGCCGTTGTCTCGCACGTCGATCTCGATTCTGCCGTCCGGAAGAGTCCCGGTGGCGACGGAAACTCTAGCCATGCCCGGACGAGGGATGAAGCCGTGCTTGAAATAGTTTTCGACGAGCGGCTGGATGATCATTTTCGGAATGAGCGCTTTGCGGGTCTCGTCTTCGATATTCAGCTCGTATTCGAACGTATCGTCGAACCGCTGCTTTTGCAGCTTCAAGTAAGCTAGCACGTAGTCCATTTCCTGTTGAATCTCCACGGTAACGTCGTTCGTCCGCATGCTGTAACGCATCATTTTGCCGAGGGACGTGATGAGCGAATACGTTTTCTGATCCCCGTTGTGAAGCGACTGGGTGGCGATCGACTGCAGCGCGTTGTACATGAAATGCGGGTTGATCTGCGCCTGCAACGCCTTGAGCTGGTTCGTCTTGTTGGCTAGCTCGAGCTTGTATTCGCGCAATATCAAATCGTTGATCGTCCCCATCATCGACTGGAAACGGCGGGCGAGAATGCCGAGCTCGTCTTTGTCGTCGATGTCGATGTCCTGCTGCAAATTGCCGCTTTCGATTTTCTTGACGTAGCCGAGCATCTTCTTGATCGATCTCGTAAACCGGATCGTGATATAAAGCGTTAGAGCGACGGCGACGACGAGGAACAGGCCGAATAGTAAGCTGTTGATCTTCGTGACGCCTCTGGCGCTCTTGTCGAGCGCTTCGTTCGGCGTCAGCTTGACGATCGTCCAATCCATGAATCGCGTCTGCAGCTTCTCGTAGAACACGATGCCCGAGAAGCCTTCGTTTTTCCAGTCGAAATGGCCGTGCGTCCGGGCGGATTCGCGAACGCGGGCGACCCAGTCGTCGTTCAGGCTTTTCCCCCAACGCTCCTTGTCCGGCGCGTAGACGATGTTGCCCTTCCGATCGAAAATATACAACGAGTCTCCCGGCGTTAGCAACTGTTCCCCGATGCTCTCGATCAAATCCATACGGATATCGATCGAGACGTAACCGAGGATCTTGTCCGACGGCGTTCTGACGATCGGCCTGTGGAAAGTGAGCACCGTCTCCCTCTCCTGAAGCGGAATGACGTTGCCCATGCCGTAATTGTGGCTCTCGTGAGGCGGTTCGACGTAAGCGGCGATCGCGGTAGGCGGCACGAATTCCGGATTGTACAAGTAGCGGTTAAAATCGTTCACCTGCAACATGGACATCCTGTCTTTAAGCGTGTACAAATGGATTTTGTAAAATTCCTTCACCGTTCGAAGCATGTTCATCAACTGGCTTCTGAGCGATTCCGGCGGTAACGTCGAATAGTCCGGCACGCCGTTCGGGCTTGTCCGGCGCTCCAGATTCTCGATGTACGTATAGAGCGACCCCATCTGGTTGATGCCCGAATAGATCGTTAAACTCGATTGATTCACGGCGTTCATGTAGTTGAGCAGATTCATTTTACCCAGGGACAGCGTCGATTCCGTGCTGCGGATCGCGTCTTTCGTGACGGAGCTCTTGGTGTAGTAGTACGAGATGACCATCGACGTGCAGATCGGAACGACGGTAGCGACGAGAAGCAAGACGATTAACTTCGAACGGATGCTATAGATCATGGCGGACACCCCCGGACGCGAACGATCTCGACTGATTGATAGCGGATGCAAGAAAACACCAACAGTGTAACAAGATCGATCAATATATTCCACCTTATTCGTCATGATCATCGGTAGTTGGGCTTCGGCGCGCGCCGCTATACTGAATTTATACTTGGAAGTCCGTATGAAAGGAGTCGGGGGAAACATGGGCAATCGCAAAAGAAAAGAATGGCTGCAGCAGACGGTATTCGTCGGCCCCGGGCTGTTGCTGTTTCTGATCATCGTTATCGTGCCGTTCCTGATGGGATTCTATTATTCGTTCACGAAATGGGACGGCATCCGGTCGTCGCCGACTTGGACGGGCTGGACCAATATGCGGATCCTGCTGGAGGAAAAAGCGTTCTGGACGTCCTTCCTGTATACGATCAAGTTCACGGTCGTGACCGTCCTCGTCTCCAACGTGCTCGCCTTCGCGTTCGCTTACGTGCTGACGAAAGGCTTAAAGCTGAAGAACGTCCTCCGAACGGTTTTCTTCCTGCCGAACGTGATCGGCGGCTTGCTTCTCGGGTACATCTGGCAGTTCATCTTCGTGAAGGGTTTCTTCACGGTCGGAGAGAAAACGGGAATCGGCCTGTTCCAAGAGCCTTGGCTCGGAACGCCGGCGACCGGCTTCTGGGGGACGGTCATCGTTTTCGTCTGGCAGTCGGCCGGCTACATGATGATCATCTACATCGCCGCGCTCGTCGGCGTGCCGAAGGACTTGCTGGACGCGGCCAAGATCGACGGCGCCGGAGGCTGGAAGCTCGTGCGCAGCGTCACGTTGCCGATCGTCATGCCGGCGATTACGATCTGCCTGTTCCTGACGACGTCGAACGCGTTCAAGATGTTCGACCTGAATCTCAGCTTGACGAACGGCGGGCCGGGAACGTCCACCGAATCTCTTGCCCTTAACATTTACCGGGAAGCGTTCACGAACAGCAACTTCGGTCTCGGCACGATGAAAGCGATGGTCTTCTTCTTCGCCGTCGCGCTCGTCACCGTCACGCAAGTGCTCATCACGAAGAGACGGGAGGTGGAAGCCTGATGGAGAGGATCAAAGAGAAATACACGCCAGCGCTGTTCGGCGTCGAAGCCGTCACGATCTTGATCGGCTTGCTGTTCCTCGCTCCGTTTTATTTTCTCGTCAGCAACTCCTTTAAGTCGTTCCGGGAAATTCTGATCGACGCTGCCTCTTGGCCGAAGGATTTCACGCTGGACAACTTCAGGAAAGCTTGGGAAATCATCGACTTCCCGAAGGTCGCGCTTAATTCGTTCATGATCACGGCGCTCAGCGTGTTGTTCATCGTGCTGTTCAGCTCGATGCTCGCCTATCGTCTCGTTCGCAGGCCGACGACGTTTAACCGCCTCGTGTTCGTCGTCTTGGTCGCCGCCATGATCATTCCGTTCCAATCGATCATGCTACAGATGGTCAAAGTCGCGGCGACGCTGAACCTGCACAATACGCTTTACGGTATGATCGCTTGTTACATCGGATTCGGCTTGCCGCTGGCGATGTTCCTGTTCCACGGCTTCATCAAGTCTGTTCCGCTCGAGATCGAGGAAGCGGCGGTCATGGACGGTTGCTCCCCTTACGGGGTGTTCTTCCGAATCGTCTTCCCGCTCGTCCGTCCGATCGCCGTCACCGTCATGATCCTTAACGTCCTGTGGGTATGGAACGACTATTTGTTGCCCGTGCTCATCATCGGCCGTAACGAA
Source organism: Cohnella suwonensis (assembly GCF_042655365.1). NCBI lineage: Bacteria > Bacillati > Bacillota > Bacilli > Caryophanales > Paenibacillaceae > Cohnella > Cohnella suwonensis. The sequence continues at coordinate 162,232 of NZ_JBHSMH010000097.1, read as the reverse complement.
GAGCTCCGCACGATTCCGCTAGCCATCCAGTCGTTCTTCGGGCAATATACGAAGAAGTGGGATTTGGCGATGGCCGCGCTTACGCTTAGCATCGTGCCGATCGTCGCCTTCTTCCTCGCGTTGCAACGGCATGTCGTGGAAGGCGTCGCCCAAGGCGCGATCAAAGGCTGAATCTAACAAGTCAAGCTAAAACGCACTCAACGACTGACGGCCGTTGAGGCAGCTTTGCGGAGCTCGTTCAGAAAATGTCGCAAATGTAATTGCTAAATAATGAACGAGTCAACAATTTACACCATTTCGATCAATTTCGTCCATATCGCTCGCGATGAAGCCCCAACTATAATGAGCGTGTCGGACCAGCAAAAAGCGCATCCGGATCGTACAACAAATATGGGAGGTCTCATTCATGAAAAAAATCGGCTTACTCGCGCTAACGGCTACGATGCTTCTCCTTCTACTCGCGGCTTGCGGGAAGAACAACAACGATAACGGCCAAGCTTCATCCCCTTCCGCTTCGCCGTCCGCTTCCCCTAGCGCCAGCGAAACGCCGGCTTCGGAAGCGCCGAAGAAAGACGTCACGATCAAGATTTTCCAATTCAAAGTCGAAATCGACGAGCAACTGAAAGCGTTGGCCAAAGAATACGAGAAAGAAACGGGCGTGAAAGTCGAAATCGAAACGCACGGCGGCGGCGAAGATTACGGCGCGTTGCTCCGGGCGGCGCTCGCGGCCGGCGAAGAGCCGGAAATCTTCAACAACGGCGGATTCTCTTCCCTCGTCCCTTACATGGACCGCGCGACGGACTTGTCGGGCGAATCGTGGGCGAAAGACGTCATCGAAGTGGCGAAAGCGCCGACGACGGTGGAAGGCAAGCTGTACGGCATGCCGATGAACGTCGAAGGCTACGGACTCATCTATAACAAAGACTTGTTCGCCAAAGCGGGCATCGACAAGCTTCCGACGAACTTGACGGAGCTCGAAGCGGCCGCGAAGAAATTGAAGGACGCGGGCATCACGCCGTTCATGCTGACGAACGAATGGTGGTCGCTCGGCATCCACTTGGTCAACGTCGGAATCGCTAACCAAGCCGACCCCGCCCAATTCGCGAACGACCTGAAAGCGGGCAAAGCGACGTTCAAAGGCAACGCGATCATGGAAGAGTGGGTTAAGCTCGTGCAGCTCATGTTCGAATACGGCCAGAAAAACGCGGTAACGACCGATTACAACTCCCAAGTGACGGGCTTCGCTTCCGGCCAAGCGGCCATGATGCAGCAAGGCAACTGGGTGCAAGGCATGATCGACGGCGTGACGCCGAACATGAACATCGGAACGATTCCGCTTCCGATCAACGACGGTTCCACCGGTTACGTGTACACGGGCGTTCCGAACAACTGGATCGTCAATAGCAAATCCGCTCATCCGGAAGAAGCGAAGAAATTCCTCGAATGGCTCGTTACATCCGAGACGGGCAAACGTTATATCGCGACGGAATTCAAATTCATCCCGGCGTTCACGAGCATTCCGGCGGACGCGAGCGCCATCGGACCGATCGCGACCGAGCTGAACAAGCTGCAAGCGGACAATCCGGATCGCGTCAAAGGCTGGCACTGGGATCGTTTCCCGGACGGCACGACGCAAGCGTTCGGAGCGGCGATGCAAGAATTCCAAGGCGGCCGCATCGACAAAGACCAATTGCTCGAGAAGCTGGATAAAAGCGTAGCCGACATTATGGCGAAGCAGAAATAAGCGAAGAAGTCCCCCCGTCTTCGTAACGAATAAAGGTTGAGCGGATCCCCTCTCCGCTCAACCTTTTTCTATTTCTTCCTTAATATCGTCCAACCGAGCGCGAATCCCGCCAACGCGAGCAGCGCCATCCCCCTGTACAGGAACTCGCCGCCGTATTCGTCGATCAGCCATCCTCCGGCACTCGATCCGACGATGCCCGACACGCCGAAGAACGTCGCGGTCAGTACCGTTTGGCCGGTCGACTTCCACTGCTCCGGCACGATCCGGTACAAATATTGCATCGCCCCGACGTAGAACAGCACGAACGTAAAGCCCTGGAACACCTGCAAAGCGACGAGGACATAAGGCGAACCAACCATGGAACTAAGCAAAAACCGAACCGCGTACAGCCCCGCGGCGGCGGCCATCCAAGATGCTTCCTTACCCGGCTTGATCCAGCGGGAGCTGACCGCGAACATGACCGTCTCGGCGAGCGTCATGACGAACCAAGACAAGCCCGTCAGCCGGATGTCTCCTCCAAGCTGTTCCATATACAGACCGATGAACGTATCGTTCATCTTGTGCGGAATGGCGACAATGAGCACGAGCAGGAAAAACAGCCACGTATGGGACTGGAACAGGAATGTTTTCAAATGCTTCAAGGATGGTCTCGACGCGGACGCCTTCACGTCGGCGAGGCCCAAAGCGAGCAGCAGCGAGAGCGCACCCATTCCGAAGAATATCCAGCTCAGGCTTCCCATCCCCCACGTCTTCGTCGCGTATCCGGCCGTTAACGAGACGCACGCGTACCCGAGAGCGCCGAACATTCGGACGGAGCCGTACCCGACGTTCTCCCGCTGGGCCGTCTGGAAGTTCAAACTTTCGACGAGCGGATCGGTCGGCAAGTAGAAGACGTTCATGAGCGCCACGAGCAGGACGAGACTCCATGCCGCTTCGGTTCTGTAGAGCAGCATGCCGACGATCGTGGACGCGGCGAGCAGGAAGACGAGCACCTTCTTGATCGTCCGCGTCTTGTCGCTAACCATGCCCCATAAGGGTTGGGCGACGATGCTTACCAGGCTGCCGAAGCCGAGCATGAGCCCGATATGGGTGCCGGAGATGCCGACTTCCGCGCTATAGACCGGAAGGAACGAGATGAACAACGCGAATAAGGCGAAATACGAGAAATTAAACCCTTTCAGACGGGCGATGATGGACAAAACGAAAAAACTCCTTCTATATATAAGGTTGCAATAGCGGTGTGCGGTGCGCCGCAGGAATTCCGCAACCGCCAGTGCTTGCGCTGGCAGGCTCCCTTGCGGCCGGGCGGGATTAACGATCCGCCGGGAACGTCACGCCCATCTGCCTTCTCGCCTCGTCCATCGTCCGCAACGTCGCCAAGGAGACCACATGCGAATTCTTAGCCGACTCCATGGCTCCCCTCTCGATCAAGCCGATGAACTCCCGTACCTCGTACGCCATCGCGTTCTTTTCCTGGGGAACCGTCAACGTCTTCGACGTGCCGTTCCGGAAGCGGATTTCCGCGTAATCCGGCCGGCTGATCTTCTCGAATAAGATCGTTCCGTTCTCCCCTTGGATTTCCGCCTTGGCATAGGAATCGGTCATCTTCGAGTATTGCACGACCGCTTCCATGTCCGGATACTTGAGCAGCAATCCGCCGGCGACGTCCGCGCCCGCGGCCAGCAATCGGCCAGTCGCGACGATCCGCTCCGGCGCGCCGAACAACGACACGAGCGGATACAGGCAATAGACGCCGAGATCCATCAGCGCGCCGGCCGACATCGCCGGGTCGAACACGTTCGGCGACCCGCCCGATACGTATTCGCCGTAGCTGTCCGAGTATTGGCAGTAGCTTGCGAAATAACGGCGAACCGGCCCGATGTCGCCGAGATGCTCCCGGATCGCGAGGAACGTCGGCGTGAACGTCGACTTCATCGCTTCCATAAGCAGCACGCCGTTCTCTTTCGCCGCCGCTGCCATCCTCTCGTATTCTCGTGCATTCGATGCGGCCGGCTTCTCGATGAGCACGTGCTTGCCGCCTTGCATGCAGGCGATCGCTTGCTCCGCGTGCAGCGCGTTCGGGCTGGCGACGTACACCGCATCGACGTCCGGGCTTGAAGCTAACGCCGTCAAACTCGTGAACGTAAGGGGGATGCCGTGCTTGGCCGCGAACGCTTCGGCTTGCGCTTGCGTTCTGGAGTAGACGGCCGCGAGCTCGAAGCCTTCCGAGGATCTGCCCGCGTCGATGAAGTGATCCGTAATCCAGCTCGTGCCGATGACGCCGAATCGGATCATGCCCGTTCTCCGCGGTCTGCAGGGAAGACGAGACCGATTTGCCGGCGCGCTTCCTCTATGATTTCCATCGTTCTTATCGAGTTCTGCGGGGAATTGGTCGGTTCCTCCGTCTCTCCCCGCTTCAGCAATTCGATGAAAGCCCGAGCCTCGTAATACATCGGGCTATTGTCTTGAGGGCGGGTCAGCGAACGGATCGTGCCATCCCGATAACGGATCTCTACCTGCTCCGGACAATTGGCGGGTTGGAATACGATCGTGGCATGCTCCCCTTGAATTTCCGCGGGAGCGTACGAGTTCGTTATCTTCGAATACATGACGACCGCGTCCATGTTCTCGTAAGAGAGCAGGATGCTGCCTTCCCCGTCCACGCCGGAAGTAAGCATGTGCGCGTTCGCGCGAAGGCTGTCGGGCTTGCCGAACAGCGCGACGAGCGGATACAGGCAATAGACGCCCAGATCCATGAGAGAGCCGTTCGAGAATTGCGGATCGAAAGCGTTCGGCAGTTCTCCGCGCTTGAACGCGTCGTACCGCGAAGAATATTGGCAGTAACTCGCGAAGAACCGCCGGATCGTTCCGAGCTCGCCCAGATGATCGCGGATCGCTTCGAAGTTCGGAAGCTGGGTCGTCAGCATCCCTTCCATAAGCAGCACGCCGTTGCGCTTGGCGACCTCGAACATCTCGCGGGCTTCCGCCGCGTTCGAGGCGATCGGCTTCTCGACGAGCACGTGCTTGCCCTGCTCCATGCAGGCGATCGCTTGCCGGGCGTGGAACGAAGTCGGGCTCGCGATATAGACCGCCTCGAACTCCCCGCTCGACGCGAACCGTCCGATATCCGAATACCGATGCGGAATGCCGTGTTTATCCGCGAACTCGTCGGCCCGATCGGCCGTTCGCGAGTAGACGGCCGTCGGGACGAACTCTCCCGTCTCTCCCGCCGCCTGCATGAATCTTTCCGTAATCCAGTTCGTGCCGATAATGCCGAATGTCGTCATAGTTATGTATGTTCCCTTCGTCGAGTCGTCTTGTCGTTACATGTGAAACAAATCCAATTGCGTCGGAATGTCCGAGTCCGGGAATTTCGGCACGGGCAAGCCGAGTTTTCTCATGAAGCTTTTGGCGTTGCCCGCCGCGTGGCCACCGGAATTGTTGTTGAAGACGATGCCCACTTCGGAGGTACTTGCGAGCAGCTCGCGTACCCGCTCCGCCCATTCCTCCAGCTCGGCATCGCTATAGTCGTACAGATAACGAACTTCCCGCCAGTTGGCTTCGCCGCTATGGTTCCATCCGCCGGCGTTGCGGCCGTGGAAGCGAACGAGCGTGAAGTCCGGGCGCGATGCTTCCAGGACGATCGGAATCGAACCGATCCCCGCTTGCGGCTCGTCGCAGACGCTATGAATCCAGCCTTCCTCCCGCATGAACGCCATCGTCCGCTCGCGGAATTCGGGCTCGTACCAGCTTTGATGCCTGAACTCGAGCGCGCAAGGGAAGCCTTCCATTCGCCGCTTCGTCTCTCTCAGAAGCTTCACGTTGGGCTTCGAGCAATCGAACCACGGCGGGTATTGGAAAAGCGCCGCCCACAGCTTGCCCGATCGGATCAGCGGCTCTAGACTGTCGCGGAACGCCGCGTACATCTCTTCGTCGTTCGCATAATACGGCTTGCCGCGCAAGTGGCCGGTCATCCCTTGATACGCCTTCACGACGAAGCGGAAATCTTCCGGCGTTTCTTCCGCGTAACGCGCCATTCGGTCGGGAGGCTGAACCGCATAGAACGAACTGTCCATCTCCACGAACGGAAAATGATCTCCGTAACGGCTAAGCTTGATCTTCGCCGCCGTTCCCGCCTTGTAGAGGGAATCGTGGTCCCCCCACCCCGCCAAGCCGACCCGGATCATGGGCGGTACTCCTTTCGCTTCCGAGCTTTTTTTCATAACCTGAGTCTAAAACTTTATCCCATTCCCGGCAAGTTTTACCGCGAAAAGGTGAAGCGATCTAGCGTAATCCGGCCTCGTGCTATGTTACAATCGCATGACGGACGCAACTTTTCGACATGATTTTCGTTCATAGGGTAGTCCGTACATACTGAAGCCCCTCATTCGGGGCAACAAGAGAGGTGTCATCGACTTCGTTATGAGAGAAAGCGCAATGCAACGCACTTCGCCGGAAATTTACCGCGAAGCCTATCGAGAAACGCCGCCCAGAAACAAGAAGCGCGGCGCCTTCCTCTTTTTCCTCCTCCTATGGGTCGTTCTGATCGCTTGCGGAACGCTGGGAGCGAAATGGTACTCCGACCGGATCCAGCAACGGGTCGCCCTCGACGTCTCGCGGCAGACCGCCGCCCAAATCTCCGAGATGCAGCAACTTTACGACTCTCGGATCGCCAAGATGGAAACCGGCTATCAAGAACAAATCGCCAAGATGGAAAGCAAAATCCAATCGCTGAACGAGCTGCTCACGTTCGCCAAGGACAACGCGGACACGAAAACCGACAATAGCAACAAGCTGTACACGCAATTGGCGGAAGTGAAGAAACAGCTGGCCGATCTGAAAAAAAGCCTGGACGTGCTGAAATGAGCGAGCTGGCCGTACGTTCCTTGAACCGCACGTTGCTGTACGCTGTCGCTCCTTTCGCCGGTTTGCTCGTCTGGTTATTGCTCTCCAACGTCAGCGTCACGCTCTTGGAAGGCTCGTTCCCACGTCCCGCTTCCGATACGTCCGCGTCCGAAACGCCGGCCGCCGCGACCGAGACGACTCTCGCCAAGCTCGGACAAGCCGAACGGATCGCCAAAGGAACGGGCACGTCTCTCAAGAAACAGATCACGCTCTACAATAAGACGAACGCGGACATGAATGCGATCGCCGAACTGGCTGCTTCTCAAGCCGCTAGACCTTACGCGATTTACGATAAGAGAATTACGGGCAAGCTGGGAACGCCGTCGGCCACCATTCAATCGGACAAGCTGCGCGCGCAGCTCTTCTACCTCGGAACCTCGAACTTCAAGAGTTACGCGCTGAAAATAAAACTCAAGAAGGACGGCGCCATGAAGCTCGCTCTCGGCAAAGACAAGCAAGGCGGCTCGGAGACGACGCTGGCCGCGGTCAATCGCACCGACGCCGTTATCGGCATTAACGCCGGCGGTTTCGCGGACAGCGGAGGCAAGCGATACCCGCTCAGCACGACGATCGTGGACGGCGAATACGTCGGCGGGTTCGAAGCGAGCTACAAGGATTTGTTTTTCGTCGGTTTGAACGGTAGCAACCGGCTCGTCGGAGGCAAATTCGCAAGCAAAGAACAGCTCGACGCGCTGCAGCCTCAATTCGGCGCTTCGTTCGTACCCGTCCTGCTGCGGAACGGCCGGATGGCGGACATTCCGTCGAAATGGCAATCGAGTCCGAAACGCGCGCCCCGCACCGTCATCGCGAACTATAAGGACGATCAATTGCTCATCCTCGTCGCCGACGGCTATAACGAGAGAGGCAGCTCGGGGGCGACGCTTGCGGAAATGCAAATTTTACTTCAGCGATTCGGGGCTTTGGACGGTTACAACTTGGACGGCGGCGGATCGACTTCGCTCGTCTTCGGAGGCAAAGTCATCAATCATCCCTCCGACGGGCAGCTTCGCAAAGTGCCGACGAACTTCTTGTTCTTCAAATAAACGTTAAACCTGCCGGGCTCGATCGCGGACCCTAGCCGAATAATCCGATCCGTCGGCTCATACCTTTCATGATAAGCCTTACGTATGGAGGGATCCGATATGGAGCAGAAAAAACTAGCCAGATTTTGCGAGTTGAAGGCGCAGCATAAGAAAATCGAAGACGAGCTCGAATCGCTGCGCAAAGAAATCATCGCCGCTTACTCCGCGGACGCGCAATTCGAATTGGAAGGGTGCACTCTTAAGCTCGTCTATCAAGACAAGCGGCAGTACGACGACGTTCGCCTGTTCGAGGCGGTGCCCGATCCGGAGCTGTGGAAGGCTCTGTTCAAAGCGGATTCCGTCAAGATCGGCGCGCTTCTGAAGGCGAATCTCCTATCGGAGAAGGCGCTGGAAGGCACATACCGCGTCGTCCGCACGCCGTACTTGTACGTTCATTCGCAGCCGTAAGTCGTCGTCCGCACCCGCCCCCTTTGCGCGAACCCGATCCGGCCCGGCAGCTTTTCCCTTCCATCGCCCTTCCCCCGTTGTGATACAATGTTGGGATCATCCAGTCTAGAAACGAACGAAGGTTACGGCATGAGATGGTTTCGCCAAGCGAGAACGGACGTGCAAGGATGGAGCCGCGGCGTGCGGATGTTCTTCCTTGCCAACGTTCTCTATCAGATCGGCAACGGTATGTTTACGGTACTCTATAATTTGTACGTGGATTCGCTAGGTTTCGGCCAGAACACGATCGGCTCCATCGTTAGCGTGCAGTCGCTCGCCGCCGCGTTGATGATCATCCCCATCGGGCTTCTAGGCGACCGGTCCAGCCGGAAAACGATCCTCGTCGCCGGCATGCTCCTGACCGGCTTCGCGTACGTGGGCAGCTCCTTCGCGGAGACGGGGCTCGCCTTGCGAGGCTTCGCGATCATGTCCGGCTTGTTCACGGCGTTCTTCCAGGTGACGGCCGTTCCTTTCCTCGCTTCGAACTCGGACAAGCATCAGCGGTTGCGGATGTTCAGCTTCCACTTCTCCGTCATGCTCGCTTCCCAAGTGGTCGGCAGCTTGGCCGGCGGCTTCCTCGGCGATCTGCTTCAAGCGATCGGTTGGAGCGAGACGGCCAGCTTAAGAAGCGCGCTGTCGCTCGGCGGCTTGCTCAGCATAACGGCTTGCGTGCCGCTGCTGTTCGTGAAGGAGCGGACGCACGGGGGCGGCTCGGCGAGTAAGGCGGTTCTGGCGCCGGAAGACGCGGCGATAAGCGAGGAATCCGCGGACGCGGACGGCCATCGCCGGGAGTGGCGCTTGATCGCGCGGCTGACGTTCGCGCAGCTGTTGATCGGCTTCGGCTCGGGCATGGTCGTTCCTTACTTGAACGTGTACTTCACGGACAGGTTCGACGTCTCGCTGTCCGCGATCGGACTGCTCATCTCGCTCGGGCAGATGATGACCGTCCTCTCGATGCTGATCGGACCGTCGCTCGTCGGCAAAGTCGGACAAGTGCGCTCGGTCGTTATTTTCCAACTGCTGTCGCTCCCGTTCCTGCTGCTCACCGGATTCACGAACGTTCTGTTCGTCGCCGGCGTCGCCTTCCTGTTCCGGCAAGCGCTCATGAACGCGGCCAATCCGATCCAGTCGTCCATTCTCGTCGACCGGATCTCGGACTCCCGCCGGGGCGTCGCCAACTCGCTCACCCAAACGGTATTCATGCTCGGCTGGGCATCGATGGGACAAGTGCAGCCCCACCTCATCTCGCGTTACGGCGCGTACTGGGGTTACGTGCTAACGTTCAGCATTACCGGCGCCTTGTACGTGACGTCGGCGATCTATTTCTACTTTGTCATGAAAGACAGTAAAAACCGTCAGGGTTAACTTGACGGTTTTTTGTTTCTATTTCTGTTTTTGCGTTTGTGTAACTATTCCGCCGGTACGAACCGTTTGCTCGGCTAGTCCAGCCAACGCTTCCATTTGTTCGATGAAAATAAAGTATTTTCTTAGTGCTTAAGTTAAGATAAGTCCCCTGTTTAAGCATTACATGCTACCCGCGTAAGTTCTTTAATAGGTGATTGGAAATGGAATATAATGAGGAGGACGTAGCCCAAGCGAATGCGCGGGAGCGTTCTTTTTATTGAACTACCATGAAAGAACGTATTAACTTTAATGCTCTGTGGTGCAGAAACAGATGCATGGATGGCTAACGGGCAGTTATCTTGAGCAAGTTCTTGACTAAGGTGACGGGAAAGAGTAATATTTAACCAATATCCGTAAATCAATGATGGAACAAAAGTAAATCATTAAACTCTTCACAGGAAAGGGTTTCATGACTGAGAAAACCCTAGAGTACTGATTGAAAATGCCAGTTCCAGAGTATGGCTAATACCCATCGGTTTGACCCGTTATAGTCAATTAAGGTGGCTGTGTGAAAATACAGCAACCTGGGTGGTACCGCGATTAATATCGTCCCAGAGCATTTGGCTTTGGGGCGTTTTTTATTTTGGGAGGAGTCTATATGATATTAGAAAAAGTTATAAAAAGAATTGTAATACAAAGTGAATATAAGGATTTTGTTGATAAGTATATAGATAATATACTTATCGAATTTAAAGGTAAGATTCATAGCATTTATATGTGTGGCTCGATTCCAAAAGGAACTGCTAAACCTTTTAAGTCAGATGCAGACTTTACTATTGTATGTGTAAATCCCAATGATATTGATTACGAAAGATTGTCAAATATTAAAGACAGGCTGTTGGAAGAATATCCATTACTAACTAAGATTGATACGATAATTTGCTCGATTGACGATGTATTAAGCAAACCAAATGAGTGGGGTTTTTGGATTAAGATAATTTGTGTTTGCATATATGGTCATGACGTTGGTGAAAAAGTACCACCGATAATTATTTCTCCAGAGTTCATTTTAGACTTAAATACAGAGACCAAGGAGGAAGTAGATCGTGTACGTAGTTCACTTTCTAATGCTAGTGATAACACAATGAAAACTAGATATATTAAAGGTTACTCTAAGAGATTAATTCGTGCATTATACTCTTTAATTTTAGAAGATACAGGTGTATGGCAAGATGACATTATTAAGATGAAGAATGCCATATTAAACTATTGTGAGATTGACTCCGCTTTAGTTGATTATCTCTATGCTTGTTACTTGGATAGTAATAATGTACTTGTTGAAGAGTTTCTGGGAATTGCAGATGAAGTATATAGCTATTTTGAGAACGCGTTAAATGCAATGGCTGCTTCCAGAACTTCCTTCGACTAACACCATATTGACGCTTCGGGTCACTCTGAGAAGCGAGTGACCACATTCAGCCCCCTAAGCCCGTAGGGACGTCACTGCATTAGGTGTTCGGCAAGCCTCACAACTATAAGCAGCGACTCTAATTAAAACATAAGACTATTGAGCTAACGGCGAACGTTAGTTCAATAAATAGGCTTTTACCACTTTTGAGCAACATGCTAAAATACATTAGTGCCAGTTAACCTCTGAGTCTAATGTGGAGCTTAGAAAGACTTCTATAAAGTATTTGTGGTAACTGGTACGGTATTTAGAAGGAATTAGCCCCTATTATGGAGTATATATTATTGTGCAGTGACCTCTCAGGGAACAACCGCCCAGAATAGGTTTGGAGCCGGCAGGACATCCTCCTGGACTTCTTTAACAGAAATGAGGCGCTCCAAGTTTTTGGCACTGCACATTTGATGATTATTCAACCTGTCGAAATGACAGGTTTTTTTGCATAGATAAACAAAGAACTTAACAGAGAAAGCAGGAAATTGTTTCCTTCTGTCGAAAGAACTTAACAGAAGCCCTTTAAAGTTATTGAGGCGGATTCTCGACCTCTCAGTTTATTATGGGTAATGCACCGAATCTAAAACCTGACATGCTACATTGGGCCCATTGTGGAGCTCTTAAGAAAACTTGGTTAATCTGGTGCAAATGAATCGAACAGGTGATCATAAGTTGAATAATTTTATGCTTACGGATACGAGCATTATTGAAGACCGAGACAACTCAAGAGCTTTTTATCCCTTCTATGTTGGAGTAGATATTGGCTCGGATTTCCATGTTGCTGCTTGCATTCCATTTGAAAAGTTCCGCAGTGAGAAGGAATGGAAACGCAGTAAAACAATGAAGTTTAACTCGGATAGCCAAGGGATTACAAAGTTTATCCATGCTTTAGAAGATATTCAAGCACAATTCGGGTATAAACCCCAGGATTTCTTTGTATTACTGGAACCAACGGGTGGGCATTATTCATATTTAGTTGTTAGAGTTCTATTAGATCGAGGCTATTCTATTTATCAGGTTGAAAATAAAGCTGTAAAGGATTTTCGTGAACGCCAGCTAGGACTTAATGAAAAATCCGATGAAATTGATGCTAGGATTATGGCCTATATGGGATGGCACAAAACCCTTCATCCTGATATGCGTTCGGTGCGAATAGTTCGTCCTGCAAGTGCAGAGCAGGTTTTATACCGCACATTAACTAGGGATCGCTGGTTACTTACTACTCAATTAACGAGACGTAAGAATCAAGTCCAGCAATTATTTTCTGTAACTAATCCTGAACTTAAACGAGCTTTTGAAAAAAACAGGTGCGTTAAGTGTCCTCAAATTAGCTCTGAAGTATCCTACAGCGCAAGAAATGGCCAAGGTAACTCAGGATGAACTTAGGCAAACTCTAATAACAAATGGTGCAAAAACTACTGCTACAAAAGCCTCTATGACCTTGGCAGAACTGTTACCCAACACATTAGCCTTGAACATTCCACACCTAGCTGAACGGCAAACGTGGCTAATTGAAGAAGCTTTACGTATAGATGAAGCGATAAAAAGCATGGATAAACAGATAGCTTCCCTGCTTTATGGTGATATAGAAAAAGGATATAAACCTCATCCTTATACAAAGATACTTATGTCCTTTCCTATCATGAGTGAATCTATGGCCTGTACATTTATCGGCGCTATTGGTGATATTGAACGTTTCTCAACATATTTAGAGCTTAAAAAGTACCTTGGTGTAGCTGCGGAGAATAAAATTTCGGGCACATCCGTTTTTAAGAGTAGGCAGACATACGAGGGTGTTAGAGATACTCGCAGAGTTCTATTCTTAATGACTTTGCTACTAATATCTCCAAAAATAAGTGAAAATAGTTTTCGTGTTTACTATAAGCGTTTAGTTGATCGAGGAATGGCGAAGAGAAAAGCAATAGGGCATGTATGCGGTAAGATTGCCCAAGTTTTATACTCATGCCTTAAAAACAATGAACCGTATGATCCTTTCAAACACGCGAGCAAAATGGGAGTAATCCTTGACGGTGATAAAGTAAGATTAAAGATCCCAGCTAATTTAGAAGATTACGAACGCCAAGCGGATGAGTTAGCAGATGACGATGTCTTATAAACGCCAGCATCTTACACTGTCTTAGACTGAACATAAATAGCCCATTGCCATGTAAAATTGGAAATAAGAAGCTTCCAAGATTACGGTGATGGGCTCATTTACATTTTCTAAGCACTACACTACATTAGACTCGTGCGGCGGTAGTTGCAATAACATCCTATTCGGTGTATCATGAAATTAGTTGCAATAACATCCTATTAAAGGAGGGATAATGTGGGCGAGCATTGGAGGCAGAATGACAAGGGCGCAGCGGAATCGCACGGTCAATACATCTCAGCTATCTACCGACACATGCAGGTATTGATCTCAGCCGAGTTGGCACCATATCGCATCGGAAGCGGACAGTATATTTTTCTGATGGCAATTGCGTTTCGGCAACCAATCACTCAGAAGGAACTAAGTGAGAAACTGCTCATTGACAAAACGACTACCGCCAAAGCGATTACCAAGCTGGAAGCAGAAGGTTACGTACGGAGGGAAATCGATCCCGCCGACAACCGCTATCATCTGCTTTATTTGACGGACTCGGGACGTGAGGTGGTACCTAAGGTGCAGGAAGCGCTGGCCCGCGTTAAGAACAAAACACGGAAAGGTATTACCGATGAAGAGTATGACTTGTTAGTAAGCTTGCTGAAAATCGTGCTTCGCAATCTGACCGAGAAGGAGGAGACGTAAGATGAGCGGGTACGGGAGAACAGACTTGACGGAAGAGCTGTTAGCTTGGGCTGACGTTACAATGCAACCTCATCGGTTCGGAGGGGTGGAATTTCAGCTAAACGAAACGGAAATCGGGCATCTTCACGGCAACCGCTTGTTCGACCTGCTTCTGCCAAAATCCGAACGCGATCGGTGGATTGAAGAAGGGAAGGCAAGTCCGCATCATATGTATCCCGATTCAGGCTGGGTATCCGTTTATTTGAATACCGAGCAAGATATTGCTTGTGCCATTGAAATCGCGCGTTCTAAATATGATCAAATAAAATGGAAGGGCGAGATGAAAAATGATTAACGCGGCATTCCCCTATGGGAAAAAGCGAATTCAAGTATTCGGATTAGAGATGGCATATGTGGATGAAGGAAGCGGCGATCCGATCGTCTTCCTACACGGCAATCCGACATCCTCCTATCTTTGGCGCAACATTATTCCTTATGCCCAGAAGTTTGGCCGCTGCATTGCGCCTGATTTAGTTGGGATGGGAGATTCCGATAAATTACCGGTTAGCGGTCCTGACTCCTACAGCTTTTTTGAGCATAGGAAATATCTCGATGAGCTTCTCGACAAACTTGGAATCCATAAAAATATCATTTTCGTAGTACAAGATTGGGGTTCGGTTTTGGGCTTTGATTGGGCACGGCGACATCCTGGCGCTGTAGATGGCATTGTTTATACGGAAGCACTTTTCCCGGGTAGCTGGAGCGAGATATCGGAACAAGGGCGGAAAATCTTTCAGGCATTGCAATCTTCAGAAGGAGAAAAGATGATACTGGAACAAAACTCTTTTCTCAATGTCAATCTTCCTGTTAATATTTTACGTGAGTTAACGGAGGAAGAGGTGGCGCAGTATCACCGACCCTTTATCGAACCAGGCGAGGGGCGTCGTCCGATGTTATCTTGGGCACGACAACTTCCTTTTGATAGCGATTCGGCGGTTGCCGAAATTATGACAGCTAATGGAAATTGGTTAGCGCAAAGTCCCATTCCAAAACTATTCCTCCATACGGAACAAGGAAGAACTACACAATCTCACTTGGATTTTTGTCGCAGTTGGCCTGAACAGACAGAAGTCACGGTGCCGGGAATTCATTATCCAATGGAAGATGCACCTGATGAGGTTGGGAAAGCCCTTGCCGTATGGCTGAAAAATTTGAAATAACGTTACGTTTAACGAATTTATAGGGTGGACAAACGCCGCCCCGCGTTGCACAAAAGACAACTGTTTCTCAACATTACCCGGTTTTCGATGAAATGGGCTGAAATTCATGCTCTTTGGCGGGTGGCGCACTCTCGCTCTCGCTCCCGTAATCCCCTCCCTTCATAGGCCCCTTGCCACGCCAACCTGCATGGACTACAGTTTGATTCGCCATTTTCCTCATCATCGCCCAACAACCTGCATCTACTACAGTTTAAATTTCGTAAATAGCTCATTTTCGCGCTTTCCTTGGTATCAAACTGTACCCCTGCAGTTTGATCCGCTCGATGCAGCCGATTACCGAAAACAAACTGCACTTTTGCAGGTCGATGGAAGAATGTTAGACCTGCACGCACAACGCCCTCCCTACTCGCAAGCCAACTCGTAACCCCAACTCGCCCACCGTACCAATCCCACGCGACTTCGGCGTCCGCTGTGCGCCGAAGAAGCTTTGCGGAGACGATTCCGTTCACGAAAAAGCATACCGCTAATTAATTCTGATTCGTGCACAAAATAGGCCAACCAGAAATCTCCGGCTGATCTGATCATACGAAAAAAGCGTCTCCCGGCGGCGCGTAATGCGGCTTGAGGACGCTTTTTCTAATCGTTTGGACGGGGCGATACTTTTGGCGCGGCTTGAACGTAGATAAGAGGTCTAGTTAAAGCCAACCCGTTAAAAGGAGTGTTCTGTTCATGCGCGTCAAAAATGGAATTTTTGTCCTCGCGATGTCCTCCGTTCTATTGTTAACCGGCTGCGGAGGCGGCTCGAACGGCGATTCTCAGGCGAACGCCGCCCAAGGAAACAACGTTCAACAACAAGGTAACGTCCAAGGTCAAGATCAGGGTCAAAGCCAGGGGCGCTCGCCGATGATGGGCGCGGACTTGCTCGGCAAAGTAAAGAGCATATCGGGGCAGACGGTTACCGTGTACAAGTCGTCTTTTACGCCGGGGGCGAGAGGTCAGGGCGGCGGTCAGCGGCCCGAAGGGCAAACCGGATCCGGCGACCGAAGCAACGCGAACGAAGGGGATCAGCCGCCGGCAAGCGGCGATTCGAACGGCGGCAACGCAGGCGGCGATCCGGGAGCGGCTCCGTCCGGGCAGAACCGTCCGAACATGGCGAACATGTTCTCCGACGAGACGGTCGATATCCAAGTGACCGATGCCACGAAGATCGTCAAGACGACGTTCGAGAACAATGAACGCAAAGAAACCGCGCTGGCGCTCGCCGACCTGAAAGAAGGCGATATCGTAAGCGTCGATCTGGAAGACGGCAGCCAGAACGCGGTCACGATCACGCTCGGTCAAGGCGGATTCGGCGGGGCCGGCCGGAGAAACGGCAATAACGCGCAACAAGATCAACAACAATCGCAGTAACGCGGCGCGGGCAACCCGACTTGCGGCAGACTCGCGGCGGCGCGCAGTCCGAAACCAAAAAACCGTCAACGCCCCTCCCGGGTACGTTGACGGTTTTTTTGCCGCTCCTATGCGGATTCGGCGAAACGACTTTATGAATGGTTGGGATGCTCCTCGATGACTTGAACCGCCTTCGCCAATTCCCGTAAAATATCGGATTGCAGCTGCGAATCCTGGTATAGCGCCTTAACGAACGCTTCGCCCGCCTGCGTCGACGTATAACGGGGAGGCACGCGGTTCAGCGTCAGCGACAGGACGTCCACCCTGCATTTCTCGCAGCCGCATTTCAAGATGCCGGCTTTCTCGAAATGGTCCTCGAACATATGGCTGACGATCGGCTCCATCACGTTGAGCACGGGCAATTCCCTGGAAGGTATCATTCGCAAGCACGCTCCAATGATAGTCATTGATTATGGAAGTGCCCCCATTATACCACAAATCCGACTTTGTCCCTGTCCTCTTCCTTAGACAACCATGCGCCTTTGCGGTCCTTGCTCAAGTCCGCCTTCATCTCCATGACCATAAGGTCGACGTCGATCGCCCCCTCGTCGTGCGCCTGAAGCGCGAGCGCCACGTACAGCTCGCCGAGCTGCGCCAGCGAGAAACCGCCCGTCCTGCGCGCCGCGTAAGCGACCGCCGGCTCGTCCGCGAACTTCCGCATGCCCCGAAGCGTCAAGTACGCGAAGCGCAAGCTTTCGTCGGGCAGCTTTACTTCGTAAGCGCGGTCGAACCTCCCCGCCCGGTTCATGAGCGCGGGATCGATTTTCTCCGGATAGTTCGTCGTGCCGATGAGGAAGATGCCGTCCTTGGAAGTCGCGCCGTCGAGCGTGTTCAGAAAGTAGGAACGGCAGCTTTCCGGCATCGAATCGATATCCTCGATGACGAGCACCGTCGGCGCCAGCCGCGTCGCCGCCGCGAACACCTCCTGGATCGATTCGCTGCTCGTGTACTCGGTAATTTGCCAATAGTTGACCGGCGCGTCGATGCTGCCGACGATCGATTTCACGAGCGTCGTTTTCCCGTTGCCGGGACTTCCGTACAGCAGAATGCCCCGTTTGTAAGGCACGCCGTACGTTTGGAAGAACGAGCGGTCGTTCGAGAAAAATTCGTCGATCGAGCGGAAAATCTGCTTTTTCAGCCCTTCGTCCAAGACGACTTCGTCCCGCGACACCCCGTACGCGATTTTCTCCCTCGTCCTCGAAAGCCCTTCCCGCGTATCCGTAAAGACGCCGATTCGGCGATCGTTCAATTGCCGCTCGCGCAAATCCTTCAGCATCAGCAGCAAGCTTTCGTCGTCCTTGGCGTAGACGATATCTTCCAAGCCGATGCCGTGCGCCCTCAGCATCGGAATTCTGGCGAATGCGATGCCGAAACGCGGATAGCAGAAGACGTTGTTGCGCAGCGTCGGCCCGAAGTCGACCTTGAGCGCGTCGTCGTCCGTCCGGGACACGAACCTTCTCGTCTCGACGAGATCGTAGATGCTCATGACGTGTTCGGCTTCCGGGCTCCCGCCCAGAATATCTTCCGACACGTCGTCCCAGATGTCGCCCTGACCTTCCTGCAAATACAGCCCGAACGTACAGCCGTACTCCTCTTCCAGCTTGCGCAAGATCCGGTTCGCGGTAGGAATATAGTCGAAATATTGCTCCATGTTCATATTCACACCCCCTTGATCGCGGCCAGCGGACGGCACTTGGCGACGACGGAGGCGAGCCCCGCGCCGACGACGCTGTCGATGATGCGATCGATATCTTTATAGGCTTGCGGACTTTCGTCCAAAATGGCTTCGAGAGACTTGTGGTTAACGACGATCTCGTGTTCCTTCCCGATCCGCATCGACGCGGCGAACGCTTCGACCGGCACGAGCTGCTTCGTCGCGTTGCGCGAACGAACGCGGCCCGCCCCGTGACAGATCGAGAAATGGTTCGCCGCGCCTTCCGGCCGCCCGACCATCAAGTAGGACGCCGTCCCCATCGATCCGGGGATGAGCGCAGGATGTCCCGTCTCCCGGTAAGGCTCCGGATTGTCCGGATGTCCCGGCGGCAGCGCGCGCGTCGCTCCTTTGCGATGCACGAGCAGCTCCCGATCTTCATGGCTCTCTTCCCATGCATAGTTGTGCATGAGGTCGTACAGCGTGCTCATCTCGAATTTCGGACCGAGCACGTCGCGGAACGCCTCGCGAATCTCGTAGGAGATCAGATGGCGGTTCGCGACGGCGTAGTTCAGCGCCGAGTACATGAGATTGACGTACGTTCGCCCCGCTTCGCTGCCGAGAGGAGCGAAGATCAGCTTCGGATCGGCCGTCCCCATGCCGAGCTTGCGCATCAGCTTGGCGATTTCCGAGCCGCTCACTTGATTGACCGCGCCTCCCCAGGCGCGGGAGCCGGAATGGATCATGACCGCGATCTGACCGTCGAACAAGCCCCATCGCTCCGCGAGCCCGCGATTCTCTTCGGCGATCTCGATCCGCTGGATCTCGGCGAAGTGGTTGCCGCCGCCCAGCGTGCCCAATTGGCGGAACGCCCGGTGCCAGGCCGCTTCCGGCACGCGGTCGAGGACGCTCTCGTCGAAGCGGAACCGGCTATGCTCGACGTGCGTGAGCGACGTCGCTTTGCGCGGCGTATACGCGTCCGGCACGTATTTTTTCGGCAGGCCGTGCAATCCCTTCGTCACGATTCGTTCCAGCCTGAATCCGTCGTAATGGCCTCGCTTATGCTCCTCGGTCGGCAATCGCGACGCGATCGCCTTCACGAGCTTACGGCGCGTCTTCACGTCCCGAAGCTGCTCCGCGTCCAAGTTCGTCAAGTGCATCCGCATGCCGCAGCCGATGTCGCTTCCGACGATGGACGGGCTCACGAACGCCCGATCTTTGTCCCAGACGGCCGTCGTTCCGATGCACGTGCCGACGCCGACGTGGACGTCCGGCGTGTAGCTCATGTACCGGATGTCCGGTATTTGCAAATTGTTGTTCGCCATCTCGAATACTTTGCCGCCGAGGTCGCCGAACAGCGCCTCTCCGGCGTAGACGTGCAAGTCGCCCGCGGGCAGCTTCACTTGCCGGTAAAATTCGTTTTCGTTGTTATCGTGCTTATCCATGTTTTCCATCATTTCCTTATCGTTGTTTTGGGTGTAGAAAAAACAAAAAAGACCGCAAGCCATCGCTCGCGATCTTTCCGTATGCCCAAAACGCCGAAGGAAACGACGGCGGCCCGCGCCGCCTTGCTTACCCTTCCGCCTTCCTAGCCGAAAGTCGTGGAGACCGATGATCTTGTCTCGCCCTATTCAGTTGCGTTGCGGTCGTTGCGGCGTTGCGTCCGAATTGAAGTCGAATCATGATCATTGGCCTCCTTCCGTCGTTAAGATATGGCTAAGCATAAAGGGCTTCCCATGCGGTTGTCAACAGTGAATATAAAAAAACTTGATCGTGCCGATAACGAACGCTTATCCGAACCTAGCCGTTCTTCCTCGCGCAATCCCGGCACACGCATGCCTTTCTTCGGCTCTCCGGAGGCACTTTCTCCAGCAGCGCCGGGGAGAAAGTCTCGGCATAGCACCAGCACGTTCCGGCCTCCTTGCCGGCGATGCTGCCGCATTCGTTAGGACTTCCGCACAGCGGGCAGACGGATGGATCGACTTCGCTGAAGCTCATGGCGCGACACCTCGTTTACGTTCTCGCTCTGAGGAACCGTACGGCTTCCGCGATATCCGCTTCCGGATTGGCGCCGACTTCCCGTTCGATCGTCAGGTATCCATCGTAACCGATGTCCCGAAGCGCCTTCAAGTAGGCGTCCCAATCGACGCTGCCGCTGCCCAGCGGCACTTCGCGGAAGGCGTCGCCCGACTCGGCCTGCTTGGCGATGACGGCATGGTCGAGCGGATCGAAGCCGAGCGCTCCGTAGACGAGGCGCGGATCGATCTCGCGAAGGCGGATGCCGTCCTTCGCGTGCGTGTGGACGATATAATCGCGAAGCGCGTAGACGCCTTGCGCCGGATCGTCGCCGGTCACCATGACCATATTCGCCGGATCGAAATTGACGGATACGCCCTTGGAGCCGAGTCCGTCCAAGAAGCTTTTCAGATGCGCGGCCGTTTCCGGTCCCGTCTCGATGGCGAAGTAAGCGTTCATGCTCGTCGCGTAACGGCTGAGCTCCGCGCAAGCTTCGTGCATCGCCTCGTACACGGCTCCGTTCTTGTCGTCCGGCACGATGCCGATATGCGTCGTGACGACGTTCGTGCCGAGCTCGACCGCGAGGTCGAGAATGCGTTTCGACTTCTCGACTTTGGCCGCGTTGACCATCCGGTCCTGGAAGCCGTGTCCGCCCAGATCGCCGACGAGGGCGGAAATTTGCAGTCCTTGCGATTCGACGAACGCCTTCCATTCCTTGCGCGCCGCCGGGGACAGGTTCGCGGGGTCCATCTCGCCTTCCACCGCATAGATTTGCACGCCTTCGGCCCCGAGCGCCTTCGCTTTCTTTAAGCCCTCGCGCACGCCGACCCTGAAGCTGTCGACGATGATTCCGACTTTCCATGGCTTGACGTTATCCGGCATTTTACCGAACCCCTTCCGTCGATTTAGTCCGTTCCCACAATCTCTTCGTATTGTCCAAAGCGATCCTCGTCGCCTGTACGCAAGGCTCCATGCCTTCGAACTCGATCGAGACGTACCCGTCGAAGCCCGATTCCCTGACGACGCGCAGCGCGCCGAGAATATCGAGGTCGCCATGGCCGACGATGGCGCCCCGCAGACGGGTGCCGTTCGAGGATTCGAACCATCCCTCTCCCGGATCGGACGATGCCGGCCTCCGGTAGAAATCCTTCACGTGAACGATCGAGGCGTACGGCATATTGTTGCGGACGGCGACGAGCGGATCTTCGTCGACGCATACGAAATTGCCGACGTCGAGCGTCGTCCGGAAGTTATCCCGGCCGACCGCGCCGACGAGAGCTTGGACGCGATCGCTCGCCTGAACGTAGTAGCCGTGGTTTTCCACGCTCGTCGTTATGCCGAAGCCCGCGGCGTAATCCGCGATGCGGCGGCAAGCGTCCGCCAGCTTCGGCAAGTCCTCGAGGAATCGCTTGATCGAACGGTCCTCCGAGTTCGCCACGTCGTGGCGCATCAGCTTCGCTCCGAGCGCCGCGGCGATGTCGACTTGGCGCAGCACCCTCTCGATTTCTTGCTCGAACGCTTCGTCGCTCAAGCCGGCGAAGTTCGCCCCGATCGCGTAGTTCGAGATGTCGAGGCCGTGTTCCGCCGCTTTGGCGACGATCGCCGCGACCAGCTTCGGATTATCGGTCAGGTCGTAACCGAGCGGCACGATCTCCACGTGTTCCCCGCCCATCTCCGCGATTTTGCCGATCGCCTGAAGGACGTCCAGTTCTCCCGCTTGCATCGCTTGCCAGAAACAGTACGTGCTTACGCCGAATTTCATAGGCGGACTTCCTCTCCCTTGGCGGCCGATTCGTAGATGGCGCTCAAGATTTTCATGATTTCGACGCCGTCTTCGACGGGGCTGATCTGCTCGGTTCCGTTAGCGATGCAGTCGATGAAATGGTCGATTTCGTTCTGGAACGCCGGATCGCCGCTAAAGCCCGCCTTGCTGTCGGTTTGCGGTTCGATGTTCAGAATCGTGTCGTATTTCTCGGTAACGATAACGACTTCCGGATCGATCTCGAACGATCCCTTAGCGCCGTATAGCTTCACCGTTCCTTCATCCTTCTTCGCGTGCAGCGAGTAGCTGACGTCTACCATCAGCGAAGCGCCGTTCTCGAAGCGGATGACGGCGCTCGCCAAATCTTCCACCGTGTTCTTGGAAGCGTCGTAGTCGGCCGCCTTGTAAAAAGATAGATGCTTGACGTTGGACCGGTTGCCTAGCTTGTTGTACACGTTGCCGCTGACCGTCTTCGCTTTCGGGCGACCCATCAGGTACCAGACAAGGTCGATGACGTGAACGCCGATATCGATGAGCGGACCGCCTCCGGAACGCTCGACGTCCGCGAACCAGCCGCCCGGGTTGCCGAGACGGCGAATAGTCGACGCTTTGGCGTAATAGAGCTCTCCGAACTCGCCGCGATCGGCGAACTCGCGCAGCATCTTCACGTTCGGGTCGTACCTGCGAACGAAGCCGACCTGCAGAAGCTTGCCCGTCGAGCGGACCGCGCGCTCGATGGCGAGCGCCTCTTCGACGGTACGCGCCAGCGGCTTCTCGACGAGCACATGCTTGCCGGCTTCGAGCGCCGCGATGCTGATCGGGGCATGCGTGTTGTTCCATGTGCAAATGCTGACCGCATCGATATCCGGGTCGGCGAGCAACCGATGGTAGTCGGTAAACGTTTTGTCCGCGCCGTATTTCGCCGCGACCTTGCGCGCGCGCTCTTCGTTTACGTCGCAGATGGCGACGATCCGCGCGTTCGCGTTGCGGGCATAGGCGTTCAGATGGCATTCCGAGATCGATCCGGTTCCGATGACGCCAATTCGAATCGGGTTCATTCGTTTCGCACTCTCCTTAGGTTCCGTTGGGATATGCCGCCGTTAGGCGCGGCGGCTTAGCGGTCGTCTTGCGCTATAATTCGTATTATAATGGGATTAGCGATCGGAACCATGAAGAGGCATGCTTTATATTTGCACGATCGTGCTATCGGAGGTCGACCACGATGGAAAATCTATCCGCCTTACGCGAGCATATGCCAATGCCCGACCCTTCGTTCCCGATCAAAGTCCACCCTCGCCATACGGGAAGAATGGAAGTCGGCGCTACGTTGTTCCCGCACCATTGGCATGAGCATTTGGAGGTTCTATATTTCGTATCCGGACAGGCGACGATCGAATGCGGTTCCCTCCCTCTCGACTTCCGGGCAGGAGAAATATGCGTCGTGAACAGCAACGAGCTTCACTATGGCATCAGCCACTCCGAAGATTTATCCTATTATGCGATGATCGTGGATATCTCGCTGCTGCATAGCCATGCCGCCGACGCCGTCGAAAAGAAGTTCATTACGCCCATCTCGCAGAACCGGTTACTTTTTCAGAATCGCATTTCCGACGATCTCCGGGTATCGGGCTGCATGCTCGCCATCAACGACGAGCTCGAGACGAAGACGATCGGATACGAACTGTCGGTCAAAGCGCATCTGTACCGTCTGCTGACCCTGCTCGTCCGGCACTACGTGGCGACCGTGCGCGAACAGGACGAATACCGCGCCCGGCTCAAGGAGCTGGAGCGGCTCGCCCCCGTATTCCTGTATATCGACGAGCACGCGAAAGAAAAATTGACGGTGCAGCAGTTGGCCGACGTCGCCGGACTGAGCCGGTTTCATTTCAGCCGTTTGTTCAAGCAAGTGACGGATAAGTCGCTCGTCGAATACGTCAACCTCGTCCGCATCAACCAATCCGAGAGCCTGCTTCGCGACAGAAGGCTCACGATATCCGAAATCGCGCTGGCGACCGGATTCAGCGACATCTATTATTTCAGCCGCACGTTCAAGAAGCTGAAGAACGTCTCCCCGTCCGAATGGCGGAACGGCGACCGCTGACGGGCAAGGCGCCGTCGCGCCGCTACAGCACCATTCGGCTTTTCGTGAAACGGTTCGCGTAAGAGGAAGCGACGCACGCTTCCGGCTTCACTCTCGGCGCGTATCCGCCCATCGCTTCTACTCTGTCGACCATTTCCTGCACGTATTGCGCCGTCTTGCTGACGATCGGTTCCGTCCCCGCGTCGATATCGATGTACGTCCGCAGTCTCGCGCCTTGATAGACGTAAGGAACGAGCAAATCCTCCATGCGCCTCACCGCCTCCGACTCGACGAAATAACCCGCCACCCGTTGCGAGAACGACGTTTCCAGCGTAAGCTTCTCGCGTATCGACGTCAGTTGCCGCGGCAGCCCCACTTGCCTATAACACGCCCATGCCCCGCGGCCGATCCGGTGAATGACGATCCCCGTCACGAATTTAGTTTGGCCCCTATGGACTTGGCTATCCGTTCCGATGACGAATTGATACGTTCCTTTCGGGTCTTTGGCGATGAAGGCGATGATTTTCTCGAGGACGCGGTCCACGCTCATGCCGCTTTCGGACAGATTCTGGAAGCTCAAGTCATCCCAAGCCGATATCGCGCTCATCATCTTCATTGCCCCCCTTGCTTCGCGTGCGCCGACTTCCTCCTTTAGTGTATGGCGCTTCCTTCCGAACTCGAACCTCCCCGAAGCCTGTACGATAGTCGAAAATCCGATAGGGGCATGTCGAAACGTTGTGTTCGTCCGCGTTCGAGCACTATAATTAATAAAGTAGCTTGACCATACCCGAACGTCCGAAAGGGAACCTTATGGATAAAATCATTCTCGTCCTTACCGCCGTCGAGGCGGAAAAAGAAGCGGTCGTCCGCGGCTTGCGGGGGGACTCGCGCTTCGTGACGATCGCCGCGGGCGTCGGCCCGGCCGCAGCCGCGGTAACGGCCGCTTCCGCGCTGGCCCGCGATCCCGGCCGTTACCGCCTCGTCGTCAGCGCCGGCATCGCCGGCGGCTTCGCCGGACAAGTCCCCGTCGGCTCGGTCGTCGTCGCCAGCGAGTCGGTCGCCGCCGATCTCGGCGCCGAGACGCCGGACGGCTTCGTTTCGGTCGACGAGCTCGGCTTCGGATCGAGCCGGCTGCCCGTCGACGGCGCTATGGCCGCCCGCCTGACGGAGAAGCTGCGCGAGTCGGGCATCGGCGTCCGCCTCGGCCCCGTGCTGACGCTGTCGACCGTTACCGGTACGGCCGCCACGGCCGCCGAGCTGGCGGAACGTTATCCCGGCGCCGCCGCCGAAGCGATGGAAGGCTACGGCATCGCCGAGGCCGCCCGCAGGTTCGACGTTCCCTTTCTCGAAATCCGCGCCGTCTCCAACGCGGTCGGCCCTCGCGATCGATCCGCCTGGCGGATGGGCGACGCGCTGGCGGCGTTGGAAGCCGCGTGCGCGACATTAACGGAGGTACTGCCATGACAACTTTGACGATCGCCTATTCTCCGTGTCCGAACGATACGTTCACCTTCCACGCGCTCGCGCACGGCCTCGTTCCGGGAGCCCCTTCCTTCGACGTCGCGTACGCCGACATCGATATCACGAACGGCTTGGCCGCGACCGACGACTCTCTCGACATCATGAAAATATCGTACGCGGCTTTGCCTTGGATGTTGCCGTCGTACAAGCTCGTCCCTTGCGGCGGCGCGCTCGGCCGCGGCTGCGGTCCGCTCGTACTCTCGAAGAAAGGCGGGGATGCCGCTGGCCTGTCCGGCAAACGGGTCGCCGTGCCGAGCGAACGCTCCACCGCTTATTTGCTGTTCCGGTTATGGGCGGCGAAGAACGTTCCCGGCGGCGTCGGAGAGATCGTAGTCATGCCGTTCCACGAGATCATGCCCGCCGTCCAGGCCGGTTCCATCGACGCCGGCCTCGTCATCCACGAAGCGCGCTTTACCTATCAGAATTACGGCTTGTCCCAAGTCGCGGATCTCGGGAGTTGGTGGGAGTCGGATACGGGGCTTCCGATCCCGCTCGGGGCGATTATCGCGAAACGATCGCTGAACTTGGAAGCGGTCCGGGAATGGATCCGGCAATCGGTTCGTTACGCTTGGGAGCACCCGGACGTCTCACGCGAGTACGTCATGGCTCATGCCCAGGAGATGGATCCGAGCGTCGCTCAATCCCATATCGATCTGTACGTGAACGAATTCACGGCGGATCTAGGCGATGACGGCTTTGCCGCGGTCACGACTCTCCTTCAGCGTGCCATGGACGAAAATCTTGTGCCTCGGATGGACTTGGCTTCTCTTCGATAATCTCGTGCCAAACACGTCAAAACCTCCAGACTTTGCGCCGTATCGTGCGCCGTACTGGAGGTTTTCTTTCTTTAAAGGGAATCGCTACTACTAAGGCCCGTCAAGCAAGAGGTTCCTTGCCCCGATCGATCCAATCGTCCCGGGTGGAGCCCAGAACGTCGGGTACGCGAAGCCCCGCTTGACGCATCAGTACCGTCATTTGTCCCCGATGATGGATTTCATGGCGCAGCGAATATCGCAAGGAAGCGCCGTTCAGCCAGTCCTCTCCGAACATGTTCACGGCATTTCCTAGCGACTCGTCCGTCCATTGACTCCGTACGGCGCGCAGGAAAGATTGGCTGAGACGCCGGTATTCGCCGGTAATGGCTGCTGCCGACGAAGGCGCGGAATTATCGGCCAAAGGCTCGTCGTAGGTTAATCCCAAGTTGGTCATGTAATTGAAAGAAAGAACGAGATGCCAGGCGATACGGCCAAGCGTCCGGTGTTGGGCCGTAACGGCCTGTCCGAGAGATTCATCGGTCAGAGAATCGAGCACGCGTTCCGTAATGGCGGACTCCGACTCGAATTCCTTCACGAACTCGTTGATACTAGTAAACATTTACGAACCTCCTCTATTTATTTTCCAAACTCAATACCCATTATTGAACACAATCGCTGACACTTACGGTCAGGAATTCGAACCTCAAAAAAAAAAAAGAATCGCCCCAAGCGGGAGCGATTTCTTACCATCCTATTTGCGCCGCTCGATCCGATTAACGGAATCCCTTGCCTCCGAGCGGCCGCAACTTGACCGGTTCAACGCCCGCGATCAGCGGTCTGGCGCGCCCAATCAATGCCTGAGCGTCCTCGTTGCGCAAGAAAGCGTCATGCGCTTCGGCATCGCTCCATAGTTCCGTCACCCAGATCGTATCCGAGTCCTCTTCCGAAACGTTGACGATATAAAGCTCGCAACCTGCCACGGATTCGGACTGCTCCGCCGCCTCCAGCAATATTCCGGCCAGCGCGTCCCCTTGACCGGGTTGCGCCTTGAATTTCCCGTACATCGCGAATTTACTCATATTCATCATCCTTTCTTAGGTTCATGAATGGGTTCCCGACCTCATCGACCGGTAATGCTCTGTCAGGCCGCGGCAAATATCCGCCAGTCTTTCGACCAAAATATCCGGTTCGAGAATGGTCAAAGCTTTGCCATACGGAAGCAGGTAGTACGGCACATACGTCAGCAAGGATGACGTCCCGAGTCTATACACGGCCTGCCCGTTCTCCCGTTCGACGAGCGCATGACCGAAAAGCCAATGCTGGCCGAGCAGATCCAGCACGTGATCGTGCCCTTGCAACCTAACGAGCACAAGCGATTCCGCATCGAGGGCATCGGGTAGCAACTCGCGCATCAAGTGCTCCTTAGCCGAAAAATCGTTCGGACGAACGAAGCACCGTTCGTCCGCCTCCAACCGGACGATTCGATCCGTCCGGAAGCTTCGCAATTGCCCGCGAAGACCGCAGAAGCCGACCGTGTACCAAGCGCCTTTCCAGTGAACGATGCCGTAAGGATCGAACACTCTTGAGCTCGGAGCTTCCCCCCTGCCCTTATCGTACTCCATCTTCACGGACCGGCCTTGGGCCGCTGCTTCCTCCAGCACGCGAAGCAGCTCCTGCTGCCGCCCTTCAACAGGCGGATGGATAACCGAGAATCCGCCCATATGGCGCTCGATCCGGTCAAGCTGCTCCTCGTTGGTGTATCGCTTCAACTTGTCTACGGCCCGATTCAGCGCCTCCTTGAACGGATACCCCGCTTCCTGGGCAAAGGCCGAAGCCTGTACGAGCGCTTTCTGCTCTTCCATGTCGAAGAGAAGCGGCGATTCCGCAAAATGGCCCAGAATCCTGTATCCGCCGTTCGGACCCGAATCGGCGATGATGGGAACCCCGCTGACGCACAAGGAATCGATGCAGCGGTATACGGTGCGGATATGGATCTCCAGCTCGTCCGCGAGCTGCTGGGCCGTCATTCGCCTTCCCGCCCTAAGCAGCCAAAGGATGGACAGCATGTTCGTCGATTTGGACAATTTTGTCGCCCTCCAAGCCAATCGGGGCTCTATGATTTGGATTCCGGGTATATTCTCTCGCCTTTAGCAAGCATCTCGACATATTGCCGAATTCGCCGCTCTCTTGTTTCAGGCTTCTTGGCCTGGTGGATACGGAACTTGATCGCGTACTGGTTCTGCTTATCCAGACTTTCGTAAAACGCCTTCGCGACGGCATTGAGCTCCAGCTCGGCAGCCAGATCGTCAGGGATCGAAGCGACGCTTTGAGACTCGTAAGCCTTGTCCCAAAGACCGTTCCGTTGAGCCGTTTCGATGGCTTTGATGCCGGAAGGCTTCATACGTCCTGTAGCGATTAGCGATTCCGCTTTGTCTTTGTTCACTTTCGACCAAATACTCCTGGGCCCGCGCGGAGTGAAGCGTTGCAGCCACGTCTCGTCGTCGTACGTCTCTTTTAGGCTATCGACCCATCCGTAACACAACGCGCATTCCAACGCTTCGCCATAGGTTACGGAAACAAGTTTCGAATCCTTCTTGGCGATCCGCAATCGAATGCCCGGCGAATCGTCATGATGTTCCTTAAGCCAATTCTCAAGAGCCGTTAGCTCGCCGAAAAACCGAATGGGCAGCTCGTTGGATTTCTTTCCCACAGTATTCACCCCCTTTGCTTGAATTTTACATGAACATCACTGACAGAGACAGTCAGGGTTAGTATACCGGCTTCGCCGTTTTTCGGATGGCTGTTGACGTTTGTATCCCATTTCCAAAGTAGTTGCCCTTCCTCGCAAATACGGATTCAGCTTTTCCCGGACAATCTTCTTTACATCCACTGACTGGTTCCTTCGCGTAATCGTCTTTACTCGATCTTTGAATGCCAAGCGCGATTGCCGCCGAAGCAGCACGATTCCGACGCCGAGAGACAAAGCGGAGCGCTCGGACGTTAGCCACGGGGTAACGGCGTAGCAGACGGCGAGCGCGACGAGCGAGCCCGCGACGACGACGTTGACGACGGCGTCCGCGTCCAGAAGGCTGTCGAGAAAGTCCGTATGTTTCGAATGCATGGATACTTTTTTTTGATCCGCCCCTCAACTCGACGGTTGTTGCGCCTTTGCGCCGAACAACCTGCAAAAATGCAGGTTGGTTAGCTCATTTCTTCCGATACACGCAAACAACCTGCAAATGTGCAGGTTGTTTGCCGCTTTTCGCGAGAATCCGGTCATATCGGTTTATCAAACTGTACATTTGCAGGTTGTTGAGCCGTTTGGCCGATTTCGTGTCGATTAACCTGCACTTTTGCAGTTTATTGGGAGGGCAGAGGCCCTTTGCCTGGTGAAATAAGGATACTTCACTATACGTACGGTTTCTCGACGTTCTGAGTCCGTAGAATCTTCGGACGCATCATTGGATCGCGGATATCAAATATCAGAACAACTCATCCACCAGAAGTCCCGTTCCCGGATACCGCAGCTTCGGCTTCATGGCGGAGCCGTAAGCGGAGAAGGGCTGCAGCCGTTGCGCGCGATCGTTGACGAGGCTCCCTGCGGACGCTTCCGAGAACCGGAAGAACGCGTGCTCCAGCTTCTTCGCGAAATTCGTCAGCGAGCCGCCGGCCCGGCCGAAGTCCCCGAGCACCCGATCCGACAATCGGCTCTCGTCCAGCTTTAACTTGCCGTCCGCGCCGCGCCGAATGCCGACGTCCGCAAGATCGTCGCTTTGGCCGATCGCTTGGTCGAGCGAGCGCTTCGCCGCGGGACCGAACAACTCTCCGGCATCGCGCAGACGATCGAGCGTATCGTTGTAGCCGTCGACGAGCGACCGCGCCGCCTGCGCGATTCGCCGGACGTCCGGCCGAACGTCGATCGTCGTCCCCGTGCCACCCGCGGCGTCGGGTTTCAGCAACGTCGCCGTCGTCTTCCCTTTCTCCAGTACGATTTCGTTCGTCGCGGAGCTGCGCTCGTCGCCGCCGTCGACGAAATATTTCGCGTCCGCCGCTTGCCGCGCGACGGAGCCGATTCCCGTAGCCGCGACGGCGTTCCCCGTCTCGTCCGCGATCGCGAATCCGTTATCTTTGCCCGTATGGGACCCCGTCAGCTCCAAGCGAAGCGAACTCGTCTCCCGATCCCGCACAAGGCTAGCTTTCACGCCGGCTCCGGAACCGTTGATCGCGTCTTTGATTTTCGATAACGCCTTCTCGTTCGTGTCGGTCTCTCCGATCTCTACCTTCACGTTCTTCGTCCGTCCGCCGATCGAAAGGCCGAACCGGTTCGTACCGCTCCGGATCGCCGTTCGATCGGCCGGATCGAACGCATCTCCGACATTGCGCTGGGATTCCGCCAAACGTCCGACCGTCACGCGATAGCTCTTCACGGCCGCTCCGTCCCGCGCGGCTCCGATGGCAGAAAGCCCTTCCTCCGGCGCGTGCGGCGAAACCTGCCTCGCCTTCAACGTCGAAGCGCCGAGGAACGCCGTCGCGTTCGCGCGCGTCCGTCCCGCGGCCTGTAGGAACCCCGCGATCGAAGCGGCTTCTTCCTTCATCGTTTTGCCGTATGAATGGCCGCTCCACGCGTGCTTCAACCAGCCGTCGATCGGCCGGTAGCCGTCGTGAATCGAAGACACCCGTCCGATCGCGGGCAAGGGCGAAGAAGTCAGGGCCACGTATCCGATCGAGTACGCCATAGCGACACATCCTTTCCCGTTTGGTCAGATATTGTTGTTGAGCGGATCGCACGGAAGTCGCCGAATTAACGTCGCCTCGCGTTGCTATATCCGCGAAATCGCTTGATTCCCCGAATTAACGTCAACCGCGCCGCTTAAACCACTCGCATCTTTTCTTCTATAATAGTACATTCGCCAATTTTTTTACACAAAAATCCATAAATGAAAGCGAACGAGCGATCCCGGACCGAAAGCGAAGAGTCAAAATCGCCAAAATTGCACAATCTATCCATGAATGCGGACGTAGCATAACCGTTCTCTGTATTAGATCATTCTCATGCATAATAATGTCTATTTCCGAACAGAAAAATGCATTAGAATGGAATAGGCCCCAAGGAACCAATCTCGAGGCCGATCGTTTAACAATCAAGAATGCAGAGGGATGAACAGATGTCTGTTGACAATGAAATGATGCAAGGACTGTGGCAGCAGTTTTTCGGGCCCAATCTAGGCTACATCCAAGAGCAGCACGAAATTTATTCGAACAATCCGGAAGCGGTAAGTCCGCAATTCCGGGAGCTTTTCGCGCAATACGGCGCGCCTCCCCGGATCGAAGCGGGCACGTCCCGGACGCTGGCAGAGCAACCGCAACAAGTTCGTGGCAACGAGAAACCGGATTCCCTTATTCTCAAAAAAGCAATCGCTGCAGGCCAATTGGCTTGGAATATACGTTCGTTCGGCCACTTGGCCGCGAATATCGACCCGTTGGAGCTTAGCTTCAAAGCACGCGCCGACATGATCGAGCCAAGCACGTACGGCTTGTCCGAAGCGGATCTGAAGCAATTGCCTCCGGAGTGCGTGTGGGAAGACTCCCCCTACGCGTTCAACAACGCCTGGGAAGCGGCGCAAAAGCTTCGCGAAGTGTACACGGGAGCGATCGCGTTCGAATTCGGTCACGTCCACTCCGAGGAAGAGCGCAATTGGCTGAACAATCAAGCGGAGAACGTCATTCCGACGAGAAAGCTTCTCGCTTCCGAGCGCGAATCCCTTCTTCGCCGCTTGCTCGAGGCCGAGCAGTTCGAAGACTTCCTGCAAAAAACGTTCGTCGGCCAGAAGCGATTCTCCGCCGAGGGCATCGAATCGCTCATCCCGCTCGCGGACGAGATCGTGCATGAGCTGACGAACGACGGCGCGCGTTCGATCGCGATCGGCATGGCCCACCGCGGCCGCTTGAACGTGCTCGCGCACGTGCTGGGCAAGCCTTACGGCAACATTTTCTCGGAGTTCCACCACTCCCCGAACAAGAACCTGATCCCGTCCGAAGGCTCCATCGGCATTAACTACGGCTGGACGGGCGACGTCAAATACCACTTGGGCGCGAACCGGTCGATCCAGTCCGGCCAAACGGCGGAAACGCGCATCACGCTCGCGAACAACCCGAGTCACTTGGAATACGTTAATCCGGTCGTCAACGGCTTCGCCCGCGCGGCGCAAGAAGACCGCAGCAAGCCCGGCTACCCGGTACAGAACCTGGATGCCGCGGCGTCCATCGTCATTCACGGCGACGCCGCCTTCATCGGCGAAGGCATCGTCGCGGAAACGCTGAACTTCGGCAACCTGAAAGGCTACACGAGCGGCGGCACGATCCACATCATCGCCAATAACCGCATCGGCTTCACGACCGAGAGCCACGACTCCCGTTCGACGCATTACGCGAGTGATTTGGCCAAAGGCTTCGAAATCCCGATCATCCACGTGAACGCGGACGAGCCGGAAGCCGTCATCGCCGCGGCGCGCTTGGCAAGCGAATACCGTACGCAGTTCAAGAAGGACTTCCTGATCGACCTGATCGGCTATCGCCGCTACGGCCACAACGAGACGGACGATCCGGAAACGACGCAGCCGCTTATTTACAAGAAGGTCAAAGCCCACTCCCCGGTCGCTCGGCTATACGCCGACAAGCTCGTCCTCGAAGGCGCGCTGACGTCGGAAGGCGCGGACCAAATCAAGCGCGACGTGCTGAACAAGCTGAAAACCGCTTACGACGAAGTGAAGGGCAAAGAGAAGAAGGATCCGGTGCATCAAGCCGGCCCTACGGCGTTCAACATTTCCGCGCCGAAGCCGGTTACGGCGGTTCCGATCGAGAAATTGCGTACGATCAACGCCAACCTGCTGAAATGGCCGGACAGCTTCAAAGTGTACGGCAAGCTACAGAAAATTCTCGAGCGCCGCGCCGACGCGCTGAACGACGGGGAGAAGGTCGATTGGGGCCAAGCCGAGACGCTCGCCTTCGCTTCGATCCTGGCCGACGGCACGCCGATCCGGCTGAGCGGCCAAGACGTCGAAAGAGCGACGTTCGCGCACCGCAACCTCGTCCTTCACGATCCCGAGACGGGCGCGACGTTCTGCCCGCTTCACGCCTTGCCAGAAGCGAATGCTTCCTTCGCGATTCATAACAGCCCGTTATCCGAAGCCGGCGTCCTCGGCCTCGAATACGGTTATAACGTCTACGCGCCGGAAACGATGGTCATCTGGGAAGCGCAATACGGCGACTTCGCGAACGTCGCCCAAGTGCTGATCGACCAGTTCATCTCCGCCGGCAAGTCCAAGTGGTCGCAACGTTCCGGGTTGGTCATGCTCATGCCGCACGGCTTCGAAGGCCAAGGACCTGAGCATTCCAGCGCGAGAATGGAACGTTTCCTGCAGCTGTCCGGCGAAGAAAACTGGACGGTCGCGTACTTGTCCAGCGCGGCGCAATATTTCCACCTGCTCCGTCGCCAAGCTTCCATCCTGAATACGGACGAAGCCCGTCCGCTCATCATGATGGCGCCGAAGAGCATGATCCGCAATCCGTACGTGGCGTCTCCGGCGTCCCAGCTCAGCGAAGGCACGTTCCAGACGGTCATCGAGCAACCGGGACTCGGCGGCAACCCGCAACGCGTCGAACGCCTCGTGCTTTGCACCGGCAAAGTGGCCATCGATTTGGCCGACGAGCTCGACAAATCGTCCGACGTGAACCGCGACTGGCTCCACATCGCGCGGATCGAGCAACTGTATCCGTTCCCTCAGCAAGAAGTCCAGGCGATCGTCGATCGCTTCCCGAACTTGACCGAAGTGCTGTGGGTGCAAGAAGAGCCGAAGAACATGGGCGCTTGGAGCTACATGGAGCCTCGCATCCGCGAGCTCGTCGACAACGCCAAAGTCGAAGTCGGCTACAACGGCCGTCCGAAACGTTCCAGCCCGGCAAGCGGCTACCAGCAGATCCATGCGTTCGAGCAACAGTTCATCATCAATCAGACTTTGGTTCAGAAAAAGAAATCGTCAGTCAAATCCGGGAGGTAACTAGCAATGTCCGACATTATCGTACCAGCGATGGGTGAATCCATTACGGAAGGAACGGTCTCCAAATGGATCGTTAAAGCGGGCGACTCCGTCCGCCAAGGCGACTTGCTGCTGGAACTCGAAACCGACAAAGTAAACCTTGAAATCAGCGCCGAAGAAGACGGCGTCATCTCCGAGATTCTCGCGAACGAAGGCGACACGGTTCGTATCGGCGAAGCGGTCGGACGGATCGGAGCAGGCGGCTCGGCCGCTGCTCCGGCTGCTCCGGCTGTTCCTGCTCCCGCCGCGGCACCGGCGGCATCGGCGCCTTCGGTCGACGCGAGTTCCACGCTCGCGACGCCAGCGGCCCGCAAGCTCGCCCGCGAGAAAGGCATCGACCTGAACGCGGTGCCCGCACGCGATCCGATCGGACGCGTTCACGCGAGCGACGTCGCGAACGCGGGTGCCGCTCCGGCTCCGCAAGCCGCGGCGCCTAAAGCGGCTTCGGCTGCCCCTGCGGTCGACAAGCCGACTTCCAACGCCAACAAGCCGGAAGAACGCAAGCGCATGTCGCGCCGTCGCCTGACGATCGCCAAACGCCTCGTCGAAGCGCAACAAACGGCCGCGATGCTGACGACTTTTAACGAAGTCGACATGACCGCGATTCTCGAAGTCCGCAAACGCCGCAAAGACTCCTTCAAAGAGAAGCACGACGTCGGTCTCGGCTTCATGTCCTTCTTCACGAAAGCGGTCGTCGGCGCGCTGAAAGCATTCCCGCATCTGAACGCGGAAATCAGCGGCGAAGACATCATCGTCAAGAAATACTACGACATCGGCATCGCCGTATCGGCGAAAGAAGGCTTGGTCGTTCCGGTTCTCCGCGACGCGGATCGCCTCGGCTTCGCCGAAATCGAGCGCACGATCGTTCAATTGGCCGGCAAAGCCCGCAATAACACGCTGGAATTGTCCGAGCTTCAAGGCGGAACGTTCACGATCACGAACGGCGGTGTATTCGGCTCCCTGCTCTCGACGCCGATCCTGAACGCGCCTCAAGTCGGTATCCTCGGCATGCACAAAATCCAGCTTCGTCCGATCGCGATCGACGCGGAACGCATGGAGAACCGTCCGATGATGTACATCGCCCTCTCCTACGACCACAGAATCGTAGACGGCGCGGAAGCGGTACAGTTCCTCGTCAAAATCAAGGAAATGCTCGAAGATCCGGAAACGCTTTTGCTCGAGGGTTGATTCTTATTCGTCTATAAAAAACATGTACCGCCGTCCTAAGGATGGCGGTACATGTTTTTATAGAGCTTTTCTCGCTGCTCCTGACTTCTTCCTAAGTTAACTTATCATCGTTGATTCGTTGATTTGGACTGAATATTCAGCAATACTTGCATATATTTTGCACCAATCCAAGTACTAAGCGCAGCAATAGGCAATCCAATTGCCAATAAAATTCCTACGTAATCCCAGTAAGGAACTTGAGCAGGGGTAACAAAGTTCTTGGGAAAGAAGAATTCGTTAATGATAACGGTCTGGAACCCAACAAGCATGTATAGCGGTAAGTGGATATACGTCAACAACGTAGACTTCATAAAATAATAGGAAGACTGCAGCATACCTAAAGCAATAGTAAGCATGGAGATATACAAGACAAGCGTATAGGCAAACCATTCAATATGTTCCATTAGATGCTGCATTCCCATGCGTCCCGTAACAATGCCCATCGCAATGCCAAACCCGTAAGCCGCCGACAATGCCCCAATGATTCGAACAACGGTCATCCACAAGCCGGCAATTTGCGCTAACACCAAATGACTGCGAGGGAGAGGAAAGCTTAACCACCACTGCAAGTTTTTCCGCTCTATATTACCCTTGTTCATCATATAGACGGATGCCCCCAGCACGGGGAGCATGAATAATATTTGCATCATTTCCAGTAATGCCGTGGAATATGCCGAAGATAGGAATCCACCCAACGCTATCAACGACAATATGGCGTATTTAACCATCCGAATGGATTTAATAGAACCATAGTAACGAAAACGTTCGCGTTCCAAAGAATATAGAATGGCAAACCCGCTTAACTTATTTGCGCTGCGAATCAAATCATCCTTGTTTTTACCGGTTGATCTGGAGGAAGCTGTCGATTTAATACGTAAGCGGACATCCGCCATATTCTTCATTCCTATGCCTGAAATCAACCTCATCAGGACATAGGCGATAGGCCATCCAATGACAACGATGCCCAATGAATAGAGCAATAAGTAATCTGGAGAGATAGCTCGGAATTCGGAGCTTTTCATCTCCATTAAAATTCCGAATAATCCGTAAGGACTCTGCATGATAATTAGATATGGAATTAGCCCCCACCGCGCCCACCCGTTGTACATCGTACATATTGACAATCCTAACAGAACGGCTACGGGAATGAATGATAGCGAAATCACCAGGTTTGCTCCGACTATGGCTATCAATTGCCCCGCAGGCAACGGGTTCATCCTACCTGAAGCCGCTGCGACCCCATAATAGCACAAGCATGCAAGCTGGATAAGAATAACGACTCTCAAGCCTACTCGCATAAGACCCAACGCTTTAGCGCTTACCAAGAGGGAACGGGAGTGAGGCAGCGACAGCCACCATTCTCTCTGCGGCTGTGCCCAGAAGGTCATAATATGAGACATGGATAACGACATAAGGATTCCCCATGATAACGTCACCCCGAACGCGAATACGATTTCCGGCGAATTATTTTCCCTAAAGAAATAAATACCGCCTGCTATTATTAGAGCTAAGTAAGATATCGCTATCTTGATTCCTCTACTTGTCAGTCCAGGCAAAGATGAACTGAAGCGGCTGAACTCAAAATGAGCTAATCTACTGAGTGTTGTCATGCGAACACTTCCCTGTAATGGGATTCCACGGACTTTCCGGAGCTCCGCAGCTGCTCTACGTTAGCAACGCTTTGAATCTGACCGTCTTTAATTAAGATTAACCTGTCGAACAACATTTCCATCTCCCGAATATCATGCGTAGCAATCAGGAAAGTCCTCTCTCCATCCGCAAGCTCGCTAACAACCGTCGAG
This sequence comes from Cohnella suwonensis, assembly GCF_042655365.1. Classification (NCBI taxonomy): domain Bacteria; kingdom Bacillati; phylum Bacillota; class Bacilli; order Caryophanales; family Paenibacillaceae; genus Cohnella; species Cohnella suwonensis. The sequence continues at coordinate 124,902 of NZ_JBHSMH010000097.1, read as the reverse complement.
GAGATCTGCTCTCGGGAGATCATATCGACACCCGTAAATGGCTCATCCAGAATGACAAGAGGAGCCGTCCGAGCCAAGCATGTCAGAAGCTGAAGCCTTGCCTCTTCTCCCCTGGACATGACGGATATCCGAGAATCCAAGCTGATCTTCAAGCTTTCGACTAATTGCTCCGCGCTGGCATCGTTCCAATCCGGATAGATGCTTCGGGCAAAAGCAAGCCATTTCCCGGCTGTTAGCCAACCCGGCAAGCTTCCACGATCCGGCAAAAGGGATAGCTTACTGAGCATCGCTTCTCCTGCCGGCTGATCAAATATATGCACAGATCCAGAATCCGGCGCCGATAATCCCGCAATCATACGCAAAAGCGACGACTTGCCAGCTCCATTGGGCCCAAGCAGCCCCGTAATGCTTCCCCTCGGAACCTCGAAGCTCACCTGGTCTAGAATCTTTTTCTTCTTTACCTGCAGACATACCTCACGACAATGAATGGCGTTACTCCCGACTGGTGTATATGAGACCTCTTTGTGATCGACCATCATGATTCCTCCTGATCCGCTAATTGAATCATTTCGTGCACGGTTAGCCCAAGCGAATGTGCAATAGCCTTGAGCTGGGCAACTGCTTCCACCGCCATTTCTTTCCGCGCTTCATGAATCGTATCCTCTGCGCTTGTTACGAAAGTGCCTTGTCCTCGGTAAGTCACGATTAGCCTCTTCCTTTCCAACTCTTGATAAGTCCTGGCAGCCGTAGTCGGATTAATGCGTCTATCCGCTGCAAGATCCCTTACCGAGGGAAGCCTTGAACCAGCAGGAATAAGACCGCTGACAATCCGTGCGCGGATTTGCTCAACAAACTGCTCGTAGATTGGACGGGAAGGATTAATCTGGAAATCATCCGATAGCAACACGATCTCATCTTTCATGATTCCCACCCCGCTTTGGCAAATGCAAGCCAATATTGTAAGTAGTGTGTGGACACATGCCATACACATTGCAATTAGTGTATCACGACACACTATACAATGCAAGCCTCAAGTAAAATCCCGCTCCGGCAGACGACACGGAACGGGATCATCAATTCGGACATCGATCGCCTAGATCAATCGTACTTCTTGCAGAAAATAATGGAATCCTTCAAAAAAGATAGAGAGGTCGGCGGTCCGAGAGCAGATAATGGCGAGAACGCGAATAGGCCGACCCTACGCGCGATCCGCGTGTATGGTCGGCCCATCCGTTCTCGATTAACCTATAGCCTTTTCCGCCGATAGAAGGCCACGAATAATCCCGCCAACGCCAGCACCCCGAGCGAGATCGCCGTCGTGATCGCCGCGTCTTCGCTGCCGCCTTCGGTCGCAGCGCCCGCTTGGCCGTTTATGCCCATCATTCCGCCTCTGTCGCCGCCGAAGCCGCCCTGGAAACCGCCGCCCATTCCGCCTTGTCCTCCGCCAAACCCGTCCGGCATTTGCCCGTCGGGTCCGCCTTGCGGAAATTGTCCGCCCTGCGGCAAGCCCTGTTGACCGGTTTGCCCGTATTGGCCGGAAACGGCGCCTTGCTTCGCCTCGGCTGCCGCCACGTTCGCATCCGGCCGAGCTGCCGCTGCTTGATCCGGCTGCTGCTGCTGCTGCTGCGCTTGATCAGTTCTCCGACCGTTGCCGCCCCGTCCTCCGCCGAAACCGCCCATACCGCCTCCGCTTCCGCTACCGTCTCCCGACGACGCGATCGTGCCGTTCAGTTGTCCGGATACATTTTCCACCCGGGCGGACGTGAACGTCACAAGCTGAGGAATCGCGCTTTCGTACTGGTCGTAGGTGGAGAAAGGCCGCGGATCCGCCTTCACGTACGGCGAGATCAGCTCCTGCAGCTGTTTCACTCTCTCCTGGAATTTCGCGTCCGACAAGTAGCCGTCCACCATGCTTTGAATGATCTCGTGATACTTTTCCTTATATTCCGCTACGCCGAGCAGCTTGGCTACCAACGGCCGTTCGGTGACCGCGCCTTGCGTCGGCTCGTCGATCATGACCTGCGAGCTGCTGCCCATGCCGCCGAACGCCATATTGTAATCCCACGGCAAGATGGAGAACACGCCGTCGTCCTCGTACAAATAATAATTTTGCTTATTCGAGCCTAAATAACTGTCCATATTGACCGTCACGGCGTTTAACGCGATATACTTGAGCGCATCCTCGACGTCGAGCACCTTCCTATAATCGTCGCCGTTATTCAGCTCGTCCAGCATATCGGTCAACACGCCGTCGTTCGATTTCTCCGACTTCTGCACGAGCGCCGTATACGAATCCAGATCGTCGCCTTGCCAGAGAAGATCTCCTCCGACCGCGCCCGACCCGTTGAACTCCGCTTTGTACAGCGCGCCGTACGAATTCCCGAAATTCCGTTCCAAGTAAGCGTCGCCGACTTGTTCGATGGCCAAATAGAACCCGTACAGCTCGCCGTTCACGTAGACGTTCACGTAAGAATACTTCGGCGTCGGCAAGCCCATCGATTCCGCCAGCTCGTAAGTCAGGAACTCCCTCATATACGTCGCGTCGCTGTAACTGTTGTTCAGGTTGATTTTGCCTATGCCCATCAGCGTCTGGCTCGAGATGTACTCGTCGAAGCTCAGCTTAAAGCTGTACCGGTCCGAATCCGAATTCACGACGCTCCTCAGCGACAGGTTGCCCTTCGTCCGAATGCCGATGTTATCCAGCTTGATTCCGTTGTACTCGACGGAGGCGTGCTTCAGTTCCTCCGCCGAGGCGTTATCCATCATGTCCTGGAAATCGTCCTCGTCGATCGTAATCTTCACGTCCGCGACCTTATCCTTCGGAAAAACGGCTTGATCCGCCTCGTCCGCCGTCTCCGCGCCGGCGCTCATCTGCGTTCGCGCCGTCGTCGCCTCCTCGCCGTCCGTGCCTCGCGCATTCCACGTCAGCGCGGCAAGCAGCGCGATCGCGAGAACCGCGGAGAGCAGCGGCACCGTAAGTTGCCTTTTCATGGCGACCGCCTCCCTTACTGCGACACGTAGTCGCCGCTGTAGCTGATCAGAACCGCGTTTTTCACGCCGCCAAGCGCCGTGATTTTATTGACGAAGCCCGTTTCTTGCCCGCGCAGCCGAACTTCCACCGTCATCTCGATGTTGTCGCTCGTCACCGTCTTTTGCTTCACGTTAAACCGTTTGACTTCCGAGCCGAGCCGTTTGTGGATCGCTTGCTCGCTTTCGTCGCCGTCGCAGTTCACGACAAGCAGGTAAGGCGTCTCGAACGAAGTGTTTTTCACGAAGATGAACAGCACCAATCCGACGATGATCGACCCGATGACCGCGAGAGAATAGAAGCCCGCTCCAGTCACGATGCCCGCTGCCGCGGCCCAGAACAGGAAGATCAGATCGGTCGGATCCTTGATCGGCGTCCGGAAACGCACGATGCTCAGCGCGCCGACCATCCCGAGAGACAGGACAAGGTTGGAATTGACCGCGATAATGACCATCGAGGTGATGAGCGTCATGCCGATCAGCGATACGTTAAAGCTTTTGGAGTAGAGAATGCCGCTAAAAATGCGCTTGTATAACACGTAAATGAACAATCCGACGAAAAACGAAATGAGCATCGTAATGATGATTTTGGAAATATCGATATCCGACGTGAAATTGTCCAGCACCGAATCTTTGAGTATGTCCGAAAAAGATTTCGTATCCGCGGCAGCGCCTGTCGTTGTCGTATCCATGTTTATTGATCCTCCCAGGAGTTGAATTTAATGAGCTTCCGGCATATGACGTACTTCGAATTGGATTGCCGGACCAGACCGCCGGCCTGGATCGCGATCCGGATATATTCCGGCAAATACTCGTCGAACTTCACCTCGAACACGGTGATGTCGTCGTCGAAAGCGTTGATCGTACTCAGCTGCGGGTCGAATATATCGACTTGGTTAAGCCCGGTCTGGAGCCGCTTGTCGAACGTGATCCGCACGTTGCCTTCCTTGGCCACGTACGCTTCCCTCACGTAGTCGACGATGACCTTCGGCCGAAGCAGCTTGTTCTTCATCTCGTAGTACATCTCCGCGAGGAGCGGTCTCGATGGATCGTTGAACGATTCATAGTTGCCGGCCAGCACCGAATCGACCATCTCCCGCGTCAACGTTTCCTTCAGCTTCGATACGTAATCGTTGAACTTGACCTTTTTCTCCAGATGAATGACCTTGTCCGACTTGTTATAGATCCGGATCCGATATTTCTCGCGATCCCGGACGCCGGCCAGCTTCTCGTGCAACGCCTTGTTCTCGATATCGTCGAAGTACAGGCTGCGGATATGGTATTCGCCCGTCGGGCCCGCGTGCTTGTCCAGCTTGATCACGTTCGAAAGCTGGCGTTTCATGACCAGGTACTGCATCGGGTTCATGTAATATTTCAGCTCGTGGCGGAATTTCAGTTGCTTGTTCATCGGTTAACACCTCGTCTCTGTCGTTGGCCGCATTTGTTACTTTACATTCCGTTAATGATTCTCCCCTTAAAAATAACTGAAACGAACCTTAGGATGGGCTGAGCATTTGCTGAAAACGGACATATTCTCCAAGCCGGGCAAGCACAAAAAAAACCGTTCCGCCGAGAGGGCGAAAACGGTACGATTGCAAGACCGATATGAAAAAACAATGAGCCTCATCCCTTCGCGACGAGCAGAGCCGCGCCGATCGCCCCGGCTTCCTTGCCGAGCAGAGGACTGACGATCCGCACGTCCGCGGCCATCGAAGCGATGCCAAGGTCGGCGATCGCCTCGCGCATCGGCCCGAGCAGCGGCTCGCCGATGGCGGACGCGCCGCCGCCGAGCACGATCGCTTCCGGATTCGTCATATGGATAATGCTGACGAGAGCGGTGCCGAGCGCTCTGCCGGCTTCGCGCAGCACGCCGAGCGACAGCCCGTCGCCCGCGGCCGCCGCTTCCGCCACGTGCCGGGACGTGATCGCCGCTCCGCCGGCGATCGCGAGCAGCGTAGCCGCTTCTTCCGGACGTTCGGCGGCGAGCCGTTGTCCGGCGCGTCCGATCGCAGTCCCCGACGCGTATAGCTCGACGCACCCGACGTTGCCGCAAGGACAGCGGGGTCCGTTCCAGTCGAGCGTAATGTGACCGAGCTCGCCCGCGCTGGAATCCCTTCCGCGGATGAGCTTGCCGGAGCTGACGATGCCCGCGCCGATTCCCGTCGATACCGTAACGTAGACGCAATCTTGCGTGCCCTTGCCCGCGCCGGCAGCCCATTCGCCGTACGCGGCCGCGTTAGCGTCGTTCTCGAGCCTCACCGGTACGCCGAACGCATTCTCCAGCTTCTTGCCGAGCGGCACCTGATGCCATCCCAAATTCGCCGCGGTCGCGACGATGCCTTCGGCGGCGTTCAGCGTGCCCGCCGTCGCCACGCCGATGCTTGCCAGCTTCTCGCCCGGCTCCAGCATTTCGCGCAGGAGCGCGATCATTCGACCGATGACGGCCTCTTCCCCCTCGGCGGCATTCGTGCTCGTCTCCGCGTGGCGGAGCTTCGTTCCGTTCTCGTCCGTCAGCACCGCGAGAATTTTCGTGCCGCCCAAGTCGATGCCCGCGTATACTTTCTTGTCCATAGCCTTCATTCTACCTCCGCTTTATTTCAACACCGACGCGCTGAAAATGTTGTGCAGCATTAACGCCGCCGAGCCGAACAGAGCGCCTTTTTCTCCAAAAGTCGCCCGCAATATTCCGTGTTTCGAGAAGACGAACGGAACCGATATATTCAGTAGTGCGGCATTCAATTGCTCCGATAGCTTGACGGAACGATTGATCCAGCCCTCGATGATGACGACCTCGGGACTGAGGAAGTTGACGGTGCCGGCGATCATGAGGCTTGTCACGCGAGAAATCCGCTCGAATACCGGCTCAAGCCATGTCTCGCCCGCATCTGAACGGGCGATGATTTCGTCCAGCGAATCGGGGACGGCGATGCCCAGATTCGTGGCAAGGTCCCTGCATCGGCCCAGTACATAACGACCGCCCAGTACCGTTTCCATGCAGCCCCGCTGACCGCAATTGCAGATTTCACCGTCCGGATCGACGGAAATATGTCCGATCTCGCCGGCCGCTCCCCTGTATCCCGAATAGATCTCCGATCCGAGAATGATGCCGGCTCCGATCCCCTCGTCGATTCTCAAATAGACGAGGTTGCTCTTGTCCTTCCCCGCGCCGAAATAATGCTCGGCGAAGGCGGCCGCGTTCGAATCGTTAACGACCTTGATCGGCACGCTCGGGAATATCACGGAAAGCTGCTTACGCAGGTCGACGTTTCTCAGCTTCAGCAAGCCGGAATAGACGACCGTCTCTTCTTGCTCGTCGACGATGCCCGGAATCGAGATGCCGATGCCCATGATCAAGTCCGCGCGCAACGTTTCGACTTGGTTGACGCAAACCGTAATCGCGTCGAAAATTTGTTGCGCAAGCGATACTCCGCCGATCTCGAGCTTCGTTCGATGCTCCGCGACGATCTGCCCGTGCAGGTTCATCACCGCGCAGATCAGCGAATGGATGCCGAGCGAGATGCCGACGACGCACCCGCCGTCCTTGTTGATTTGCAAGGCGAGCGCCCTGCGACCCGCGCCGGGTGAGATTTTCTCCCCGATGACCTCGACGAGGTTTCTGGCGATAAGCTCCTCGATCAGCACCGAGACGGTCGTCGGGCTCAGCTTCGTGATCTTCGTCAATTCCGCCCTCGTGATTTTCCCTTCCCGGTGGAGCAGGTTCATAATCATCGCGGTATTGATCTCTTTCATCAATTGCAGGTTGCCCTTTACTCGCACGTCGCGTCAATCTCCCGTCCGCACCTGTCGCCGTCGTAATTATTTCATTCAATGGAATAATTATAGTATAGTACATGGTCCGGCCTGAGTAAACGAAAACCCTTCCGGAGGAAAACCGGAAGGGCGCGCCGAAACCGACTAAGCCGACGGACTTATACGCCCGTTCGCCTTTTCTGGTTGTTCTGCACTTTGTTGATCTGCGTCTTCATTTGCTTGACGTCCGAGGAGAATCCGGCTTTGCCGTTCTGCGCTTGCTGGCGAGCTTTTTTCTTCTCGAGAATTTTCTTGATCGCGTCCGCTTGGCTCATCTGTTGACAACCCCCTTGCATGAACCGAAATCTACGTTTCTATTGTACACGATCGGAGGTTGTTCAAAAAGTCCGATTACTTGATATTTTTGCCGTAAAAAATTTCGTCCATTTCGTCTTTCAGCCGTTCGGCGATATCGCGCTGATCATCCTCGCTCAGCTTGTCCTTCGAGTAGCCGAACAAGTAGTTGTTCAAGTCGAAATCGCGCAGCTTGCACTTCGTATGGAAAATGTTCTCCTGGTACACGTTGACGTCGATCATGTCGTACTGCTGGATGATTTCCTTCGGGATGTAATTCTGGATCGAATTGATAGCGTGGTCGATGAACAGCTTGTTACCTCTAATGTCGCGAGTGAAGCCCCTTACCCGGTAATCGATCGTCATGATGTCGGTATCGAAGGAATGAATCAAATAGTTCAGCGCCTTCAGCGGCGAGATTTCTCCGCACGTCGATACGTCGATATCGGCCCGGAACGTGCTGATCCCTTCGCTCGGATGGTATTCCGGGTAAGTATGCACCGTGATATGGCTCTTGTCCAGCTGCAGGACGACGTTGCCGGGGAGCGGTCCGGGCGATTCGTCGTACGATTCGTTCGGCACTTCCACTATGGGACCTTCCGAGACGAGAAGCGTCACGCTCGCCCCTTGCGGCACGTAATCCTGCTTCGCCGTGTTAAGGACGTGAGCGCCGATAATGTCGGACACGGCGTTCAGGATTTTGGTCAGGCGGTCGGAATTGTATTGCTCGTCTATGTAAGCGATGTACGCCTCGCGCTCTTCTTTCGTCTTCGTGAAGCAGACGTCGTACATATTGAAGCTGAGCGACTTCGTCAGATTGTTGAATCCATGCAGCGTGAGCCTTTGTTCCGGCGTCAGCATCGTCTTCCCCTCCCGTTCTCCACTCAGCGTGCCCCTTTCCCGCGTTCCCGATTCAGCCGCGTCCCCGCCCGCAGGCTGCAAGATTGAATCCCGGAAAAATATCCCTCCATTTTTCGACAAAAAACTTTATAATATAGTCGAATGCAACTTATAGGCGAGGTGTTACGAATGAGAATCATAAGCGTTTTGCTCTTTTGCTGTCTTCTTCTGTCCGCATGCGGCTCAACGAAATCGAGCTCCGGCGGCGATAGCAACCAAGAAGCGCACAAACCGACGATGGACGTCAAGATGGTTATCGAAGGCAATCAAGTAAGCGTCACCGTCGATACGGATATGAAGATCTCGCCCGAGCATTACGGCATGGCCCGCAAAACCGGCGAAGGACACATCCATATGTATCTCGACAACGGGGAGAAAATCGGCGTCAAGGAAGGGAAGAAGGTATTCCCCGATCTTGCCGCAGGCAAGCATACGTTGAAAGTATCCTTGCACAACAACGATCATACTCCCTACGACGTCACGAAAACGTTCGATTTCGAGATCAAATAACGATTCGTTAACAGGAGAAGAGACGTGTTCAAAAACATTAGCCTGCAAACCCGAATTCTGGTTCTCGTTACCGCCGTTACCATCGTACTCATGTCCATCGTCGTTTGGTTTAACTCCTATAGCTTGCAGCGCTCCGTCGAAGAAACGTACGTCAGCCAGCTCGACGGGATGACGACCGCGATCAACGGGCGGTACGAGGAGTCCCATTCGATGGAAGACGTCCAGCAAATTTTCGACTATATCCAGTACAAAGACGGAAATGTGATTCAGCTGACGTTGTACGGGAAAGACGTGATTCTCGCCTCGACGGATCGCAACCTGGTCGGCCAACCGTCCCCGCGCGAATTGCTAAACTCGCTGCAGTCATCCGAGGACGAGACGCTCGTCGCGCACCTGCGCAACGAAGACGACGGCATTCCCAAGGACAGGCTGACCGCTCCGCTAAAGGAAGACGGAGTCACGATCGGTGGGATCGAGCTCCTCTTGGATACATCCGAAAGCAGACGTCTGATCCAAGACCGCATTCGCATTATCGTCGGCGTAGGGATCGCCATGGCCGTTCTTCTGCTCGCGGTTCTCTCGTTCATTATCCGCAAGCTGCTGATCCGGCCGCTGCTCAGATTGCGGGAAGCCGCGCTATCGGTCAAGAAGGGCGACGACTACAAGGAACTCTTGCTTGATTCCAGCCAAGAAATCAACGAAGTCGCTTCCGCTTTTAACGAGATGGTCGGTAATCTGGAAGGCCGGTACATAGAGCTTCAACAAGCTCAGAAACAGCTCGTCGAATCGGAGAAAATGGTCGCCTTGGGCAGCTTGGTCGCAGGAGTGTCTCACGAGATCAATACTCCGATCGGCATCGGCGTCACCGCGGCCTCTTATCTGGACGAGCGATCCAAAGCATTCCAGTCGTTGTACCAAGACAACAAGATGAAGCGCTCGGATTTGGATGAATACCTGAAGTCGGTTCGGGAGACGACGGGCATGATCCAGACGAATTTATTCCGCGCATCGGAGCTGATCCGTAGCTTCAAGCAGGTAGCCGTCGACCGGTCAGTCGAGACGAAGAGAACGTTCCAGATCAAGGAATATATCCGGGAAGTGTTAATCAGCCTTCAACCGAACCTGAAGAAGACGAAGCTGCGGGTCGTTCTGCTCGGCAAGGACGGAGTGTCCATCTATAGCGATCCGGGCGCGATCTCGCAAATCGTGACGAACCTGATCATGAACTCGATCATCCATGCGTACGACGCCGACGCCGAAGGAACGATCACGATCAACACTTCGTCCTATAAAGACGAGATGACCCTCCATTATTCCGACGACGGCCGAGGCATGGCATCGGAGATCGTCGAGCAGATCTTTAATCCTTTCTTCACGACGAACCGGGCAGGGGGAGGCACCGGACTCGGCATGCATATCGTCTACAATCTCGTCACGCAATCGCTTGGCGGCACGATCAGATGCGAGAGCAATCCGGGCATCGGCACCGAATTCATTATCCAAATACCTATGAAGAACGAGGGATGACAGCTATGGCAAGCGACCAACAGGACGATTTTCTGATTTTCGCCGACGACGAGAACGATGAGCGCGGGAACCCGGAGGCTTCCGGGACCGCTGCCCGCGGCGAGCGCTGGAAAGTCATTATCGTCGACGACGAGCACGAAGTCCACAACGTTACCCGGCTGGTATTAAGCGACTTCGAATTCGACGGCAAGCGGCTGGAGATGATCAGCGCGTACTCCGAGGCCGAGGCGCACGAGGTGTTACGGGACCATCCGGACGTCGCCATCATTTTGTTAGATGTCGTCATGGACCAGGACGATACCGGCCTGCGGATTGTCCGGCACATCCGCGAGCAATTGAAATATCAATCGGCGCGCATCATTCTGCGCACGGGCCAGCCCGGTCAAGCGCCGGAGAAGCTCGTGATCACGAACTACGATATCAACGATTACAAAGAGAAGACGGAATTGACTTCGCAGAAGCTTTTTACGACGGTCATGTCCGCTCTTCGGTCCTTTCGCGACATCGTCGTAATCGAGAACAACAAGCTCGGCCTGGAGAAAATCATCAACTCCTCCGCGGACCTGTTCGAGCTGAAGTCGATGCGCAAATTCGCTTCCGGCGTGCTCACCCAGCTCACGTCGATTCTCAACCTGAACAAGAACGCGCTTCATTGCAACAGCTATGCCGTCTCGAAGGGTCAAGAGAAAATCTATATATTGGCCGCCAGCGGCGATTACGCCCCGAGCGAGAACGATCGGATCGAAGACCTCGTGCCTCCCCGCGTGCTGAGCAGCATCGAGAAAACGTTCAAGGACAAGAAGGGCAGCTTTTACGACGAGCACTTCACCTGCTACTTCCAGAGCAAGACCGGCAGCGAAAACGTCATCTATTTCGAAGGATCGACGCCCTTGAACGAATGGAACCGGTATTTGATCGAAATATACAGCTCCAACGTGTCCGTCGCTTTCGAGAACATTTACTTGAACGAGGAAGTCGAGAACACGCAGAAAGAAATTATTTTCACGCTCGGCGAAATCGCGGAGACGAGATCGAAGGAAACCGGCTATCATGTCAAACGGGTCGCGGAATACGCCAAGCTGCTCGCGCTCAAGTACGGCCTTCCCGAGGAAGAAGCCGAGCTCGTACGGCTGGCTTCTTCGATGCACGACGTCGGCAAGGTCGCCGTTCCGGACGCGATCCTGAACAAGCCCGGCAAGCTGACCGACGAGGAATTCGATACGATCAAACACCATACGAATTTCGGTTACGATATGCTGAATCATTCGAACCGCGATATTATCAAATACGCCGCCATCATCGCCCACCAGCACCACGAGAAATTCAATGGAACCGGTTATCCAAACGGACTCGCCGGCGAGAACATTCATATTTACGGAAGAATCGTGGCGATCGCGGACGTCTTCGACGCCCTCGGCAGCGACAGGGTATACAAGAAAGCTTGGCCTCTGGACGACATTCTCGCCTATTTCAGGGGAGAAAGCGGCCGCCACTTCGATCCGAAGCTGCTCGATGTCTTCTTTGACAACTTGCCCGGCATTTTGCGAATCCGGGACGAGTACGCGGAAGCGGCGAAAAGTTGATCGGATTAATCGATTGCCTTAAATTACAAAGAGGAGAATCCCGCCGGGATTCTCCTCTTTGCTACTCATGAAGTTATTTGATCGTAATATCCAGACGCTTCATCTCCGGCGACAAGTTACCGCTTGAATAGACAAATTCGCGGATCTATCTTATTGGGCGGAGCCGAATTGAATCCAAGCTTTCTGAATCTCGCTGACGGTATCGTCCTTCGACTTGCTGCCGCCGATATAGGCCTGCATCAGTTCGCCGAACTTCTGATGGAACGTATCGAGCGAGTAGTTGACGGAAAGGTCTCCGGACTTCTCGGTTTTGAGGATTTCTTCCATTTGCTTCGGCATGTCGAGATTCGGAAGCGGCGCATCCTTGATTGGAGGAATAACCTTCGCTACGTTAGAAAACCAGCTCTTGCCGTAATCGGAAGTATAGAGCCAATTGAAGAATTCGATCGTTTCTTTGGCGACTTTCGAATCTTTGTTAATCCGCAGCGCTTGGTCCGCGCCCGTAATGATCAACGCTTGATCCGCTTTGTCGCTCACGGGATAACCGGCGATGCCAAGTTGGAAATCCGGGGCGATTTTCTTGATCGCTTCTTCGTCCCATGCGCCTTTACCCGTCATGAATGCCGCTTTGCCGGACGCGAAATCGCTGACTTCGGCATTGCTATCGCGCTCAAGAGGTTTGTCCGTGCCATGCTTAACGGTTAGGTCGATGAAATTGAAGAAGTTGTCGTTCAGAACGGGATGATCCTTGAACGTCGTTTCCCCGGCAATGAATTTAGCGACTAAATCTTTAGCGCTCATATTCGCGTCTTGCGCCGCGGCGTCAACGAAATGCTGGAAAATATGCTTCCAGACCCACCACTCTTTGTATCCGTTAGCAAATGGCGTGATTCCTTTGGCTTCCAGCTTCGCGATCGCGTCATTAAGCTCCGCCGTCGTTTTCGGCGGCGCGGAAATGCCTGCATCCGCCAGCAGCTTCTTGTTGTACATCAGAACGAAGAGGTTGCCTTTAACCGGCAAGCCGAGTACCTTGCCATCGGAGGAGGACATATTGGAGCGAACGGCGTCGGTCATCGCGGCCGCAAGCGGTTCGTTCGTCAAATCGGCGCTATATTCCGCGAAGGTGTCGATATCTCCGCCTGCCGTCGTTTGGAACACGTCCGGCGTGCTGCCCGAAGCGATTCTCGATTTAAGAACCGTGTTGTAATCGGCCTGCATGATTTCCAGGTTGATCTTCACGTTCGGCTTTACCTTCTTGTATTCCGCGATATAAGCATTGAAAGCATCCGTGTATTCCGGAGAAGCCGTGAACATGTTGATCGTTACGGAAGCCGCTTCCCCGCTCGCCGGCGCGGATGCCGTTCCCGTTGCGGCGCCGTTGTTCGCGTTATCGTTGTTGCCCGAACATGCCGCCAGAATTCCCATCGTCAGCACCGCGCTAGTCGACAGTGCCAGAAGCCTTTTTAACATCGAAATGCCCCCATTTCATGTGGTTGAATAACGTCTACGAGGCTTATTCTAATGTTTCGGAAGACGGATAAAAATGCACATAAGTGAATTGTTGAGGGTAAAAAAGCGTACGGATGTGCTTGAGTTCGCATTTTATCCGTTCATCCGGTTCTCCCGATATTCGGTTGGCGAGTACGAATAATAGTTGCGGAAGGCTTTGCTGAAATAATTTTTGTCCTTGTAGCCTAACATCTCGGAGATATCCTGGATTTTCAGGCTGCGATCGTCGAGCAGCTCCTTGGCTTTGTCCATGCGTACTTTCTGCACGTACTCGTGGATGCCGGTACCGAACTCCTGTTTGAAAAGCTTCATCAGGTATTCCCTGCTAAGAAAGTATTTATCCGAGAAGACCGATATTTTGATGTCTTCGAAGTAATGATTGTCGATGAAGCTTTTAATATCTCCGACGTCGAACGGGCGATTCACCGTCAAGGCCTTGCGAATTTCTTCGACGTAATATTCGAGGATCCGGTTAAGCAAAGACTCGTATTGGCCGAAGTCGGTATAATCGGCCGATATTCCCTTCATCCGCAGGGCGTGATCTCCGCCGATCAGCAACCGCTCGGGCGATACCTTCAGTTCCAACGCGATGTCGTTCAGCAGAACGACGAGCTCGCGCGCCGTCCGGTCGGCTTCCCAAACGCTGAAACCGCCGGAGGATTTCCAGCTTTTCGCCAGATCGCCCATGATTCCCTTCGCGTGTTGGATACTTCCGTTCTCAAGCGCGCTTCGAATCATCGGAATTCGGCTGGAGATGGAAAGATTGTCCTTATGGAACGATTGCGCCGCTTCGTTCGTCACCGCGCTTCCATTGAGCTTCAACAGATCGACCCCGTTGATGGACGCTTTCGCATTATCGTAAGAATCGGCTATGTCCAGCGCTTCGTCGCATAGGTCGCCGATGCCGACGAGCGCGACGATGCCGAATAGCTTGGCCAAAGTCGCGGAAACCCGTTTCATCTGGTGAACGGAACGGTAGACCATATCTTCCCGGTACCCGCCCTTCATGGTGATGACCGCGATCATCTCCCTCTCTTCCTTCGGGCTGGCGAAGCTGAAGCAATGAAAATGGTCGCTTGCGATCTCGTCGATTACGTTCGCGATGGCGAATCGAAGCAGATCGACGTCGTTATGGAAGCGGCCGACGCTTACGGCTTCCAGATTCAGCACTCGCAAGACGACCGTCGCGAAGCGGTTCATGGCATCGTCCGCGCCGATGAGAGGCAGGAACGTTTCGTTCATTTGATTTTTGAAGCTGCGTTCGATGAGGGATATATACACTTTTTCCTTCAATTTGGGCAAAGACAAGTTCAGCGTTATGTTTTTGCTGATGTGCTCGCTCTTCATTTTCCGCTTGGCCTCGAGCACGTTGATCGCTTTCAGCAGCGCTTCGTTGAGGTCGCGCCGGTTGACGGGCTTAAGCAAATAATCAACGACCTTGGCGTGGATCGCCTGTCTCGTATATTCGAAATCGTTGTACCCGCTAATGACGATCGTCAGCAAATCCTGATATTCCCGTTCGATGACGCGCAGCAGCTCCACGCCGTTCATCTCGGGCATCTTCATGTCCACGATGACGAGATCGATCTTATGCTCCTCCAGCATGGAAAGGCCGATTTTACCGTCGGTCGCTTCCAGCACCCGTTCGACCCCTAGCTTCTCCCAATCGCCCAGAATGCGTATCGCCTCGCGCAGAGGCTCTTCGTCGTCGATGATCAGAACTTTATACATAGCTGCCACTCCCCCGAGGTAACCTCATCTCCATTACCGTTCCCGTATGATCCGTTTTGATGCCAAGCTCCGCTTCTTCTCCGTAAAGCAGCTTCAAGCGCGTATGAAGGTTAACCAATCCGACGCTTTCGCTGTCCCCGGTCCGATCTTCCCATTCGTTCCGGAACGAATTCAACACCTGATCCAGCCTTCCCGAAGCAAATCCGGGACCGTCATCCCTAACCGAAATGACGGCAAGGGTTGGCGTCAACAGTGCCCCGATGACGATCGTGACCGTATGGGAAACACTCTCCAGCGCGTGCTTAATCGCATTCTCGACCAACGTCTGAATGGACAGCTTCGGGATCTTGAGCTCCATCAGCGAGTCGTCCCACTCGTAAACGACTTGAAGCCTGCTGCCGAATCGGGCTTTCTGCAGAGATAAATAACGCTCGATATGCTGCAGCTCTTCTCTGGCGTATACGACGTCTTTGCCGCTGATGCAGTACCTCAACGTCATGGCGAGCGCATCGATCATATCGGCGATATCGTATCGGTCGTTCTTAATAGCTTTCGTCGATATCGCCTGCAAAGCGTTATAGAGGAAATGCGGATTAATCTCGGCTTCCAGCGCCTTCAGAATCGCGTTCTTCTCCACTAGCTTCATTTTGTACCGCTCGTTGATAAGTTCGTTCGTTCTTCTCACCATCTGATTGAAGTGCCGGGACAAGTACGCGATCTCGTCTCTCCCCTTGACTTCCGTCTCCGCGTCGAAATCGCCCGCGCTGAAACGGCTCATCTGATGGGACAGCCTCTTGAGCGGTCTCGTGATGGCGTTGGAGGTTAGGGTCACGAGAATAACCGACAGGAGCAGGAATAATAAACCGATCGCGTAGTTGAGATTGCGCGTCGTGATCGCCGCTTCGTAAAGCTGCTTGTAAGGAATCAGCTTGACCAGCTTCCAACCTCGCTGCTTGCCTGCGTCGAAGACGACCAGATACTTCTGCCCGTCGCCGGTCCACTTCAACCGGCCGGTCGGTTTGTCCTTCAACCGATCGATCAGTCCGGCATCGTCGGCCCGACCGTAGAAGCCCAAGTCGTCCGCGTCGAACAATTCGTTGTCCGGTCCCAGAAAGAAGAGATGCTGATCTTCGTTGAACGGGATATCCTTCATAATCTCGTCCTTGGCCGATGCGTTGAAGTAATAAGAAATGACCGCCTGCGGCTGGCGGGTAACGATGGTCTTGAGAACCCGGTGGTAGGCCATGAAGCTCGTTTTCTTATCGACAGGGTAGCCCGTCTCGGTTCCCGGCTCCGCGAAGGATTGATGAGCCGAGTTAGCGGGGCTTTCCATGACCTGCTTGTACCAATGCATGCCGACGATGGAAGGGTTAGAGCCCGTTCGCACCGTAATATTATAGTTTTCCTGGGAGATGGAATAATACTTCTGCTGATCGACGACGTACAAGTAAATCGAATCGAGATCCTTGCGCGAGAAGTATAGATTCCTCAAGTAATTTTCCAAGTACATCCTGGAAGCATAATCCTTGTCCTCGTGCGCGAGGGCATACGTTAGTTCGTCGTACTTGATCTGCGGCATGGACATCTGATCGATGCCCTCCAAATAGTCTTCCATGTTCCGGTTCACGAGCAGCAAATTATTCGTCGTGCTCGCGATGCCGTTGTTTACGGATTCCCTCTGAAGCATCTGATAAGAAATAAAGGTTAACGACGCAACGACAAGGATAATCGCGGTAGTGGAGATGAGTATAAGCTTGTTGACCAGCCTGCGGGAAATCCAGCCGAACCGGATCAGCATGAGGATGTTTAAGACTCTTCCGAGCATGTTGTTCCCCCTTTCCGGATACGCATCCGTTCACCTTTTTACCCCAAAATGATTTCATTAATCCATTTTTGCGATATGCGGGCTATTTTATAATACATTCATTGGATTGAAAAGAAGTCGAGATAAGATGGACTTCAGCGAAACGAGGTGCTCTAATGTTCAAGAATCTAGGCAGAAAATGGAGCGATAAGCTGGAGTTCGGCATTTTTACTTTGCCGGTTCTGATCTGCATCGCCGTTGCGTTCTATATTCCGTTCGCCATGACCATTCGCTACTCCATGACCAAGTGGAACGGAATTTCCAAGAGCCCTAAGTTTATCGGCCTTGATAATTTCAAGCAAATATTCATGGGAGATTCGAATTTCACGGACGCGGCTTGGTTTACCGTTAAATACGCGGTCTTGTATATCCTTATCGTGAACGTGCTCGCCATCGGGCTTGCCGTCATTCTGGACATGAAGCTGAAAAGCACGACATGGCTGCGTACGTCTTTCTTCATTCCGTATATCCTTAGCCTCGTCATTGTGGGCTTCATCTGGAAATTCATCTTCATGCAGGGATTCGAGTCTCTCGGAGCAAGCACGGGGTGGGGGATATTCAAGCTCAGTTGGCTTGGGGAGCCGGGACTGGCATTCCTATCCATACTCGGGGTATCGGTATGGCAATCGATCGGATTCTACATGGTCATCTATATAGCAGGCTTGCAATCCGTACCGGAGGATCTGAAAGAAGCGGCAACCGTCGACGGTGCCGGACCTGTACGTAGGTTCGCGAGCATCACGTTGCCTTTGCTTGCTCCTTCCATCACCATTTCCGTCTTTATGGCGTTGACGAATTCCATCAAAGTATTCGACGTCATCCTGTCCCTTACCGGAGGAGGACCCGGCGGCACGACCTACAGCGTTGCGTACGATATTTACAGAGATACTTTCCAGAACAACCTGTACGGTTACGGAACGGCTAAAGCGCTTATCCTCTTCGTCGCGGTATTAGCGATCACCCTGCTTCAGCTAACCCTCTTCAAGAGAAGGGAGATCGAGGCGTAATGAAAACGAAAACGAACAGATTATCAGCAGGACGCGTCGTCCTTGAAATCGTCATGATCCTATTATCGATTCTTTTCCTGTATCCACTCATCCTGGCGCTTATCAACTCTTTGAAAAGCTTCAGCGAAGTCATGACCGACGTCGTTGCTCTTCCAAGGCACCTCGCCTTCGATAACTATTCGTACGTATGGAGCTTCATCAATTATCCAAGGTTATTCTTGAATAACGCGATCGTGACGATCGTCGGGCTTGCCGGTATCGTCCTCGTCTCCTCGATCGCGGCTTATAAGCTATCGAGAACGAAGTCCAAGATGAGCGCCATTCTGTATATCCTGTGCATCATGCCGATGCTCATTCCGTTCCAGTCGATCATGCTGACCGTGCTGCAACTCGCCAAGGATATCCATCTCACGAACAGCACTTGGGGACTTGGCGTACTATACTGGGGATTCGGCGCGCCTCTTGCCGTGTTTATCTACCATGGGTTCGTGAAGGGGATTCCCAAAGAAATCGACGAGAGCGCCACGATAGACGGGGCTTCCGGCTTCCGCTTGTTCTTCTCCGTCATTTTCCCGTTGCTGAAGTCGGTTACCGCGACGATCATCATTATCGACGTCATGTGGATCTGGAACGATTTCCTGCTTCCGCTCCTCATGGTTAACGGCTCTCCGACGACGAAGACGTTAACGCTTGCCGCCTACACCTTCGTCGGCCAGTATACGTCGGATTGGCAATACGCGATGACCGCGATGGTCATGGCCGTTCTGCCCTCCATCGTCGTATTTATCTTGTTGCAGAAATTCATCGTTAAAGGCGTCGTTGCCGGAGCCGTAAAAGGATAAGATGATAGCTTACTCGCAGCAAACTTCTTGATCAAATAGAAAAATGGCGGTGCAAGGGCAATTATCCCTGTACCGCCATTTCTCTATTTCGTACGATTATTTGATCGTTATAGAAGAGATGCTCCCGTTCGTCTTAAAATCCTTAGTGAAGGATAAAGTAGCTGTCGCGGTAATCATTCCGCTCGGCCCCTTCACGGTTATTGTCGGAGGGGAAGAATAGCCTGCTCCCGGATTCGTGATCTTAACACCGGTCACGACGCCATTCGTAATCGTCGCAGTCGCGGTTGCCGGAGTCATCTGCCAGGTTTTGCTTTGTTTTCCGTTATAGCGATAGAAGTTGGACACCTCATCCAAGCGGTCATTCGCGATCCCATAGGGAGCAAGGACTTTAAGAAGGGCCGCTTTGTTCCGCTCGGCGAGCTCGGAGCTTGGCTGGCTATCCAATCCTGAAGGAGTGACTCCGCTAAATGCTTCTCGGAAAACCTCGGTGGGTACCCCAAGCGCCGCAGCAATAAGCACGACCGGTCTGCCATGGTCTTGGGGGTCCGTGTCGAATCCGCCGGATATAACCACATCGCCGACTTGCTTAGGAGCGGTTACAGTTCCGTTGTCCGTTTTATTGTTTATTTTACCGTGAGGTCCTCCTTTGCAATCCTCTCTTGCCGGTGCGGCAGACACCCGGTCATTCCTGCTGAACGCTAACCCTCCGCTTACGACAATCGCGGTTGCCAATGCGCAGACGATAATGCTTTTCGTTTTTTTATTCATCGTAATCTTCCCTTCTTCTCGTTGGATTGTGTATGGCTTGATTCGTATCTTACTTGGACTTGGTGAAATTATGGTGAAAGCACCAACCCTATCGATTATACTTTCTCTGAAGCGTTATTCGGGAAATGGGGCAAAGGGATGAAGATCCTATTGGCGGAAGACGATGTCCGGTTGGGCGAACTGACGGCGCATATGCTGAAGAAAAAAACCGGCTGCACGGTCGATTGGGTAACGACGGGCAACGATGCGTTCGACTATGCGACGGCTTCCAGCTACGATGTTGTCGTGCTCGATTGGATGATGCCGGACGGGAATGGCCGCGATACGTGCGCCAGACTTCGCCAGTCCGGGTATCTTGGAGCGGTGCTGATGCTGACCGCTAAGGATGCGTTGCAGGATCGCGTCGAAGGTCTCGATGCCGGAGCCGACGATTATCTGGTCAAGCCGTTCGAGATGGACGAGCTATTGGCTCGCTTGCGTGCATTGATGCGCAGAAACTTCGTTCCCCTTCATGAGGATGTCATCCGGATCCGCGATCTGGTGCTGAAGCGTACGAGTCAGATCGTCATTCAAGGCGATCAGGAAATCCAATTATCCCCGCGCGAATTTCAAATTCTGGACCTGCTGCTGCAGAACAAAGGACTTACGCTTACCCGCGAAGTCATTTTGGACAAAGTATGGGGTCTTGATGCCGACGTGAATCTGAAATCGATCGATGCGACCGTCAAATTAATCCGTAAGAAGCTCGAGAATTCCAATTCGCGGGAGCTCATTCTGAGCGTGAGGGGCGTAGGTTATAAAATTGAAGCGTAACTGGGGTTCCATCAAGAGGTTGTTAATCGAAGGCGACTTGTTCGACCGGACACGCCATAAGCTGGCGCTCCAATACAGCGGCGTGCTTATCGTGTTTCTCGGCTTGTTCGTCATTATCGTGTATGTCCTGCTCTATCTGTTCATCTGGAATGATCAGAGATCCCATCTGAACGAGCTCGCCGATAGCGAAATTCGTACGCTGCAAGAGTGGGCCGACCAAGACGGCAATCCGAATCGACTTCCCCCGCGTTCCGTAGAGGATGCCTTCTCGATTAGCGCCGATCAATCTTTCTATTATTTGATCGCCGAGAATGGGAGCTTGCAGTTGGGGGGCGAGATGCAACAGGTACTGCGCTCTCAAGTGATGAAGTCTATCGCGGAGGGCGATCTCGGAGGGACAGGGATACATAAAGTCATCTTGCATACGAATCAGGGAGAAAAGGCAAGATTCCTTGTTACCGGCCGCGACTTGAGCTGGAATGGGGAGCGAATCAGCACCTTATATGTAGGCAAGGAAGTTACGTTCCAGCACAATCTGTTCCGTTGGCTGCTCA
This sequence comes from Cohnella suwonensis, assembly GCF_042655365.1. NCBI lineage: Bacteria > Bacillati > Bacillota > Bacilli > Caryophanales > Paenibacillaceae > Cohnella > Cohnella suwonensis. The sequence goes on along the minus strand of NZ_JBHSMH010000097.1, from coordinate 104,163 downwards.
TTCTTCTGATCGGGATGGCGCTGCTGTTCTTCGTTATCGCTTTATGGTTAAGCCATCTGATGTCTCGCAAAGCGATTATACCGATTGCCAAAGCCTATGCGAGACAACGCGAGTTCGTAGCCGACGCCTCCCATGAGCTGCGTACTCCTCTGAGCGTCATGCTAACGTCGATCGAAGCCCTTCAGCTCGAGGAAAGCATCGATAGCGATCCCTTCTCGAAGAACGTGCTAAACGGGATGAAAGACGAGGTTCAATCGATAACGAAGCTGGCCGGGGAACTGCTGATCCTAGCCCGCACCGATTCCGGCGAATTCGTGCTGGACCGCTCCTTGTTCAATCCGAGAGCCGCAGCCGAGAGAGCGATTCATAAGCTCCAGCCCTTGGCCCAAGCCAAGGATATTTCCATCAAGTTGAATGCTCCCGAAGAGCTGACCGTAAATTGGGACGAGGAAAAATTAACGCAGCTGCTCGTACTGTTAATCGACAATGCGATTAAATATACGCCGGGCAAAGGGGCGGTTGACGTCAATCTTGCAGACGGTATGGAAAAAGGAGTCCGCTTTCTCGCAATAGAAGTGAAGGACAACGGGATCGGTATTCCAACCGAAGCTCTTCCTTGCATATTCGACCGTTTCTACCGCCAGGATAAGTCGAGAACGCGCCAAACCGGCGGCCATGGTCTTGGTCTTGCGATCGCCAAGAGCATCGCGGATGCCGGCCAGGGTACTATTCGCGTGGATAGCACGGTCGGCGAGGGCAGTGCGTTCAAGGTGCGGATTCCCCTATGAAATGAAAACGAGGCGAGCACTTTAGGACAATTGTTCCCAGCGCGCCCATAGCTCCCGAGGGTTCAACTCGTACACTTCGCGCTCCCGGTACATGAATTGATGCATGATGAACTCCCGGCGAATCGTCGCGAAATCTTCATGATACGTTTTAATGAATTCGTTCAGCTCTTTCTCCGAATACCGTCTGCCGATCTCTAGGCGCGCGGCGATATGCTCCAGCACGATCAGCTTCTTCTTCAATTGGGCGGGAATGCTCTTCAGCTTGCCGTCCGCCGCGAAGAAGTTTTTCAGCACGTTGTCTCTCGTTCGTCCGAACTCCTCGTCGTTCATCCGATTCGTCTCTCCTTTGTTCGCGCCTCGGTTGATCAGCGCCTCCGACGCCGCGAAATAACTCTTCATGAAATAATCGTCCAGCTTAAAATAAATCGCGTTCTTGTCCCTGCGTTCGTTGATCAGCGCCGCCTCCCGCAGCTTCGCGGCATGGAACGTGACGGTCGCCGGCGTGACGCCGAGCTTCTCCGCCAGCTCCTGCCCGTTCCGCTCTCCTTCCGCTAGCAGGATAAGCATCTTCAGCCGCGTCGCGTCGGCAAGCGCCTTATGGAAATTGACGACTTTATTTAATTGCATGGGGAGGGTGCCTCCATGAGATTTGATGTATATCTAATTAGATGATAATTAAATTAGATCCAAAAAGCAAGAGCCCACGCCCACGGACGCTATTCGCGTCGCATTCGAACCGTCGGCACACCACCGATAACGTACGCACTCTCGGACGCTCTTCACAACACGTTCAGACCGCCGACAACAAATAACGCACTCACGGCTGTTATCCTCAACGCGTTCTCCCAATATACCAATTAGCGGTGTGCGGCACCGGTATTTCGGTGGATCGATGGAAATCGAGGCATTAGCGGCGCGGGACACCGTTATTTCGGCGAATCGAGGGAAATCGAGGCATTAGCGGCGTGGGACACCGTTATTTCGGTGGATTGAGGGAAATCGAGGCATTAGCGGCGCGGGGCATCGTTATTTCGGCGAATCGAGGGAAATCGAGGCATTAGCGGCGCGGGACACGGTTATTTCGGTGGATTGAGGGAAATCGAGGCATTAGCGGCGCGGGACACCGTTATTTCGGTGGATTGAGGGAAATCGAGGCATTAGCGGCGCGGGACACGGTTATTTCGGCGAATCGAGGGAAATCGAGGCATTAGCGGCGCGGGGCATCGTTATTTCGGCGAATCGAGGGAAATCGAGGCATTAGCGGCGCGGGACACGGTTATTTCGGTGGATTGAGGGAAATCGAGGCATTAGCGGCGCGGGGCATCGTTATTTCGGCGGGCGTCGAACCTTGCGCCTACTCGTCCGCAGAAAAATACGCGTCCCCGTAGCTCTCTTCCGTCGCGAGGTCCTGGATGTCCTGCGCGCTGATCGCGAAGTAGCCGTAGCCTTCCTTCTCGTTCTTTCGAAGCGCCTTTTCCTTCATGAACCGCGGGCTCGCCTCTCCGGCATCCTCGTCGTAGACGAGGACGATGCCGTCCGTCTTGCGCAGCAGAAGGTCGTCGCGCGCGGTAAACTGCCACGGTCCGACGTACGGCTGCTTGCTGACGGCGCCGTAGAAATCGAGGCGCTGCGTCAACTGCCGGTAATAATTCTGCCGCTCTTTTTTCCAATTCTCCTCGGGGTTCAGGAACGCCGTCAGCACGGACACTTTCAATTGCGGATAGCGCTCCTTCAGCTCGAGCGCGGTCTCGCACGCCCACAGATCGACGCCGTACTGGCCGGGCGTGATGACCCATTCCAAGCCGTCTTCCAGCAACGGAACGAGCTTGGTCGCGATCGCTTTGCGTATATAGGCGATGCCCGCGTGCTTCTGATCGTAGATGCCGAGCTCGTGCGCGCGGTAACCGGTTACGAGTATATTTTTCAAGGCGGTACCTACTTCCGTTCCCTTAAGGTGCGTGACCTCCATTGTACCAGACCGTCGGCCCCCGATGTGACTTTGTTCCGACGCTGAACTTGGCGCTGGAAGAATATATTTTACGGTCTCTTCCGGATACGGAGGGCTTCCTGCCTCATCTATATCAACGAACCGTCGATCATCATCGGCAAGAACCAGAACACCGTCGAGGAAATCAACGCCGAATACGTCGAAGCGAACGGCGTCCATGTCGTGCGCAGACTGTCGGGCGGCGGTGCCGTCAACCAAGATTTCGGCAACCTCAACTTCAAGCTTTGTTTGGCATATATGATCTGCGCTGCGTGCGCGTACGAAAACACCCCGACTTCGGCCGAAGTCGGGGTGTATCATTCCATTAAACCATGATTTTGCAAATATCGTTCGTGAACGCAACGGGATCCTCGATCGACAAGCCTTCGATCAAGAGCGCTTGGTTGTACAGCAAGCCCGTGTACAAGCCGAGCTTCGTCTTGTCGTTATCGAACGCGTCCTTGAGCGACTTGAACACCTCGTGGTCGGGGTTGATCTCGAGCACCTTCTCCGCCTTCACGTCTTGTCCGCTCGGCATCGCCTTCAGGATCTTCTCCATCTCGATCGTCAGATCGCCTTCGGTCGTCAAGCAGACCGGGTGGGACTTCAGACGCTTCGACGCCTTGACGCTCTTGACTTTGCCTTCGAGCAAGCCTTGCATGTACTCGAAGAGCTCCTTGTTGCCGCTCTGTTTCTCCTCGTCCTTCTCTTCCGAATCCGATGATTCGATGCCCAGATCGCCGCTGGATACGGATTTGAATTCTTTATCCTTGTACGACGAGATCATCTTGATCGCGAACTCGTCGATGTCGTCGGTGAAGTACAGAATCTCGTAGCCTTTGTCCAAGACGATCTCCGTCTGCGGAAGCTTCTCGAGCCGATCGACCGATTCGCCGGACGCGTAGTAGATGTACTTCTGGTCTTCCGGCATCCGGGAAACGTATTCGTCGAGCGTGACGAGCTTTTTCTCCTTGGAGGAGGTGAACAGGAGCAGATCCTGCAGCACGTCCTTATGCATGCCGTAGTCGTTGTACACGCCGAACTTGAGCTGGCGGCCGAACGCCTTGTAGAACGTTTCGTACTTCTCGCGCTCGTCCTTGAGCAGGCTGAGCAGCGTCGACTTGATCTTGCTTTGGATGTTCTTCGCGATCAGCTTCAATTGGCGGTCGTGCTGCAGCATCTCGCGGGAGATATTGAGCGACAGATCCTCGGAATCGACCATCCCTTTCACGAAACCGAAGAAGTCGGGCAGCAGGTCGCCGCACTTGTCCATGATCAGCACGCCGTTCGAGTACAGCTCGAGTCCTTTTTCGAACTCCTTCGTGTAGTAGTCGAATGGGGTGTTCTCCGGGATAAATAGAATCGCCTGGTAACGAACCGCGCCGTCAGCGCTCAGGTGAACGTGTTTAAGCGGCTTGTCGAAGCCGTAGCGCTTCTCGTTGTAGAAGTTGGCGTAGTCCTCGTCCTTCAGCTCGCTCTTGTTCTTACGCCAGATCGGCACCATGCTGTTGACCGTCTGCTCTTCCTTGAACTCCTCGAACTCGCCTTCCTCGCCTTCCTTCGGCCGACGGCTGCTCATGTCCATCTTGATCGGATAACGGATGAAGTCCGAGTATTTCTTGACGATCGCCCGCAAGCGGTATTCCTCGAGGAACTCGTCGTAGTTGTCGTCTTCCGTGTTCGGCTTGATCTTCATGACGATTTCCGTGCCGACTGCGGCTTTCTCCGCCGGTACGATCGTATAGCCGTCCGCGCCTTCGGATTCCCATTTGTACGCTTCGTCGCCGCCGAGCGCGCGGCTCGTGACGGTGACGACGTCCGCGACCATGAACGCCGAGTAGAAGCCGACGCCGAACTGCCCGATGATATTGTGGCCGTCTTGCGCCTCGTTCTCCTTCTTGAACGCGAGCGAGCCGCTCTTGGCGATGACGCCGAGATTGTTCTCGAGCTCTTCCTTCGTCATGCCGATGCCGGTATCGGCGATCGTCAGCGTACGGGCTTCTTTGTCCGCGGTTACTTTAATGTAGTAATCCTCTTTGTTGAAGATGAGCTTGTCGTCGGTCAGCGCTTTGTAATAAATTTTGTCTACCGCGTCGGAAGCGTTGGAGATGAGCTCCCGCAAGAAAATTTCCCTTTGGGTGTAGATCGAGTTGATCATCATCTCGAGCAATCGCTTCGATTCCGCTTTGAATTCCTTCTTGGCCATGAATCCGTTCACCTCGTGGTATAAATGGGTACCACACTATATTAGCACTCTTCGCGCCAGAGTGCCAGACTGCTCGTCGTCACTCGCGCGACGATGAGATAGGAATCACGCGCGCTGCAGACATATCCGGTTCCGATAATTCCAATGTGACCCAATTAACGAAAGTGTTGATCGCGCGATTCAAAGCGTCCATATTTAAAGAACAAGAGGACTCCCTAGGGGAAGTCCTCTTGTTCTTTAATCGGCGCGCCGTTGTTACCGCCTTCAGATAGCCCAAGTTTAGTTACTTGCTCTGTTGCGCCAGCATTTTCAGTAGAACCGTCACAGCCTCTGCTCTTGTTGCTTGGGCATTCGGATTGAATTGGTTTGTGCCTGTGCCTTCCATAAGACCAAGCTTCTTAATTGCTGCCACTGCCCCTTTTGCCCATGACGGAATGTCCTTGTCATCAGCGAAGCCGGTTACGTCAGTCGACTCGATGGACAGTTTAAGCGCATTCGCGATCATCGCTGCCATCTCAGTGCGCGTAATCTCAGCATTCGGACGGAAAGAGCCGTCCTTATAACCTTTAATAATGCCTGCTTGTACCGCTTGCGCGACTGCTTTCTGTGCCCAGACTCCAATCTTAGCCGAATCTGTGAACGTCAGCTCCGCTCCTGCTTCTTGGGGCTTGAGCGTATTCATCAGCATGACCGCAAATTCAGCGCGAGTTACGGTTTTGCCCGGTTTGAACGTTCCGTCTAGATACCCACTGACGATTCCATCGCTTACCGCTTGCTTGATGTTAGCCTCCGCCCAGTGTCCGGAAATGTCGCTAAAGTTAACATCTGTTGTCGTATCTGTTGTAGGCACATCTGCTGCTTCGTCAACAGCGAGTACCGCAAACTTCGTAAAGTGATCGACATCTACAGTGATTTTATTGCCATTCACCTTTCCGCCGACTTTCACCCATTCCTTCTTCGCTTCGTCATAATAGAATACGACTGGCTTTTGATTACCCTTCAAGCTTGATGGATCGAATGTGAAGGCTAGCGTGACCGGGTTGCTGAAGTTCTCCGGGAAGTTTTTCAGAATCTCATATGCCGCGCTAACCAGAGCGCCTGTACTCATCTGAATGTTTTGTGTTTCGGCCAATTTTTCTATGGTGATTCTCAGATCTCTTCGTGTTGCGTCTGCCGGAATCGAGACCGTGACCTCATCGTTTAGGCTGACCTCGCCCGTACGGCCTGCGGGAAGCGTTAGTTTACCGTCAGTTGAGGTAACTTTATCGCTTGTTGTACCGCCGCCACCGCCTCCAGTAGTGGATGCAGCCGCCCGTGTCACAGTCACTGTATACGCCTTTGTTGTTCCGTCCTGCGCTGTTACTATGGTGGTGATTAGGTTGCTGCCTACATTAAGGTTGATGGCTCCGCTCGCTTGACCGCTTGCAACGGCTGTCCCGTTTACCGTCATCGTTGCGTGGCTATCATACACGCTTGCCGTTACGGAAAGACTCGATACACTGTTAGCCACGATTGAAGTGTAGCTCGTTGTCCCGGATGCGAAGACCGGACTTAGCGTACCGCTCGACAGTGTCAGTCCGCTCAAGTTGGCGTTGCTGCTTGCTGCCGTTTCGCGGTTCACAGTGAGCTGATACGGATTTTGCGTTCCGTCCTCTGCCGTTACCAGAATCTGAATCAGGTTAGACCCGACAATCAAGTTCGAAGCGCTATAGGAATATACACTGTCCGTTACGGAGACGAAATCCGCTCCCGTTACCGTAAGCGTTTGGATCGGGTCTGTTTTGGCCAAGGAAAAGTTCAGGCTTGTTACCGCGTTAGCCACATCCACCGAATAATTCGGATGGGTTGACGAGAACACCGGCGATAACGCGGCTTGATCTACGGCTAGGCTAGACAATAGAGCGTTGTTGCTTAACCACTGCGCGTACAGTGTCACATCGGACGTACCCATTGTGAGAGTCGCTCCAGCGGCGTAACTTGTACCGCTTCCAACCGCTTCCGTGTTCCAGCCGGCAAAAGTATATCCCGTCTTCGCCAGACTTCCGCCATCCGCAATGGCCACCATCGCTCCCAACTTATAAGCCATGCTATCGACAGGCGCGCTTCCGGATGCAGCATCGTTAGCATTATAAGTCACGGTGAAAGTCATGAGATTCAATAAAAACGGATATCCGCCATTTGTCTCCGAGTTTATGCCCCATACAGTATCAAAGTCCCAACCGCTATAAGTGGTTTGCGTATTCATTTCACCAGTCGATTTGGGTTCGCCTTTGCCTGTATCCGATTGCCCAGTTGTTCCCATGTCGTAGAAGCTGTTGCTGATAGTTGCAGTATTTTCACCAACCAAACCGCCTACATTTGCGTCCCCGCTGCTTACGCTTGCTGCGGCGTAGCTGTTACTGATGGTTGTATGATTCTCACCAATCAAGCCGCCTACATAGCTTGTACCGCTCACACTTCCTGTGACGTAGCTGTTGCTGATCAGTCCATTATGCGATTCGCCAACCAAACCGCCTACTCTTTCGCCCCCGCTGCTCACGGTTGCTGCGGCGTAGCTGTTACTGATGGTTGTATAATAATTGTAACCAATCAAGCCGCCTACATAGTTTGTACCGCTCACACTTCCTGTGACGTAGCTGTTGCTGATCAGTCCATTATCCGATTCGCCAACCAAGCCGCCTACATTATCGCCGCCTGTAATGGTTACATTTTCCAACTTCATATTGGATAGATTGGCATTTTCTGCCCAACCGAATAATCCTATAGGATCATCCGTATTCGGCCTGTTAATCGTCAATCCCGTGATTTTGAACCCGTTTCCGTCCATATTCCCCTGAAATGAGGTGTTCCAATCTCCTATGGGCAGCCAACCTTCGCCGGCCTGGTAGCCGCTCAGATCAATATCCGCAGTCAGCTTGTAATAAAGACCCGAATCCAAAAAATACCTGACCTCATTGAGCTGCCCGGCGGTTGCGATCTGGTAAGGATCGCTTGCCGCACCTGATCCTTCGCCGGTGTATATATGAGACACATCCTGAACCACTGTTGCATCCGTATACCCGGTTGCTTTGATCGAAATGGTATGATTTCCTTTATCCAATACACCGGCGCGGATCGTAAGCTTCCCTTCGCTCAGCGTGTAATCCGTTCCCGCCGCCATCAGCACCGATGTCGTGTTGGCCTTCACCTTCGTGATTGCCGCACGCCATGCCGCATCATCCGCGAACGTGATCTCGATGTCGTGCATCTGATCCGTGTCCGTCGTGTCCGCTGTCAAGCCCGGTGATACCAAAAACGTGTTAAATTGCATCACCGTGGCTTTATTGCTGTTCCCCCCATCCCGATAGGCCACATAAGGGGTGCCGTCTGTAGCTATAGACAGGGAAATGTATTCTGCCTGACCCTTCGAAAATCCAGCGCTGCCCACAGTCACCCAAGCACTGCTGCCGCTGTCATACTTCATCACCGTGGCTTTATAGCTGTTCCCCCAATCCCGATAGGCCACATAAGGGGTGCCGTCTGTAGCTATAGACAGGGACATGTAATCTGCCTGACCCGCCGAAAATCCAGCGCTGCCCACAGTCACCCAAGCGCTGCTGACGCTGTCATACTTCTTTACCGTGGCTTTACTGCTATTCGCCCTATCCATATAGGCCACATAAGGGGTGCCGTCTGTAGCTATAGACAGGGAAATGTATTCTGCCAAACCCGCCGAAAATCCAGCGCTGCCCACAGTCACCCAAGCGCTGCTGACGCTGTCATACTTCTTTACCGTGGCTTTACCGCTATTCGCCCCATCCATATAGGCCACATAAGGGGTGCCGTCTGTAGCTATAGACAGGGATATGTAATCTGCCCAACTCGCCGAAAATACAGCGCTGCCCACAGTCACCCAAGCACTGCTGCCGCTGTCATACTTCATCACAGTGTTTGAATAGGCCACATAAGGGGTGCCGTCTGTAGCTATAGACAGGGAAATGTATTCTGCCTGACCCTCCGAAAATCCAGCGCTGCCTACAGTCACCCAAGCGCTGCTGCCGCTGTCATACTTCTTCACCGTGACCTTATAGCCGTTCCCCCCATCCTGATAGGCCACATAAGGGGTGCCATTATAGACTTGTATGGATACGTAATCTACCCTACCTGCCGAGAAACCGGCATTGCCCACAGTTTCCCAACCGTTGACGCTATCATACTTCATCACCGTGGCTTTACCGCTGTTCCCCCAATCCGCATAGGCCACATAAGGGGTGCCATTATAGACTTGCATGGATACGGAAGTTACCCCACCTGCCGAGAAACCGGCATAGCCCACCGCCTGCCATGACTGTACGGCCGCATACGCCTTTCCTCCCCCAGGCACAAGAAGCCCCGGAATCCCTCCTATTACCAACAACATAGCCAAGATCATGGCCACTACTTTAGTACCTTTAATACGCATTCTTCTTCCTCCATATCTACTCTATTTACTGATTTTGTTACAACAATCGACAACTCTAACGAGATCGATTGTAGCTTTATTTCTCAGAAATGTGATGTAACGAAAGTTACACCCGTGCAAATTTTGTTGAAGAACGTCAAAAAAAAGACCGTCAGGCTATATGCCCCACGGTATCAGTCCAATATATGCAGCTCCCTTGCTCTGGAAACGGCTTGTACTCTTCTTTTCACTTGCAGCTTTCCATAGATGTTGAAGACGTGGTTCTTAACGGTTCCTTCCGTTATTTCAAACCGCAAGGCAATCTCTTTATTCGACAAACCCTCTGCCATTAGACGAAGGATGTCCATTTCGCGATTGGAAAGCGATTCGACCGACGATGGCTTTACTTTCACTTTTTCGATTCCGGCAGCTTCATCAGCATGATCTTGGGATTGCCAGAGCTTCAGATAGGCCATTCGCGAGAATACCATTTCCAATACTTCCAAGCGATCCGCAGTAAAAGCATCGGAGGTTAGATTGTTCTCCAGATACAATACGCCAACTCGGTTGTCCGGATAACCGATGGGCAGACACAAAATCGATTTGGGCCGTTTCTGTCGAATATAAGGATCTGAAGCAAATATACTTTGACGGGCTTCGCCCAGAACGACGGATTCCCGCGTTCGCATAGCGAATTGAACAACTGCAGTAGAATAATGGTCTCCGCTGTCCACAGGTCTCTCAGGATTCCGATTAATATCTTTCTCGGCCTCTACAACCCATTTCCCCTCCCTGCCTAATAGGACAAGCCCCTTCTCGGCGCCAGCATTACGAATGGCCAGATCTAGGAAGCTCTCCAGCAATTCCGCCTCTTCCTTGTCCTTGGATACAATCTTTGAGGCTTGTCTCAGCGTATCCATATCTAATTCTTTATCCAGCCCATTATTGAGCCCTCTATCGTCTGCAACTAATTCTTCTTCAACACTATCATTAATATCCTCGGGTTCGTCCTTCTCTATGAAGGAAAGCGTCATGAGAAAAGGGTGACGTTCCTGCAAGCTTCTAACCTTCCCTGTCGCGCCCCATTTGAAGTATGCCTTACTGGCTTTCTGGAGGTAAGCTTCGGCGATTTTATTCTTATCCATCGAAAGGTAATATTTAGCCGCCAATTCATTCGCAATCGCTTCATCCTGCGGATAATCTGTTCCTTCGGCCCATTGGATCGCTTGATCATAGAGCTTCGCCGCCATTGAATGGTCGTCATCCAAACGCGCCGATTCCGCCAGCATCAGTCTATATCTGGACATTGTACTTTCCGGAACGACCTTGGTCCATTTTTTCATCTGAGCCAGTAGTTTATTTATAACTTTGCGATAGCTACGTCTTATAGGATTGGGAGCGCCGGGATATTCAGCCATGATTGCTAAAGCATAATAGAAGCAATGCCTTTGATTATGCAGAGGCATCGTGTTCATCCCAAATTTCACAGATTCTGCAGCAAGTGCCGCAGCTTCCGAGTAATGCTCGAATAAGTAATAAACCTCAAGCTTGTTCGTGTAGTAACAATAGAGATGACTTTTATGCGTATCGTTTAATACTTCTTCACGCAGCAGTTGATCCTCATCGAAACTCTCACTGGTGAAGATCAATCTTTCACTCGAGGCACTTTGCAGAAGAGATACATATTGCATGGTCAGGTGAAGCACCCTTACCGTCATCGCGTCCAACCCTCGGCTTGCTTTATCAGCATAGCTCTGGCACAAAGCATTCAAGTACCGTAGATCACCGCTAACTGTAATCACATGTATAGATATCGAATAACCAGCGTAGACCATATCGCCGCTTTCCAAGCTTAATTGTCCCGCTTTCTGAAAGTAACGACCCGATTCTTGAGGTCTCTGAAATTGTAATATCAGTCCCATTTTCATATGATTTCTGCCTTTTAACAAGACACTTTCTATTTTCTCCGAATAACGAAGTGCGATCTCGGCTAATCTCAATGCTGTTCGATAGCGTTTTAATCCGAAACACAAAGCAGAAGCGTAAGAACTAAGCATAAAAGAGAAAGCTTCCGAATTTCCTTGCTTCAAAGACATTCTTACATATTTAGCGAATAATATCACAGCCAATTCCTGATTGACGTTAAATAAGGAGGACGACGCGGCCACGACGATATCCGCTAATGCTTTATGTAAGGGGTCGCGGCTTATTGGCAAGTCCTGCAGGAGTTTCGGCTTGCTCGTAAGCCATAATTGCGTATACATAATTTCAGCTATGATAGATAAACGCGAAGCCTCTGAGGGGATATTCAAACCAAACTCTGCCATCGCTTTTAAGGCAATTTTTCCGGCTTCCTCCTCTTTTTTGCGGTAAGCGTACATCGTAACCTGTATGACGTAGATCTTGGCTCGATCCACCGAGCTTCCAACATGCTGCAGCATCTGCTCCAGAATAGCCTCCGCTCGAACAAAGTATCCGCAGAAGTACTCGCATTCCGAGCTTTCAAGCAAGAGATGATAATAGAGAGAATAGTAGCGGGTCCAGCCCTCGACTTCAATCAGATGAGCGCCTGTCTTTAATAGTTCCAATGCTTGGACATAAGCTGCAGAAGCTTTAGCCTTTCTACCAGCTTGCAGGTTAAGCCGAGCCAATTGTTCAATTTCCGCCGGGTCGGTCATAAACTCGCTGCCCAAATTAAGATGATGCACGACCTCGAACAGATGCTCGTCCGTTTCTTCCGAATGAAAGAAACGAAGCATTAATCGGCCGATTTTCAAATGGACTTGCTTTTTTTCCTCATCCGGAATGAGATCGTAAGCCGCTTTCTGTACGCGATCATGCAAGAAAATATAGGTATCCTTATCAGGCAAAACCAAGCCTTCGGTTAGTGCGGGCAGCAAATCTTGCTCCGTATACTCTGTCTCTTGTCCGTATAGCATCGACAACATCCGGATATCAAAAGAATTGCCAATGCAGCCCGCTAGACGCAGCACTTGGCGAGTTTCTTCCGGAAGCGTGTTAAACCTTCCTACAATCAGGCTAATAACATCCTTAAAGCCTTCCCGTTCTTTAATCGATTTAAGATTCCAATCCCAGCGCGTTTTGTCCGAATTAAAATAAAGCAGCTTCTCGTCATAAATAAATTGCAGTGTTTGTTTGAGATAAAAGGGATTCCCCGCTGTTTTCTCATACAGGGTTTCCGCCAGCGGCTTGATCCTGCTTGGATCGGAATGCAGCACATCCGCGACATATTGGATTACATTTAGATAACCCAGCGCTTCAATGTTCATATACTGAATAGAGGTGCCTGTCTTACGCAAGTTACCAAAAAATGATTCCTCTAACAAATGCCCCTCATGGATTTCATTGTTTCGATAAGTGCCGATGATAAAGAGATACTTGTTGGATGGATCATTAATCAAAACCTGAAGTAAATGAAGAGAGGCTGGATCTGCCCATTGCAAATCATCCAACCATATAACCAACGGATGCTTCTTATGTGCAAATACCTTAATAAAGTTGCTAAAAAGGGTTTGAAATCGGTTGGTCGATTCTGCCGGAGGCAAATCCTCAACCGGGAGCTGTTTGCCTATAATCAAGGTTAGTTCGGAAATAACTTCTATGAGAACTCTCCCGCTTTGTCCTAGAGCTTCTAAAAGCCTTTTTCTCCATTCCGCAATCTGATCTTCGTTCTCTGCTAAGATCTGCCGAATCAGATCACGAAAAGCGATAATAAGCGATGCGTAGGGTATAGACTGCTTAAGCTGGTCAAACTTGCCTGAGATAAAATATCCCTTTGTATGCATTACAGGCTTTTGGATGCCTTTGATTAACGCTGTTTTGCCGCTTCCGGCATGACCGCCGATTAACATAACCTCCATAGAGCCTGAGCGGGAGCGTTCATAAGCGTTAAGCAGCTCCTGCCATTCTTTTTCTCTTCCATAAAGCTTTTCCGGCAGCCGAAAACGGCTTATTTCATCAGATTCACCTAGAGGAAATGGCTCGATTATTCCTTTCGCCTTCATCTGATCCGAGCATTTCAGTAGATCAACATAGAGTCCGTATGCACTTTGATAACGATTGTCTGCCGTCTTGGAAAGCAGCTTCATCACAAGATCGCTTAGCATTTGCGGGACTTCGGGTTTTAATGTCCGCGGAGGAATTGGAAGCAAAGCCATATGGGCATGGATCCACTCGTTGGCTGTTGTCGCTTTAAATGGAAGCTCGCCCGTCAGCAGCTCATAATAAAGAACACCTAAAGCATACAAATCACTGCGTTGATCTATTTTCCGCTTCATGCGGCCTGTTTGCTCTGGCGAGATGTAGGCAAATGCTCGAATGAGATCATCTTTCAGTGGCTGGAGCATCATCCGACCGGATTGAGAATGAATGAGTATATTCTCAGGATCTAAATTGTGCCGGATTAAACCTCTTAGGTGCAGCTTTCTAAGCACCTCTGCTAATTCCAATGAGACGGTGAAAAAAGTCCGAAGATCGACTATATTCGTTGTCATAAACGCCTTTAGAGTCATCTCGTTGTTATCTTCCAAGGCTACTAAGCCTCCATCTGACATTCCTTATAATAAAAGAGAAGGCACCCAGCGGGCACCTTAATAGATTTGGTTATACTCATTATATACATCTGCTAGAAGGAATCACAATGAAAAAAAGGGTTATCCCTCAAGCAGCTCGTTCGACCGCCTTCAGGATAACCCTAGTAATTTAACTATAAATCAGTTCGGACTGACGATTTTCACTTTACTTGCTCTCTAGTGCCAGCATCTTCAGCAGAACCGTTACAGCCTCTGCTCTGGTTGCTTGGGCATTCGGATTGAATTGGTTTGTGCCTGTGCCTTCCATAAGGCCAAGCTTCTTGATTGCCGCTACTGCCCCTTTCACCCATGACGGAATGTCCTTGTCATCAGCGAAGCCGGTTACGTCAGTCGACTCGATGGACAGTTTAAGCGCATTCGCGATCATCGCTGCCATCTCAGTGCGCGTAATCTCAGCATTCGGACGGAAAGAGCCGTCCTTATAACCTTTAATAATGCCTGCTTGTACCGCTTGCGCGACTGCTTTCTGTGCCCAGACTCCAATCTTAGCCGAATCTGTGAACGTCAGCTCTGCTCCTGCTTCTTGCGGCTTCAGTGCGTTCATCAGCATAACTGAAAATTCAGCGCGAGTTACGGTTTTACCCGGTTTAAATGTTCCATCGGCGTAACCCTTAACGATTCCTATGCTCACCGCTTGCTTGATGCTCGCTTCGGCCCAGTGTCCAGCGATATCGCTGAAATTAACATCCATTGGCGGCACATCCTCCGCCGAGTCTACCGCAATTACCGCATATTTCGTAAAATGATTGACCTCAACCGTAATTTTATTCCCGTTTGCATTACCGCCGACTTTCACCCATTCCTTCTTTACTTCGTCGTAATAGAATACGACCGGCTTTTGATTGCCCTTCAAACTTGTTGGATCGAAGGTAAAGGTCAGCGTTATCGGCTTGTTGAAGTTCTCAGAGAAGTTTTTCAGAATCTCATAGATTGGGCTAGCTAAAACTTCTTTATGCATTAGAAGGTTTTGAGTGTTCAATAGCTTTTCTATCGTTAATTTCAGTTCTTTGCCTGAAGCATCTGCAGGAATAGAGATCGTAATCTCATCTCCTAAGCTAACCTCGCCCGGTTTACCAACAGGAAGCGTTAGTTTACCATCCGTGGAGGTAACTTTGTCGCTTGGGGAATCGCCTACAATTATCGTTCCAGTAGGTGACGGACTTGGTGTAGGGTCAGGGTCAGGTGTTGGCGTAGCGTCAGGCGCTGCAGCGACAACAAGATCTTGCGTTGCCACTTGATTCGCTTGACCGACAATAACCTTATAGATTCCTGCCGGTTCATTGCTTCCTAATGTAAAGGAATCTGTAAATTGTCCGTCAGTTACCTTAGCAATATCAAAGAACACCGTGCTATTGCCAGGACGAAGCACCTTAATAATGACTTCGCTTAAAGTGGATGTGCCTGATATCGTCACTGTCTCGCCAGGATGAATGGATGAAATGGCATTCACGGAAACTACAGCGCTAGCCGAAGCAGTGAAGGGCACCAACCCTAAGCAAAGGCTGAGAAGTAGAATCAAACTAAATTTACGAAGCTTCACTTTCTCACCCCTCGTCTTAGTCATTGTTGTTTCCTTGCTGAAGCAGTTTCAGATCATATTCAGCTTGCGTCACTTGTGTAGCCAAGCTCAAGCCAACATCCATGAGATCATTATTATATTTATTGACCATAAACGCTCTGACCGTATAATTGGGATTCGTTGCAGCGTCTGTTACATTGAAATTTGCTGTATACGTTCCTGTATTCACCTCTAGATTAGCAGCTACAATACTTACAGGTGTCGTTCCATTCACTAGCTCGAAAACAACCGATTGCGTTCCCGCATTAGTGTCGGCATAATTCAATATATTTACCTTTGCCGTAATTCCGTTCTCCGCAGTCACCACCGGCGCAGTCATATAAAATAGTTCAGACGATATATAGGCCTCTCCAGAAAAGCTTTTACTGCTATAACCATCCGCATTAATAGTGATAGAGTAATAGCCGCCTTTTTGAAAAACACCTTGGTTAATCGTAAGCATGCCTGCGGCCAGCGTATATTCCGAACTATTCAAGGGCCTGCTCGCTCCGACATTATAACTATATAGTGTGACATCTCTAACTTTACTTCTCCATTCAGCATTGTCTTCGAAGAAAAACTGACTTGCTGTATCGCTTAAGAAGTATCCTGTAACATCAGGCGTGTTATATGCAATCACTTGATCAATTGCGGCGTTCCGTACATTATCTCCCATATCGCTTAATGCGTTCGCGGCAATTTTAACTTCAATGGTGCCGCTCTTTATCGCTTCATGAAAGAGAACGACGATTCTATTCCCTTGGATCGTCACTACATCCTGTACATCCAAAGCTGAGAAAGTGGAGCCGTGATCCGTTGAAACCGTAATCTGATTCTTTAAGTCCGATACCCCATTAACAATGGTCTGATCTACTAATTTAGCATTGTAATTAAGGTTCGAGTCTAGGCTCAACCAACGGCCATCATGCGAAAAGCTTCCACCTTGTATTGTTAATGTTTGAAGGGGATAAAGCCAACCCGTTCCAATATAATCAGTGAAAATGTTCCCGGCTGTATCCTTAAAAAAATTCGGGCCAAATTCGAAATAATATTGAGAACCAGTCAATGTCGCTGCAAAATGAATGACCAGTGTATTACCTGAGAATGTCAGAGTTGCATCTGAAGGAAGACCATTCCCCCACCCCATGCCAGGAATATAACGATATATCGATGCCTTTAAATCTACATCAGTCATGTTATTCAGCACATCTTCATCAAAAACAAATGTAATATCCTGATTATAATTAGAAAAATAAGCTTCAACAAATTTAGGCGCTGTAGTGTCTACGGGTTCTCCAAGTGCTTGAATCAAAGGGGTTGTAATATACTCATTACGAACATTTCCGTAGCTATCCTTAAGAGCGCCACCCCGTATTACAATCTGATTGGCTGCTCCTGAGAGGGCTGCGGTAAAATGGATGACCAGCTTGCCGGAAACAACGGATGCCGTATCGTTTGCAGTCAACTCTGTCTGTTGGGATGAATTGGCGACATCCTTCAATAAATAAATGTAATCCTTTAGGTAAGAGATTTCTTCGGACAAGGTATTATCTACAACATCCTCATGGAAGGTAATCGTCACGTCATGGCTGTCACTGCTAATTTCTGTCGATTGGATGACCGGCGGGGTTACATGTAAAATCATCTCCGCATTGAGATTACCCGCTGCATCCATCACCGCGCCGCTAGCGATTTTAATAAGCGTATTCGTGCCCATTATGACCTTCATATCATTACTGTAATAGATATAAATTTCATTGGGACCCGCAGCAGTTAGCTCATTACCCAGTTCCGATAGGGGTTCAAAATTTACGCCATCCGTCGCAATACTCATTTTCGTCTTCAAGTACGCGGAAGGATCCTCATTCTCCGGATTATTAATATAAATATCCTCATCAAACTTCAATCTCACATCGTTGCCATTAGAGGAACTTGAACCTATATAAGACGGCGGGGTAATATCAAGCGCAGCAATATCCATAATTTCTGTTACCTGATCGAAAGTGTCGCCATTGCTATCCATTAACACCCCTGAAGCAATGCTGATTGCGTTCGTTGAACCAACCAACGCGTCATTAAAGTTTATTTCCAACGTACTGGTCGTATCCGCAGTTGATAAAGCAACCGTATCGTCTGTGCCAAGTGCTGTATATGCGGCATCGCCTGTTTTTTTAACTGTAATCGCATTTTTCAAATCAACTAAAGGGTCCGTCTGCGTTGCATAAACACTAAATGTGACTGAAACTACCTTATTGCCTCCGCTCACGATTGCCGGTTGAATATTGTCCTGTAAAATGATTGGTGAAGGATTAGCACTTGCTGCACCTGGAAAAACAACCGCAAACGCCATAATTACTGCCATCACTGTAGACAATATTACTTTAGATAACTTTTTCTTTTCTCTCATAATCAAAACCTCTTTCATATCCGTATTCATTCTTTTTCCTCCATCTTCTTGTCGGCTTTTGTCGCTCTTGTCTTACTTTAAGACTATTTGGGATATAAAAAAATCCCCCGTTCGGGGGAGAAAAAGCAATAAACGAGGGATATCTCTCATGCCAGCGTCATTAATTCTTTGGCACGCTGCAGAGCTTGTACCCGATTGTTCACTTCAAGCTTTCTGTACACATTCTTAATATGCGACTTTACGGTTTCACCCGTGATATTCAGGCGATGGGCGATCTCTTTGTTTGCCAATCCGCTCGCGACCAACCGCAAAATCCTCGTTTCCTGCTCTGTCAACATTTCTTTAAGAGACCGTTTCACTTTCGGCGTTATCGGGAGAATCTCAGTAGAAGGTTGAGCTGCCCCGCTCCGATGTCTTTGTCTGATCTTGTCCAACGTTCTTGACATTCGCTGGACGGTTACAGGCTTCATCAGATAATCCAAAGCGCTCATATCGAAGGCTTGAACCGCATATTCGTCGGATGCGGTTACAAATACCACATCAATGGCAGCATCGAGATCAAGCAATAGGGCAGAAAGCCCCATGCCGTTAATTTCCGGCATAAAAATATCCAGGAATGCGATATGGATCGGGTTCGACTTCACGAATTCATAAGCTTCCAACGGGTTCAGAAACGTATGGCATATTTCGATCTCGCCGCTCTCGGATAATATCTTCTTCAAACGTTTCACCGATAATTCTTCATCATCAACGATAATGGCTCGCAGCATGCTTTAACCTCCAATCTGCATGATCGGTCGTGCGGGAATGTCGAAGATAACCTTCGTGCCTCTTCCTTCTGCGCTCTCCATACGAATGCTTTTTCCGTAAAGAAGCTGAATACGTTGGCTTATGTTCCGCAGCCCTATGCCTTTCTTATTCGTTTCCGATTTAAGGATTTCATCCCGTTTTGTCTCGTTCATCCCGCATCCATTGTCTTCTACGGCAAAGCTGACTACGGCGTCCGCTGCCCTTTTTACGGATATTTTCACTGTTCCCCCCCGTAAATTGGACATCAGGCCATGTCTTATGGCGTTTTCAACCAATGGCTGCACAATCAGCGGGGGAATCAGGATATCCAGATTTGCATCCACGTCGTACTCCACGCACAGTCGGGAGCCATACCGCGCCTTTTCAATGTTAATATACGCTTTTACCAACTCTAATTCATTTTCAATGGTTGTTAGAGAATCCAGTTGGTTGAAGTCAAAGCTGCTTCTTAAATACTGCGAGAGATCAAGCGTCAATTCCTCCGCCTTATGAGGTTCGTCGATGCACAAAGCGGCAATAGAATTCAGGGCGTTATAAAGGAAATGTGGTTTGATCTGAGAACGCAAAAAGGCGATTTCCGCGGACTTCGCTTCCGATTGCAGCTGCCGGTTCTTTCTGATCATGTCCTTTATCGTTTCGTTTAAGGAAATGAACAATATCAGCACGGCTAATGTAATCGCGATATGAATGAGCTGCACCGGAAAAAAACGCAAGGAAAATCCTCTCAGGACAGAACTGACGATAAGTCCGGCAAGCGAATAATAGGCGGATAATAGAAACGCCATTTGCAGCTTCTTATTCTTCTCCGCTTTCGCGAAGAGCTTCTGAAAGATCAGGATAACCGGCATGCTGAAGGAAAGGGTCAAGACGGTCGTGAAAAATCCCAAGTCTGCTCCGAAATAAGAGCGGTACAGAATGACGAACGCGGACAGGATAACGCCCGTTGCCGGTCCGCCATACAGCGTCCCTAAGAGCAGAGGAATGATTCGGATATCCAATCGGAAATGGGTATCCACATACGCGGGGAAAGACATGCAGATCAGGATGGATAGTCCGTATAGAACGGATAGAATGATTTGGACGCGGCGATCCTTCCCGGACCTTTCCGCGAAAAAGATTTGCACGGCGAAGATCAGAATCGCGATAAACGAAAGCTGCAGCAAAAAATCCTTCAATATGTTCATACTCTTCCGATCACCCCATGCCATCATTGCTATTATTCAGCGTTTAGTATAATTCCCGCGCACGAAAATAGAGTCATACTTTAGTCGTACGCCGCCGAAAAATGACGAAACGCGAAAAGCCAACCCCAACGTCTATCGACGCCGATGGTTGGCTTGGGTGCATCCGTTAATCGATGATATTCATCTCTCTTGCCCGCGCGATCGCCTGCCCCCGACGTTTGACGCCGAGCTTGCCGTATAGCCGGGATACATGGGTTTTGACCGTTGCTTCCGCGATCCGGAAACGATCCGCGATTTCCTTATTGGATAAGCCGTCCGACAGCGCGTACAAAATCTCGGCTTCCCGATTCGTCAGTGGTTCGATTAGCGGCTCTGAAGCTTTCGTTAAGACAGCCGCGGAACGAGGAGCGGAATCGTCCGACCGGTACGGGTTCGCCCGGGAATCCTTGAGCGATTTCAAGTACACCATCCGCGTAATCATAAGCTCCAGCATATCCAGCCTTTCCTTCGTGAAAACGCCGGATATCAGACTGTTCTCCAAATAAAGCACAGCCGGCAATTCATTGCCCGGAAAGAATACCGGCATGCAAAGAACGGACCGGGAACGGCGACGGATGTAAGGATCTGCCGCATACGGGCTGCTCGAAGCGTCCGCCAGCACGACCGGTTCGCCGGACATCACGACGCTGCGCACGATGGCCGCGGCGAACTGCGCATCGTCCTGGGCTTCGCCGATTATACCGCCCTCCTGCGCTTCGATAACGAAATCTTCACCCTCGCGATTCAGCACATAGCCTTTCTCGGCGCCCGAGTAGCGGAGCGCCGAAGCAAGGAAACGGCTCGTTAACGTATGATGGTCCGTAATCCCCGACCAGCCCGCCAACTGCTGCAGAACCGCTTTCTCGTCACCGATAACCGGGATCGAGTAACGCGGCGGTTCATCCCTGCCGTCTTCCCGAGCGTCCCCTAGGCTTGTCCTGCCGCCCGATTGTTCCGCAACCGTTTCAATATCCGCGGGTAACGAATATGCTGATAAATGCAGCTCGGGAAACATCGCGCTTAACTTTTTCGCTTTGCCGGCCGCTCCCCACTCCGAATAGGCTGCGACGCTATCCGCAAGCATAGCTTCCGCCGCTTTCGCGATCCCTGCTTCCCGATAGAAAATCGAAGCCCGCTCGCAGGCGATCGCGGCGAGCAGGGAGGAGCCTTCCGCGCGCGCCGAGGCAATCGCTTCCTCGAAGCTTCTGGCTGCAGCCTCCCGTTTCCCGTCGATCCGCTGCCATTCGGCCTTAACCAGCAAATAGGCCGAACCCTCCGCAGACGCGTATGCGTTGCCCCCCAGGCTGAACGACTTTGGCGCTCGCAAGAGTTGTCTAAGTCTGGCGCGAATCCCTTTGCGCTCTCCAAGCGGTGCTTCCGCATATAAGGCGGCAAGCGATAAGGCGTGATAAAGATGCCTTTTCCAGGTCAGCAACGGCGTCTCCCCCGCATCGTAACCTTCGGCGCGCTCCACCCATTCGAGAGCCTCCCGATACCTTCCGGCCAGATAGGAGCTTTCCATTATGCAGCTGCATATATAGTGGGACTGGTTGTCATCCGTCTTCGTGGAACGGTTGTCCATGACCTCTTTCAGTTCCGGATCGATCTCGCCGTCTTCTCCCCGCAACGCCTCCACATGCCATCTCGCGACCCGCAAAGCTCTTCGAGTAATGTCATCCAGAAGGCTGCGGGACGATTGTTCATATTCGGCGATTTGCGCGGACAAGGTCCGCAAATCCCCGGTATGGTTGATTACGCGCAGCGCCATCGAGAATCCGGCAAAGGTCAAGTCAGCCGAATCCAGACCGTAACGCACGGACTGCTCGAAATGCGCCGCCGCCTTCGCCGAGCTCCGGCTTTGCTCGCTTAGGCCTATGACAAAGTGCAGACGGCATTTCATTACGGCGCTTTCGAAAGAAGAAGATAGCAGACGCGCCGTTTCAATAATGCGAAATCCCGAACGCAAACGAGGAAAACCAAATCTCAACATCATGCCGTAAGCGCCCAACATAAAGGCAAACGCTTCGTTATTTCCTTGCTTCAAACCATAACGGATGAACTTCGGGTACAGCACGGCAGGCAGATTGGTGTCCAACACGAATGCCGAAGCAGACATTGCCATGACCAGATCCGACAAGGCTCTGTAGCGGGGATGATCGTTATGCGGCAGCTTTGGCAATCTATTGCCCATCCGGAACAGGGCCCATTGGGTCAGCGCCATTTCCCTGGCCATCGCCGCGTTGGACGGCGCCGCGGGCAACTCCCAGCCGAATTCGGCCAAAGCCTGCAGACCGACGTTCGCGGCTTCTTCGTCCCTTCTTAAATAGGCGTTCATCTTGATCCGGATCAGATAAATGCGGGAACGCTCGACCAGGTCCGTCGTCCGTCCCATCAGTTGTTCAAGCCGATCATCCGCTTGGCTGACGCGTCCGCACATATATTCGCATTCCGGCAGCTCCAGCATCAACCGGTAGGCAAGAGAGCCCGGCACCGCTTCCTCTTCCCCCAGAAGACGCAAGCCTGTTTCCAAATAACGCTGCCCCGCCGCGAACGCCGTCGTCGCTTTCGATTTCAAGCCGGCCTGATAATTGAACGCGGCCAGCTTCCTTCTCTCCGCCTCATCCGTCATCTCGCTGCAGCCCAGATTCAGGTGATGCACCGTATCGAAAATAGAATCGCTCGTCCGTTCCGGTCCATCCCGGCGCATCGCCCGTCCGATCTTCAGATGCAAGCCCGCTTTGTCCGAATCGGGTACGGTATCGTACGCCGCTTGCTGTACACGGTCATGCAAGAACGCATACGAAACATCCCCTTCTTCACCTTCGGCAGCGTCCGTCTCCCGGCCGATGAGCCCTTCGTCCTCGGCGATTCGCAGCAGTCCGAGCGTATCGGACAAGGTACGGCCATCGATCCGGGCAAGCAGATCCGGACGGAAGCGCTGCCCGAGCGCGGCCGCGAGGGCCAGCAGCCCGACGGTTTCGCGGGGAAGCAAACGAAGGCGGCTCTCGATCAACGGAAGAACGTCGGGATTTACGGGTATCCGTCGGATGGCCGCCGCATCCCATGTCCACAGGGCTTGTTCCTCGTCAAAATAGAGCTTGTTATCCCGATGCAGACTGTCCAGCAACCGATGCAAAACCAACGGATTTCCGCCTGTCCGATGATACAGCGACTCGGCCAATCCCCTGACGCGCGCCGTATTCTCGTTAAGCACCCCGGAAACAAACCTTCTCACATCGACGTAGGATAGAGGTTCGAGCGCGATATGCCGCACCCGCTGCGCTTCAGTATTTTCGAGGGAAAGCGTATGTTCGATCCATCGTGCCGCCGCGTCATGATCGTCTCCGCTTTCCGTCCCCGGCGCCGATTCGGACCGGAACGCGCCTATCACCAATAAACCGCGTAAGGACAGGTCGTGCGCCACTGCGCGAAGGAGATCCCTCGTGGCGGGATCGGCCCACTGGAGATCGTCCAGAAACATCACGACAGGACGGTCCTTATCGGCAAACGCCTTGAGAAAAGCGGAAAGCAGACGGCGAAAACGGATAGCGGCTTCAGATGGAGGAAGCGGCTCCGCAGAAGAATTGTCGCCGAGAAGCTTGGCCGCTTCGGGCAGAAGCTCGGCCACGACGCCCGCTCCCGTACCCAAGCTCTTCGATAATCCGGCCCTCAGCCTCGCCACGTTGTCGGGCGTTTCGCTCCAGATATACTGAATCAAGCTTCGAAAAGCCTGAAGGATCGGTTCGAACGGAATATCCCGATTCATCAGATCGCACTTTCCCGCGATGAATCGCCCGCCGGCCCTCGCAACCGCCGTCTGAAGCTCCCGGACCAACGCCGTTTTGCCGCTGCCCTCCCGGCCGGTTACGAACACGAATTCGGTTTCGCCGGCGCGTACCCGTTCGAAAGCGTTGCGCAGCTCCTCTTCCTCCGATTCGCGGCCGAAGAGCGTCCGCGGAAGCCGAAACCGACTAACCTCGTCCATTCGGGCGAGCTCAAACGACACGATCTCTCCCGCTTCTTCCAGAGAGATGACGCAGCGCCGCAAATCGGACAACAGCCCGTATGCGCTCTGATAACGCTCACCCGGCGTTCGACAGCAGCTTCATGACGATGCCGTCGAGCGGGCCCGCCGTCTCCGGCCGCAGCTCCCGCAGCGGTTCCGGCAAGACGGCCAGGTGGACATGCACCCACTCCTCGGCGCTTTGCGCCTGAAACGGCAAGCCGCCCGCAAGCATTTCGTAATAAATGACGCCGAGAGCATACAGATCGCTGCGCGCGTCCGGCTCGCGATTCATCCTGCCTGTCTGTTCGGGGGATAAATAGGCCGGATTCGGTTTCCGGTTCTTTGCGACAATGGCCTTTTTTCGACTCGGATAAAGCAGAATGCCGTTTGGATTCAAATCGCCGACGACCGCGTCCCGTTTATGTGCCTCTTGAACCATCCGGGCCAGCGCTATCGCGGTATATAAAAACGACGAAACCTCCACGGAGGTCCCGTTCATCCAATCCTTTAATCCGATCCCGTCTGCCGATATCATGTTGTTCCCGATTCCTCCATTTGCCCGCGTCGCATTATTGCTCGATCGGAACGTCAGACCGCTAATCCTATTCTAGCAAAAAGCCCAACGGGTTGTCAGAAGTTTGAGATGCATCACGAATTCGAAATATGGTCCGCCGTTCGAATGGCGAGCGCGATCGTCGTCAACGTTTGATTTTCGGCTCCGATGTAAGGCAATGCGCTATTATCGGCTACATAGAGACCGGAAACGCCGCGGATTTGCCCATTTTGGTCGGCTACTGAAGTCGTTGGATCATCTCCGATACGGCAAGTGCCCGAATCATGATGCAGATCGCCGAGAGGGGTCAGACATATGGCAGGTCTGCCGTTCTCGGAAACCAGTCGTATACCGGCATTCGCGGCAATGCTCTTTATCCCTTTCGTCATTTGGTTAACGACGGCCCGATCGGTGTCGCTCAAGGAATAATGGACTTGAATTTCTGGGATGCCATAATCGTCTTTCTTGTACGGATCCAACGTAATATAATTTTCGTATCTCGGTTCGACCCTGCCATAACCATACAAATTGACTTTCGTCTCGCCCGTGAATGGCATTTCAAAGGCAACAGGGTACCAATAGAACATTTCCGGTCCCGTCATTAGCACGGAGTACGGATTTTCCGGCGTTTGCGGAATCATGATGTTCAGGGGTCCCCAAGGAATCGGGAAATCAACCGTACTTATTCTTCCGGTCGCTTGCACAAAGGTTTGATTCGTCAGATAGTGTCCCAGTGCCGGGTGCCGATATCCGGAATAAAGCAGTAAACGCGGCGTTTCGAAAGTACTGGCGCACATCACGACCTTTTTGGCTTTCAGGGTATACTCGGTCCGATCCGGGGAAACGACCTTGACGCCGGTGACACTCTGATTGTCATGCAGAATCTGCACTGCGCGCGCGTTGACCGCCAAGTCGAACGGCCTCAGATTCAGCGCTCTGGCGAGCAGGGAAATGGAGCTCGTAAACATGTCGGTATGAATCTGCCCGAAGGATTGGGGCACGATATCTGCCGCGACCGGAAGGGACAACGCTTTGGAATAACCGCTCATCCACAACCGCTCCAGTAAAATTTCCGTGAACGATGCGCCCTCCGCAAAAGATTCGGTGACATGCATGACTTCTTCCGCTACGCCGTAATAGCTTTCCATCTCATCGACCGGAACAGGATATTTCGCTAAAACCCACTCGGGTAATCGAGGCGAAAACGCATACCAGAATAACGTTCTTCCTCCCAACGCAAATAGCTGCCGCGCTCCGGGATATTCCGGAATAGCTCCCGGCAAAGGCTTGGATAAATGAGTAAAATACGCGACCAGTCGCTCCTGATTCATCGTCGACAGATTTCGGGCATGCGTCGGGATCACTTGGTCTCCTCGTTCGATAATACCGATCCGTTTCCCTTCGTTTTTCCACTTTTCGCATAATCTCCACAGTACGGCGCCTCCGCCGGCCCCGGTACCGATGATCAGAACGTCATACTCCTGCTGTGCCATCTGATCTAGCGGCGTGAGCGGAATCCAGTTGTTAAGCGGTTCGGTCGGCGCGGCCTGGCAAGTCGGAATAGGACCATCGGGAGGGGGCGGAGCACTCCATTGCAATCCCCATATTCTGTTCGTTTCCGTCGCGGGAGGAAGATAGACCGGTTTGCCGAAAATATCCTCATCGGGGTGGTCAATGTGAGGGTTGTGTAGAATAAGCTCATCAATCGCAACGCGATTATTATTCGCGATGGTTCTGAGCGTTTCATGCCGGTTGGAAACCCATACTTTCAATGCAATCACACCCCTTAGCCGTTCGTGAGTACACCTAACATTTCCAACTATGCAATCCCGTTTATACTGTAATGCCGAGGCCGACGATTTTATACCTTTTATTCCTTATCGAAGGCATGCGGCGAGTCGGCGAATTTCATCGCTTAGCTTCGCGTTCACGGGATACGACTCTTCCAGGAAATCCAATATCCGCAGCGCGGACTCCGGCAACTTCCCGTAGCCTTGGATCATATCCCCGACGCGCGTCGCGAAATCGGGAAATCTTTTTTCCAGCCGCCGCTCGTTGCCGAATTTGTCCGGGAAGTACTCCACCTCCGGCTCAAGCAAATGCAGAACGGACAAGATGCTGTCGACCGCGTAACCTTGAACGAATCTGACGGCCGACAGCTTCTCTCCCCGCGCGTATCTGCATAATCCGACGTACAGGTTGGTCAACGCTTCGTTGAGGGGAAAGTCCGCGGAATCGCGTCGGATGGACGGATACGCGGCTGCCGGCTTCGCCAGCTCGACATTGCGGAACGTATCGCGCATCCAGACGAACCTTCCCTCCGAGTAGGAACCCTCCAGCAAGTCCGCTTCTTCGAAGATAGCGAACTCTCCGTATATTCCGTCCTCGAACATAATTTTGCGGCCGAGATCGGAGTTCTTGAAATGATAAGCCAGCGGATGGGCGGCATCCAGCCAATCGACCCGTTCGATGAACCGTTCCTTGCAGCCCGGCGCGGCGATTACGAAGAAATCCAAATCCGAATATTCATCCAGCCGAGCCAGCTCGACGCCGATAGAACCTAGCCCTAACAGCGCGAGCGCTTCTTCGCATCGTTCCAAGCTGCTCGCGATCCCGTCCAACCTCTCGAGCAACCGCTCTTTCCTACCCGTTTCCATTACCGTCAACGACCTCCTCGTTATAGACGCACGCAAAAAAGGGCCCAACCCACGACTAGCGCGAGGTTGAACCCGAAGGTTGCATGGCCTTTAGATTGATTCGATCATGACACGGATGGTCGGTCCGAGTCAAGAGGAGAATGGCGATTGCCGCCGAACGCGAGCTTCGCTTCCGTTAAGCGCGACTCGAGCCAGGCGATCACTTCCTTCTTGTCCCTGTACTTAGGCGTGATCAATTGCCTGATCTGGTGAAAATATTCGCCGAACGCGCTTGCCAACGTCCCTTCCGTCAAAACGACGTACGTCTCCGTCCATTGGCCCGTATGCGGTATGCCGAACGTGACGGTATGGTCATCTTTAACGTCCCAATAAGAGAGCGGGATTGACCTGCTTTGTTCCTCGGAAACGAGCGAAAGCTCGTAATGCTTTAGCGTCTTCAACAAAACGATTAAATGCTCGATATGGCGAATGCCGTCATCGCCGGCCGGCTTGCGATACCGATTGCTCGCATAATACTCGCCGCGGAACAGCAAATGTTCGATTGCCGCCATCGGGCATACGTGGATGATTCTTGTCGATTGGCTGTCGTCCAGAAAATGCTTCATTCTTTCCGAGATTCGCTCCATATGGCGCTTGATCGCCGTATCGTCGTCAAGCGAACGGCGCAAATACGTTTCCCATAACTCCAGCGGCAAGGTCATCGCGCCCAGATCCCGATTGTTGACGAGCAGATTGCCCTTCTTGCGATCCTTCTTCGTGTTCTCTTCGAAATATTGCTCTTCCGAATAATAACGCAACAGCGGTTCCGTCCGCGCCGCCAATTGTTCGAAGTGGCCGGCGATCGCTTCGCATTCTTGCTTGTCCCGATGCAAGAACGCGGAATCGATGCTGCCCGTCTGTTCCGACGACAGACAGACGAGCATCCAAGAGCCGGCGACGCCGAAGATTTCCCTTGGAGGCTCGTAGATGCCGTATCTGGCGAAATAACGAGGCTCGTACCCGCCCCCGCGACCCAGATAAGCGATCATGTCCGAGATCAAGGCAACAGACCTGTTCGTGTTCTTATTCAATTTAATGAGCGGTCGCACCCGCCCTCCCCTGCGCAACGCTTCCACGATCCCTTGTCTCCAACGCTCGGCAAGCGACGGATAACCCTCGAACGTTCCGTTCTCGCTTTGAAACGTATACAGAAGCTCCAAGGGACCGTCATCGCTAACGAGCGATTGCTCGAGCAGGGACACGATCGTCGTCAATGTTTGCTCCCTGCCCAGGGAGAATGAGCGGATCGCAGGCCGGTCCCAGGACGCCGCGTTCGGCTCCGATGCCCGCCCATTCGACCCTTCGTTATCGAGAGCTTCCGACAGCCTGCCGATTTCGGCGACGATCCCGTCCATGTTGGCTTTGGCCCCGGACTCGCGCTTCCATTGCAACCGGTCTTCTCGGGGAAGCTTGAGCGCGTGAACCTGTGCTTCTTCAAGAAGCCGCTTAAGCCATCCGATTGCCCCCTCCGGGCCGACGGCCGATGCCTCCTCTGCCGTAAATCCGCGCTCCAAGAAACGATCGTGCAAAGCTTGTCTGGCGGAATCGGATTCGAAGCCCGGCGCGAGCGCTTGGGCGATCCATCCCGCATGACCCGAATGCAGCGACGGAACGCGGTCCCCGCGAATCCAGCGGCGAATATAGGAGGAATCCAGATTGATTTCCTTCGCAAGACGGGCCGCCGACCAGCCGCGCATTCGCAGCGCGAGCTCCAACGCCTCGCCGAAAGTCGATTGCTTCATGGCGCCACGCCTCCCGCATCATTGTTTTCTCCCCTCCATTATAATTTGTCCTGGTCACATTTGTCCTGTCCCGATTATGATGCAACCAAACTATGTTATATTGATGCCAGTAAAATAGAGCTACGATAACTTGACGGGGGTCCAAACCATGGCATTGAAGGCGTATCAACTGACTTCGATCATTATTCTATTAGCTTTGCTGGCGGTCATAGTCGCATGCACGGCGGAGACGATAGAAAAAGAGGCTCCGCGTATCGCGATGTTCCGGGGAGACGCCGCCCATTCGGGCGTATACGAAACGGAAGGCGTACCCGAACTGACCGGAGAGAAGTGGCGGCTTAACCTGGGAAGCCCCTCTAACGGCTCTCCGACGATCGCCGGCAAGAGCCTGTTCATCGGAGCGGATAACGGGATACTTCGAGCAATTGATCCGGAGGAAGGCAAAGTAAAATGGACCTATAAGGCTAAGGGAAAAATACGATCGACTCCCGCCGTATATGAGGACGAGGTCTATTTTACGGACGATCTGGGGAATGCTTATGCCTTGAATGAAGCGTCGGGCACGGTTCGCTGGACCGCAAAGCTGGACGGCCCGATCGGGGGCAAGCCTGTCGCATCCGATACTTGGGATTATTACCTGTCGTCCCCCGTCGTCGACGCCTCCGCCATCTACGTCGGAAGCGCCGGGCGTTCGTTTGTTGCCTTAGATCGTAAGAGCGGACAGCTTCTATGGAAACGCGAATCCGAAACCGGTACGTTCCATTCAACCGCCGCGCTTACGGAAAAGGCCGTCTACATCGGCGACGATCTCGGCACTTTGTACGCGCTGAACATTCGCAACGGAAACATCCTTTGGACAGCCAAGACGATCGCGCCGTTCCAATCGAGCCCGTCGGTCCGGGACGGGGTCGTATACATCGGCGGTAGAGATACATTCGTTCATGCCTATGAAGCCGATACCGGAGAACCGTTGTGGAGACATTCCTCCGGCACCTCCTGGGTCCCGTCGTCTCCCGCTACGACCGACTCGCTCGTTGTCGTCGGAAGCTCCGACGCGGGACTCGTCCACGTGCTAGACCGAATGACCGGCAAGCGGAAATTGAACTTTATCCTGCCGGAGAGATCGCGCGTATTCTCTTCCCCCGCAATCGCGGGCAATGTCATGTATTTCGGAACGGCCTTCACGGACGGCAAATTCGAGAAGGACGCTTTATACGCGGTCGATCTCGATACGGGCAAGCTCGCGTGGCGGTTCGACGGAACGAAGGCGCCGATCGTAGCCTCCCCGATCGTCTGGAACGGCGTCGTCTATTACGCTTCCCAGGACGGGTACTTATTCGCTTTGCAATAGCGATTCGGAACCCGCCATATCGCCTGAACGCCTTCCGTTTCAATCGCTAATCTTGTCGGAGCTCGTCGTTCATTCGGACTTTCCAAGTTCGCTTGGTGTCTTCTCCCTGTTGTAGCCCTTGTCCCCGTAAGGCCGCAATCGTTCCAGCCAAGGCTTCAGCACGACCTTCAGCTCCCACTTCATGTCCGTGATGTCGTCGATCTCCTTCTGCTCAAGTACCTCGTATTCGAACGCGCCGGCTCCGTGCTCCTTCCAATCCTTCTGCAGCTCCAAGTTCGCGAATCTCCCCATGTCGAGCTGAGCTTGGATCGTCAGCCACTTGTTCTTCAGATTCTGATACGAAGCGACGTAGATTTTGCCGTTCGTCTTGTTCTTGATCTGAATGACGCCCATATAAATTTTGATCTGCTTGAATGTCTCCAGCAGCTCTTTGCGCTTGTTCTTATCCATGATGCCCCTTCTTTCTCATTTACTAAATTACTTATTTACTAATTTACTAAATGATAAGCAAGGCGTCAATGGACAACGCAAATAGAAGACCCCCGCAAATTACCGGAAGTCTTCATCGCGTCGGGGACGTTCTCCTACTCGCCGGCGATCCGGAATTTAATGCTAAAGGCCGTCCCGGCGCTTCCGCTTGTCACTTCGATGGCGGCTTTGTGCCGCGCGGCGATGCTGTAACAGACGGCCAGGCCGAGTCCCGTCCCCGTTTCCTTCGTCGTGAAGAACGGCGTTCCAAGCTTCTCCAAATATTCCTCCCGGATGCCGCACCCCTGATCCTCTATATTCAAGACAACGTCGTTGCCCGCCCGCTGAGTACCGATCGTCAGTGCGCCGCCCGGCGACATCGCTTCCAGGCCGTTAATCGCCAAATTCAGAACGAGCTGGCGGATTTCCTTTTCATCCAGCAGAAGATCGGCTCCCGGCCCATAGTGAACATGAAGGTGCTTGCCCGAGAGCATAGCTTCCGCTTGAATGAGCGGCTCCATGGAAGAGAGGATGTCGTTCAGGTTCGCGATCTTCATGTACGTCGTTTTGTTCTTGGCCAATGAGAGAAATTCGGTAATGATGCCGTTGGCTCTGTTCAGTTCTTCAAGCATGATATCGACGTACTCGATCGTCATGTTTCGGTTTTTCTTCGACATTTGCAGAAATCCCCGTATCGTCGTCATCGGGTTGCGGATTTCGTGCGCGATGCCGGCCGCCATCTCGCCGATCAGATTGAGCCGGGCCAGCCTCGCCATTTCCTTCTCCCACGCGATTCGCTCTTCGTTGGCGATGACGAGCTCCGTCGTTCGTTCCCGAACGATTCGTTCCAAATATTCGTATTGATTCTGATGGAAGCGGTGCATCTGAGCGAATGCGTCGACCTTCATCTTCAGAATATCCGGGTTGAACGGCTTGAACATATAATCGATCGAACCGGCGCGGTAGCCTTGAAGCACGTGGTCCGCCGTTTTGTTGATCGCCGTAATGAATATGATCGGAATATCCTTCGTCTTCTCGCGGTTTTTGATCAGCTTGGCCGTTTCGAAGCCGCTCATTCCCGGCATCTGGACATCGAGCAGAATGACGGCGACGTTCTGCATATCCTCCCGCATCGTATAACGCAACGCGTCTTCTCCGGATTTCAAACCGATCAGGTTATATTCAGGAGAGGAAAGCGCGGCTTCGAGCGTCAGCAGGTTCTCGGGGCGGTCGTCAACCATTAAAATATCGATCTTCGTTTCCATGGCCTACCCTCGTTCTACGAAGTTGGTGGTAATCCTCGCTCTGCGGATTCGACTGCTTTGCGATATATTTTTTCTTTCGAGTCCAACTCATCGAAGCAAACCTCATGCGTCCTAAGAAGTCCTTCTTTGTTGCCGAGGCCTAAATAACCGGAAGGAACGAGACTTTCGTTGAATAACCGGAGAACGCGCCGCTGCAGGGCTTCGTTGAAGTAAATCAGCACGTTCCTGCAGATGATGACGTGAAATTCGTTAAAGGAATGATCGATTGCCAAATTATGCTGCGAGAAAATCATGTTATCGGACAAGAAAGGCTTGAAGTCGACCCCGTCTTCGTTAACCGAATAATACTTCGAGAACGCCTCTTCTCCGCCTGCCTGCAAATAATTTCTCGTGTAGAGCTGCATCTTGTCGAGCGGAAACATCCGCCCGGCCGCTTGGCGCAGCACCTTGTCGTTCATGTCCGTCGCGTACAGCATCGTTTTGTGGTACAAGCCTTCTTCATGCAGGAGAATCGCCATCGAATACGCTTCTTCTCCGGTCGAACAACCGGCATGCCAGATGCGGATCGCGGGATAGGTCCGAATCAGGGGAACGATTTTCCGGCGGAATGCCAGGAAAAAGCTCGGCTCCCTGAACATTTCCGTGACGTTGATCGAGAAATCGGCGAACAACCGGTCCATCGCGTTCCGATCGTGAAGCACTTTGTCGAGCAGTCCCAATATCGAGCTTAGATTTTCTCCCAGCATGCGGTGGATGATCCTTCTTCGAATCGATGGGTAGGAATAATTCCTGAAATCCTGACCGTAATGCCGGAATATGCCCTCCAGCAACAACGAGATTTCGAGCTTCTCGATATCTTCGTCAAGCGTTAACGAACCGTTGTTCATCGCCATGGGTGCGCCTACCTATATAACCAAACTCGAATTAAACTCAACAGTTGATCCAAGTGAATCGGTTTGCTGATATAGTCGTTCGCGCCCGCTTCCAGGCACTTTTCCCTGTCGTACTTCATCGCTTTGGCCGTCAG
The DNA here is from genome assembly GCF_042655365.1 of Cohnella suwonensis. Taxonomy (NCBI): domain Bacteria; kingdom Bacillati; phylum Bacillota; class Bacilli; order Caryophanales; family Paenibacillaceae; genus Cohnella; species Cohnella suwonensis. The sequence continues at coordinate 71,043 of NZ_JBHSMH010000097.1, read as the reverse complement.
GGCGATAATCGGCAAGCTTTCGAACCGCGAATGCTTGCGGATTTCCCGAATCGCCTCGTAACCGTCCATCTTCGGCATCATGATGTCCATGATGACAAGGTCGATCTCGCTGTCCTCGTGCAACCGGTGGATGCCCTCTTGTCCGTTCTCCGCGAATTCGACATGAAGGCCATGAGCTTCCAAAGCCGTCGTCAGCGCGTAAATGTTACGCAAATCGTCGTCGACGAGAAGCACTTTTTTGCCTTCTAGCGAGATCTTGGAGCTTTCGCCCAAGACCGGGCTGCCAGGCTCGAGCGTTGCCGCGGCTTCTTGAACGGAAGGAGCGAGCAGCTCGCCGCGAACCTTGTGCACCGGGATATACAAGGTGAACGTGCTTCCGACGCCTTCCTCGCTCTCGATCCGTATCGACCCGTTCAACAGCTGAGCGATTTTCTGGCAGATGGAAAGCCCTAAGCCCGTTCCCCCGTATTTGCGGCTCGTCGTTCCGTCCGCTTGGCGGAACGCTTCGAAGATGAGCGCCTGCTTCTCCTTCGGAATACCGATTCCCGTGTCCGACACGGCGATCGCGAGCACGACGTCTCCCGTGAAGTCGAAAGCGGCCCCTCTCGCGTCTTCCTTGGCGACCATCCTCATTTCCATGGCAATGCTTCCTTCCGCCGTGAACTTAAAGGCGTTGGATAGCAGATTCTGCAAAATCTGCTGCAAGCGTTGTTCGTCCGTATGGATCATCAAGTCGGCGATTTCCTCGTCTATATTCACGTCGAACGTCAGGCCCTTGTCGCTTGCCACCGGTTCGAATTGGCGTTGCACGAATTCGACGAACTTGTGCAGCTTGACCCAGTCGAACACGAGCTCCAGCTTCCCCGCTTCTATCTTCGACAGATCGAGAACCTCGTTAATCAAGGCGAGAAGATCTTTGCCCGACGAATAAATCGTTTGCGAATACTCCACTTGCTTGGGACTTAGATTGCCTTCTTTATTGCTCGCCAACATCTGCGACAAAATCAGGAGACTGTTCAACGGCGTTCTAAGCTCATGCGACATGTTCGTCAGAAACTCGGTTTTATAGCCGGAGGCGAGCAAAATATGTTCGTTCTTCTCTTCGAGCACGGTTCTGATGTTCTCCAGCTCCCCGCTCTTCCTCTCGGATGCTTCGATCTGGTCGCGCAGCTGTTCGTTTAACGACTTAAGCTCTTCTTGCTGCAGCTGCATTTCCTCCGACTGCGTCTGCAGCTCTTCCGTGATGATCTGGGACTCGCTCAGCAAGCGTTGGACTTGCATTTGCCCGGATACGGTCTTGATCGTGATGCCAAGCAGCTCGGTCAGTTCTTCCAGCAGTTGCAGCTGGGTCGGGGTAAAAGGCTGCAAGGACGCGACCTCGACGACCGCGACGACCTGATTCTCGAACGCCACCGGCATGATGACGATTTGCGCCGGGGAAGCCGCTCCGAGACCGGATTCGATTCTGACGTAATCTTTGGGTGGCGCGCTTAGCACGATCGTTTTGTTCTCCTCGGCGCATTGCCCCGCTAGCCCTTCGCCGAAGGCGATGCTATCCGTCCCGACCGTCTCGTTGTTGGCCGCGTAGGTGCCGCCTTTGGTCAACCGCGGGATGCCGTCCTCCGCGTCCTTCCGGTTATAGAAGACCCCGTAGCTCGCCCCGATCGCGGGAGAGACGGCCTTGATGAAGATTTTCGCGAGTGCCGTTAACGTCTGAACCCCTTGATACATGGCCGTGATTTCGGCGACCTTGGATTTCTTCCAATTCTGCTCCTGCAATCGCGAATTCGCTTGCTTCTGATAGACCGCTTGTTCTTCGAGCGCTTCGGCCATCACGTTGTAGGCGTGTCCGATGCCGGCCATCTCGTCCTTCGTCGCGACTTCGATTCGCGGCAACCGGTCGCTGCGATCCGCCGCGGACGCTTGTTTCATGACCGTGACGATGTTGAATAAGCTTCTGATGATGCTTCTGGATACCCAGACGGCGACGAATAGCGAACATATTAACGTAAACGCGATAACCCCGACGATGAGACGAATGACGAATTCGTACGTATCGGTCGACTTCGCCAATGCCGTATCCATTTCTTGCTCCTGGAGGGCGTTGAACTTCTTGATGTCCGCGTACAGAGCTACCCGGATCGGCTCCGTGTTCTCGTTATGCCATATGACGGCTTCTTCCTGCTTATAATCGCGAAGCAGCTTGAGCGCCTCGTCCGTGCTTTGCAAGAACGAATCATGAAGTTGATGCAGGTTCCGAACGAGCGTCCGCGCTTCCGACTCGTCTTCGAACATTTGCTCGAGCCGGACCAGCTTGTCGTTCAATTTCTTTTTCGTGTCGTTGATTTTATTGGTGCTTTCCCAGAGCCTGTCCATCTGGAGATCGAGCAATAGTTCGTTCGTCTCCATGTTGATGCTGCTGATGTCCGAACGGACGGTATTGGCCAATTTCACTTTGGAGTAATTTTCGTCCACGATGCCGTGCATGGCTTCATTCATGCTGAAAAACATGTTCAGAACGATGACGGAAAACACGACTATCAAGATCAAAATCGTCGCGAAGCCAGCGAATAATTTGGTGCGAAATTTCATCAGAAATAAACACCCTTCTCGTATCGGAAATAGCCTCCATCCATAGTTATATCTGAATTCTCCGTGTTGTGCCAGAAAAAATTGGAAATTAGTAGAAGGGGCGGAATCATAGCGTTTTTTGGCGGTCTTAAGGCTTATTTTATCGTCATTATTCGCGGTATTTCGATAATCGCCACGCGAAAAAACCGCATAGCCGTAAGCCGCTCGCGGTTTTCGCAAATCGTCGCATTTATTTAGATTTCTTCGATCTTGACGATATGATATTGGCCATCGACCTCTAACGGTCCGAAGACCGATCCGGGAAACTCCTCGTAATCTTCCACGGCGATGGCGGCCGGCAACCGCGTCCTTGGCATCTTTCCGACGAACCCTCCGGCAAGCCTGGTGGACTCGTCGGCCGAATATTGGCGGGCCAGGGAGAAGAACTCGGCTCCCTCCATCAACTTGAATCTAATATCGCGGGCGAGCCGACGATCGTTCACGACGATCCGCGAGAAAGCCACCTCGTCGAAATCGAACCGCCGTTCTTCGGAATATCTCTCCACTTTGCCTATCTGATCCAGGGACGTCATGACGCAACTCCTTTAGACTGATGTATGGGTACCTCGTTTGCACATGATAAGCTTACGATACTCGAATAAAAGAATAATGAAAAACTCCGGATTGAAAAAACAAAAACCGCGTAGCATAAAGGCTACGCGGTCATCGTCTGAGATTTGATTATTTTTAACCCTTCGAGGCATATTCCTTGTTGGCGGCATCCAGCATGGATTTCCAATCTTTGAAATCGGTCTCCCTAGCCACATGCCGATCAAGCAACTCCTCGAGGATGTTGCTGATCTCTTCCCGGGTCTTCGCTTGGAAATTCCCCTTCTCCATAAACTCGTCGAAACTGGCGGAACGGGAATGTTTACCCATGAACTTCTCGTTAAACAGCTTCTCGAGCGAGATATGGTTCGGATCTTCCTGAATCGTCTTCTGTCCTTGTAAATCCTTCAACAGCTCGTCGAAGGACATCGGCTTTTGTTTTTTCAAAACTTCACTCCTTGGAACTTTATTGTTTCGGACGTATCCTTCTTATTCTATGCGTTAATACATCGATGTCAAGATGTTTCGTCGATTCCGTTCTATCTGGTCACTAGAGCGGCCCACTTGTCTTCCAGCCACTTCTCGAACCCCGTGCCCAGTTCTCCTTCGTACGTATCGTAGATATCGAGCCTCATCTTTTGCAATTTCACCTTGAACTCTTCGAAAGAATGATCCTTGGGCAAGCTTTTCTTGATTCGGACCAACGTCTTCGTCAGTCCGTCGATCAAGTCTCCCTTGCGCCTTTCCGGCAACTGCACGGATTCGCCCAGTTGCTCTAGCTTGCGGAACGCGGCTTCTCTAATGCGATATACGGTATCGTTATTCATTCGGTGCAGGAGCACGTCGATCGTTTTTTGGCTTTTCCACTGTCCAAGCTCTTCGACCGCGTTCAGACGCTCTCTCCAATTGGAAGTCCGGTTCGCGGCTGTTTTTAACTGCTCGTAATTGGGGGGTAATTCGTTTTTCACTTCGTTTGCGTTCAAGCGATCCCATCCTGTTCTATGTTTCGTCGTATATTCTTATGATTACCGGAAATAGCGCTCCTTAACGCCTTCTTATTCTATCATGAATCGAAGAACGACACGGCTCCCTTGATTTAAGTCAATGAACCGGCATCATCCGCGTATTACAATGGAATCAAACCATATATTAGGGGAGATTATCCGATGATTACCTTAGTAAGAGAACGAACGGATCAGAGAAAAATGGCTTTAACGGCCGGCATATCGCTTATCGTCATGGCGTTTGCCGCATTTTTCTCGTATGGCTTTGTCCATGGAAGCCTTGTGGTCCACGGGGATGCCAGCGCCACATTTCATAACATCATGACATCGCATATGCTTTTCAAAGTCGAAATCTTAGGTTGGGTCGTTATCCTGATCTGCGACATCGTGGTCGCCTGGGCTTTCTATATCTTCCTGAAGCCAATGAGTAAAAGTCTCTCCTTGCTCGGTGCATGGTTCCGTCTTACCTATGCGGCAATCTTGGGAATTGCCATACTGGTCTTATTAGTCGTGTCGCTTCTCTCGAGCAAATCAGACTATTTATCCATATTTACAACCGATCAACTTCAAGCCTATGCGATGCTTGGTTTGGAAGCCTTTGAATCGATCTGGTCTATGGGTTTAATTATATTTGGCGGGCATCTGCTGATCGTGGGCTATTTGGCTTTCCAATCAGACAGCATACCTAAAGTCATTAGCGTTTTGTTGCTGATTGCTTCCATAGGCTATATGATCATTCACCTATTTCGTACGATTCTTCCGCAATACGATGGGATCATTACCCTTCTGGAATATGTATTTATCGTGCCAATGAGCGCAGGAGAGTTGGGCTTTGGGTTATGGTTGTTGTTTCGAGGAGGGAAATCTATTTCAGGACCCGTTTCTTGATTCTGCTTAATGACTCCGGAGTCATGCCAAGATAACTCGCCAATTGATGCTGGGGTACGCGGGCGATTAAATAAGGTCGATTCTGTAATAGTGCTTTGAAGCGTTCTTCAGGCGTAGATGCGATAAATGAAGCGAATTCATCTTGTACTTGACCAAAGTTTTCCTCGATCATCTTGCGTGTCATCGATTCCAATTGACCGTATTTGTTATACATGTCCTTTTCGGTATCTAGGTCGCCCACGACCAATACGGAATCTTCGAGACACGTAAAGGTGAACTCGGATGACTTATCCGGTTTATGATCGTTGAATACGGTAATGGCTTGCTCTTCCGTGAAGAAATTCGATGTGACTTCTTTCCCCTTCTCGTTAATCGAATACTGACGTACGCATCCCTTTAAGACAAAATAACATTTCGTGGGAAGATCTCCTTGTCTGAGGAGATCTGTTCCTTTCTTATATTCCTCGACATGGATCTCATTCACTATGGCTTGTTGTTCCTCTTCGTTAAGAGATGTCAACCTAGTCATGATCGTAAATAATCGATCTTTCATTCGTCTTCATCTCCGATCGCGATATTCTTGGGGAGTCATGTTCGAAAATGCCTTAAACAGCTTAATGAAATGCGGCACTGCCTGATAACCGATGATTTGGGCGATCTCGTATATTTTTTTGTCGCTGCTGCGCAGCAAATACGCGGCCGATTCCATCCGGTATCGCATAATATAGTCGCTCAGATTGTTTCCCGTTTCTACCCGGTAGGCTCTCGATAAGTAGGCGGGATGAAGACCGACGTGCGCCGCAAGCGTGGACAGCGATAAATTGTCGTTCATGTTGCGCTCGACGAATGAATGGACCTTGTTCACTAATCCCGTCTGCTTCTCGGATGAATCCTCCGATTGTTCTCTAAGACGTCGGAAGAGGTAAAAGGCCCACTTCTCCAACCGCTTCAGAGAAGGAGCGGCCGGCATGAGACCGAACGAGGACGCGCCGATCTCGCTGAGCAGCTTGCCTTTCTTGTGCGCCATATACTGATAGGCGTTAGCAATGGCGAAATACGCTTCATTGGCATGCTCGGGAGGATAGTCCACGCTTTTCAGTTCATCGAAGATTTGGGTTAACTTTTCCTCCGCATGCTGCCAGTTCCCCGTATCGAGCAAATGAATGAGGAGAGGAGGCCGGTACAGCGATGTCAGCGTTCCGATCCGAACCTGATCGAGATTGCCCGCGATCCGCAGAAATAGGCCTTGCCGCCCCTCTTCTACCCGCTTCATCCCATCGATGACCGATCGATACAATCCGGGAACGCCTTCGGGAAAGCTCACCCCGTTAACGGCCAGCGCGATGGACACGCTGCCGTTCAAGAGGGATTCCGCCTTGTTCTTCAGCGTAGCCACCCGGGCGTCCATCGTATTCCGATCGATCTTCGCGGCTTCTCGGGCCGACACGACAAAGACGAGATATTCGTTATGATCGCGGCAGAACCACAAGCGAAAGAAGTCCCTAAACAATTCTTCCGCCATATTCGTGACCGCATATTCGATAAGCTCTCTATCCATGCTTTCGTATTCTTGCAGCCTGCCCTCCAGCCGCACGATGAACAAACCGACTTCCCGATGCAGGGAGAAAGGGATGTCCAAGAGGAAAAGCTTCCGTTCAAGCTCCGCGTTCGGGATGCTGTTATCGTGCAGCAGACGATTCAGGAGCTCGCTCTTCAGCGTGGGCAGATTTTCCCGGAAGGCGTATCCGTCGCGTTGTTGCTGCCGTTGCAGCTTCATTTCGGAGGTCAATTCTTCGGCTAATTTGCCTAGCATCTCCCGAAGCTGATCGGGGTTTACCGGCTTCATTAAGTAGCCGGACGTGTTATACGGGACAACGCTTTGCGCATATTCGAAATCGGCATACCCCGAGATCACGATGATTTTGACTTTACGGCCCAATTCGCGGATCTCCCGAATCAACTCGATTCCGTTCATCTCCGGCATCCGTATATCCGTAATGACGATATGGATGTTTTGTTCCCGATAGAGCTTTAGAGCCTCTTCGCCCGTGAATGCTTTATGAATACGCCCGATTCCAAGCTCGTCCTTCGGAATCGTAGCGGCGATACTGTCAACCTGAGAGGGGATATCGTCTACGATCAGAACTTCAAACATCGGAATCGCCTCCGTCCTTAATCATCAACCCCACGCGAAGTCCGCCTAACGAGGAATGGTCGATCAGAAGCCCCGAGGAGGGTCCGAAGTAATGCCTTAGACGTTGATGAACGTTCCTCAGCCCTAGGCTGCGATCCGCGCTCGATTGCAGCTGCAAGGAGTGCCTTAATGCTTCCAATTCATCCGGATGCATGCCGACGCCGTTGTCTTCCACGAGGAGTTCCCAGCCGTCCTCTGTCCGCGTGCCGGTGATGACGATTTCGAAATTCCCCTTCTTGCCTTCCATTCCATGCACGATCGCATTCTCGACAAGCGGCTGAAGCAGCAGCCGGGGCATAAGCAACGACATCGCGCCAGCTTCGATATGTTCATCGAATTGCAGCCGCTCGGACTGCATCCGGTGGATCTCCAAGTAATTGCGTATCAATTCCATTTCTTCGGCCAATGAAGTCAATTGTTGCTCCGTCCGGGTCGTATAGCGATAATACCGGCTCAAGTGCTGCGTGAAGGCGACGATCGCTTTCGTTCGTTCAAGCTGTGCCATGCTTTGGATATAGGCGAAGTTATTATACAGAAAGTGCGGATTGATCTGCGCCTGCAGATGCTTGAGGGACGACTCCTTGGCGTGGAGCTGCTCCGCGTACACCTTGTCTATCAGCGTCTGGATATCCTCGGACATCAGGTTAAACTGCTCGATCAAATAATGGAACTCGTTGTTCGACCTGCGCTTGATCCGATGATCGTAAGCGCCCCGCCGGAGCGATTTCACCGCGCGGATCAGATCGTTGATCGGTTTCTGCACGTTGCGGTACAAGAGCGCCGCGGAGACGACGCCCATAACCAGCAATAGCAAGCCTGCGTAATAGAACATCCGCTTGCTGTGATCGATGGGCTCAAGCACCTTTTTCATCGGCTGGAAATCGACCAAATACCATCCCAGCGACTTGGAGGTAACGTAATTGACAAGATACGGTTCATTCCGAAAGGTGATCTTGACAGCCCCTTCGGCCCCGTTCTGCGCTTTGATGCTATCGAATTGCTCCGCCATGGCGCCAATCGACTCGGGATCCATCTCCCGCGGCACGATCGGATCAAAGCCCGGATGGTAGAGGAACGGCTGTCCGACGCTGCCCTGCATAAACCTTTCGAGCATTTTCACAAGATTATCCGACGTGAACGTGACTTCGACATACAAATTCGGATCTCCCTGTTTGGAAACCGACTCGAAAGGCGTTATCAAATCCCGCACGAACGCTTTCTCCGGTCCCCGGTCCGTCACGATAACGCGATAATCCCAACGTTGCTGGCTCGCGTTCCTGAAGTAATCCGCATCGTAATTCTGCTTCAAATTCGTAGAAACGACGACATCCGAAAGCGGAGAATAGACGGTAAAATCGTTCACCCATTCGAAGGAGGTTGACTGCATATCCAGCTTCTGCAACAGAAGTCTCTTCGATGCCAATAGGGAATAGTCGGGTTCGGGGGAAGACCGGAGCTGCAGCTGCAGCGCATCCGGGTCGGTCGCGACGACGAAGGCGGCTCTCCATAACCGGTCCGCCTCGACGTCCATCTGCTCCACGAAAAACCGGATCCGATTCAGGTTGATCTGAAGCAGCTCTTGTTCGACGACGCCAGTGCTGGTCTTATTCGAAGAATTATACATGACGACGATCGGGATGAGCATCAGGACGATCACGATCATGACTTTCGTGAAAATATTCATTTTGCCGACCGTTCCGCGTCTGATTCCGAACATAGGAGCTCACCCGATTCGATCGGATTTAGGATGCCGGCCAAATCCCTCTAGGACTTCACCGAGCCAAGTACGATTCCTTTAACGAAATACTTCTGCAAGAAAGGATAGACGAGCAAAATAGGCAACGCCCCGATAAAGATTTGCGCCGATTTGACGGTACGGTTGGAAAAGTTCTCTACACTTTGCAATGTTACACCGACTCTAGACAAATTGTCACTCACAATCATGGAATGCAAATAAGTAGCCAGAGGATAGCCGTCCGGATTGGACATATAGATCACGCCGTCGAACCATGAATTCCAATGAAACACCATCGTAAACAAAGACAACGTCGCGATGGACGGCATCGATACCGGCAAATAAACGCTCCATAACACTCTCAGATGGCCGGCTCCATCGATATAAGCGGCCTCTTCCAAATCCTGCGGAATCGTCCGGAAGAAATTGAGCATGAGAATCATGTTCCATACGCTGACGGCCGAAGGCAATATCAACGCCCATATTTTATCGATCAAGTGCAGCTTGCTTATCAAGATATAAGAAGGGATCAGCCCGCCCGAGAACAGCATCGTAAAGACGAAAATCCAAATGTAAAATTGACGGCCCGGGAATTTGTGGCTTGATTTCGATAAGCTGTAGGCGGCCATCGTGACGACGGCCATCGATACCACCGTGCCTAACACGGTCCGCTCTACGCCGATCCACAAGGATCGGATGAACATGTCGTTGCCGAGCGTCTTCGCATAGGCATCCGTCGTAAAGCCGACCGGCCAGAAATTGACGATATTCGCCGTTGCCGCAGCCCGCGAGCTGAATGACAACGAAAGTACGTGAAGGAGAGGGAGAACGCATATCAGCGCCAGCAGGCTAAGAAAGATCGTGTTCGAGATCGTAAATACGGTGTACCCTCTAGAGCGGTAGCGCATGGTCGTCCTCCTTAGAAAATCCGGTAATTGGCTAACTTGAAGGCCATTCTGTAGCTGATCACGATCAAGACGAAGCCGATCGCCGATTTGAAAAGTCCGACCGCCGTTCCGAAGCTGAACTGTCCGTTGTTCAATCCTTCCCGATAGACGAACGTATCGATGATATCTCCGTGCGAATACACGAGGGGGTTATACAAATTCAGAATTTGATCGAATCCGGCATCCAGAATCCGACCGAGCGACAACGTGGCGACCACGATGACGATCGGCATAATAAGAGGAACGGAGATCGATTTGACTTGCTGCCAACGGGAAGCCCCGTCGATCTCGGCCGCTTCGTATAGGGCCGGATTGATGCCTACTAGAGTAGCCAAGAAAATAATCGCGGAGAAGCCGAATTCCTTCCACACGTCGCTCAGAACGACCGTAAACCGGAACCATTGGCCGTCGCCTAAGAAGAAGATGCTATCGATGCCGAGCGAATTAAGAACGCGATTGACGATTCCGCCCTCCGTCGACAGAATATCGAGCATAATGCCGCCCAGAATAACCCAAGACAAGAAGTGCGGCAAATAAACAAGCGTCTGCACGACTCTCTTAAAAAGCATCTTCCTGACTTCGTTGAGCAATAGAGCGAAGATAATGGGGATGAATAAATTGATGATCAACTTAAATGCGGCGATGATTAACGTGTTCCATATGATCTGCTTGCCGTCCGGGTACGTGAATAGATACTTGAAATGGTCCAAGCCTACCCAAGGCGAGCCCTTGATGCCAAGCCATGGCTCATAGTCTTGGAAGGCGATGACGGCCCCGAACAACGGAATATATTGAAACACGATGACCAATGCCAAGGCCGGGAACAATAGCATATGAAACGGCCAAGTTTTTCTCCAATACGTTGCCACTTCGCACCCTTCCTTTCATTGGAAAAACGGAGGAGCTGGCAGCGAAGGCTGCCCTCTCCTCCGTCTTCAATTCATGCTGTCGTCTCGCGTTATTTGTTTTTCGCGTACCATTCGTTGACTTCGTCCGTAATCTTCTGGCCGCCGTTATCCAGCCATTGCTTGACGAATTCGTCGAAGTACTCGATCGATTTTTCGCCGTAAATGATTTTGAGATAACTTTCCGTCGCGAGCTTCTTCAGCAATTCGCCTTTGGATTTCATCGTCGGCGTCATCGGACCGGTAAAATAGTTTTTGCCATCGGCGGCGGCGCTTTGGTTAACCCGAACGCCCGCGGCGTCAAGCTGTCTTTTCTTCAGTTGCTTGACGTCGAATTCCAAGGCCGTTACGGGCTCGGCGTTCGGATCGGCCAGAAACTTCTTGATGGCCGCATCGTTGGAGTGCGGAATGCTCGTAAAGTTACCGAGAATATTCGTCATCATGAATCTAATGTCAATCGTTCCGCCGTCTTTCAACGGCCATTGGTCTGCCGGGACGCCTGCCGCTTCGTAGTTGCCCTTGACGATTTTGCCGTCGAATTTCACGTAATCGTACCCTTCGTGGTAACCGTCTTTCCAACGCGCATCGAAGTACGGATCGCCTGCCAGCTCCAATTTTTTCGCGAATATTTTGTTAAAGTACGCGAACCAGGCTTCGATATTTTCGAAGTCTTTTCTGAATACCGTGAAGCCCTGGGTCAGCGGCTTCTCCGCGCGTCCCACTAAGCCGTTCGGACCGGCCGGAAGCGGATACGGCTCGAAATCGGCTTTCGGATCGTTCTTGGTCGCGTCTCCGAGCGGCCAATCTCCCATCCAGAACGGTCCGAACATGATGCCGGCTTTACCGCCAGCCGCCAATTCGGAAGCTTTGGCCGGATCCTTGATGCCGGCTTCTTTGTCCAGGTAGCCTTTGCTCATCCAATCTCTCATCTTCTGCAAATACAGCTTGGCGTCCGGATGGATCGCGCCATAGCTCAGCTTATCGTCCGCGCCCTTGTTCCAGAACAAGCGCACGTCGTAAGTATTGATCATTTGATCAGTGAGGGCGGAGACGATCGCGTCCGTCTGACCCATCCAAGTCCAAGGCCCTTCTTTAAGCGGGACGGCCAGACCGATCGTGTCGTTCTTACCGTTCTTATCGGGGTCGTTCTCCGTGAATTGCTTCATCACGTTCTCGAATTCGTCCAACGTTGCGGGCGGTTGAAGGCCTAGATTGTCAAGCCAGTCTTTGCGAATCCACATCACCGTGCCTTCGTCGCCCATGAAGAAGGCGGGCAACCCGTAGATCTTGCCGTCTTTCTTGACTTCGCCCAGCGCGTAACCATACGTCTCCAACAGCTTCTTATACTCGGGATGCGCGTATTTCTCGATCGCTTCGTCCAGAGGCATCAGTTTATCGGCCGCGAGCAAGCTCTGAAGCGGATCGTTCCCCGCCGCGAAGGCATCAGGCAGCTTGCCGCCGCTGGGAAGCAGCAGGCGAAGCTTCGTATCGTAATCTTCCGGTTTCGTTACGATAAAATCGAATTTCACGTTGATTCCCATATTGTCTTTCATCCAGCGGAGGTTCGCATTGTCTTCCATCGACTCGCCGGGCTTGAACGCATTGCCCCTCGAAGTACCATCATCTACGATGGCAGTCGTAATCGTAACCGGAGGGTCGAACTTCTGATTCACCGGATCCTTCGGCTCTTCCGCATTGCCGGATTCCGACGCGGACGGACTTGCCGACGCGGACGGACTATTGGCTGAGCTCGCCGATTCTTGATTGTTATTGTTCGAACACGCGGCTAAAGTCGGCAATAATCCAATACCTATTGAAAGCGTTAACAATCTTGCTACCTTCAAATAACGACTCATGGTTTACCCCTCTTCTATGTGATGATGGTACCTTTTACATTTTTAATTATGTTGTCAGCGCAGGGTGGTGTATATATTCGGTTTTTAACCTCGTATCGAAAAACGTACATTTGCTGGTTGAGTTGATTCGAGGATGCAACAGACCCAGTACCTGTGTGGCACTGGGTCTGATCACTTAATAAAATGCGGAAACATTTCGGGCGATTTTCGAATCTCCTTGGCTAGGCGCTCATATTCTTCAGTCAATTTGATAGATCTAACTCTCATTGCCTCTTGATCGCGTGGTTCGATAAACCCTTCTTCCCTCCAACGACTTACTTTTTCTCTGACGGAACGATCCGACAAACGAAGAACTTCCCTCAGTTCACTTGTCGTAATCGAATCTTGTTTAAAGGTTAGTTGAGCAAAAATCATCCTCTGCTGAGCGTCTAATTTTCGAATAAGCTCAGGTTCAACTTTCATCATCTGGTTAGATTTTTCGGACACAATTGTTGCAGCTTCTTGAAATACTTCCGCCAGACCATCGACAAAAAACTCAAGCCACGGGGTCAATTCCGCCTCATTTCTCCCGAAGTAATAATTGTGATGCAGTCCTAATTGGAGTCTGCGGTAGTATTCAGCCAAATTTCGATCATAGAAGTTTTCCAGCACGAACAATCCTTTTAAGCCGTACCCGCCGCGGCGCAGAAGATAAGTCGTTAACATACGTGCCGTCCGGCCATTTCCATCCAAATACGGATGGATCGTCAAGAACTGCCACATAAAAATGCCTGCTTTTATCGGAATTGGAATCGTATAAGTTTCTGGGGAATTAACCCAAGCAACCAGATCCTCCATTAATGAAGAGACATCACTCCATTCAGGAGGCAGATAAAATCCGGAAGCATTTCGACTTCCGACTTGATTCTGTTCCTCCCGATATTCGCTAATACGGGGTCTTCGTCCATGAGCGATTCTGATGATAGCGTGCAGCTTCTTGATCAACTCCTCAGTAACCGGAAGTTGTCGTCTTTCCGCTTCATCAAGGTATTCCAAAGCTTTCATTAAATTGTAAACTTCCTGTTCCTCATCATCATTGCTGTCTTTGTATAGGACTTTTCTTTTTGTTGCTTCATCGAGAGTATTTCCTTCGATCTTGGTTGAAAGAATAACCGTTTTTTCCATCGACTCTTTCTTCAATAAATCGAGGATTGATGCAGGTAATGGGAGCAAATCAACAACTGCACTTGAACGTTGTACATCCATAAGTCTGCGGGCTATTAGGTCGGATATAATATATCTTGGCGTAAACACGCAAATCACCACCCTTTGGAAAACATTATATCATTGCCGCTATTTTGCCGCAAATAAATTAATTATACCTAATAAGTTCTTCTAGATCGGCTTGAAAATTTGGATCCCGAGGATACGGTGTGGACGTCTAATGTCTCAATCAACGTCCTGCATAGCGGCATTTGAATTCCCGAATTAGGCACTGTCATCACTAGATCGAATATCCTATGTTTTCGCCAGCATCCAACATTATCTTGCTAAACTTTTATTCCGAGAATAGCAAAGTTCCCTGACAATTACTTGCCAGGGAACGGGTGTTTGGTATATTTATTACGCTAATGATTTCATTCGCGACTTTGGTTGTACTTATACTTTCATTCCACAAAAGGAAATGACCGCCCCTCTGCTAGGATAACGGTCATTTCTTGATCCCAATTCCCTAAGCCGACCAAATTCTTGAAAGAGTAGTAACTAAATCAGTCCTCCCAGTCATCATCAATTGCCCTATCAATATTCTCTTCGATCTTTTCTGATATTAACTCATCTAGTTCATCGTCATCGTAAGGAACCAATGTAATTAATTTCTTTCTTATGGATACCCACGAAAAACTCAGTATCTTATTTTTCTCAAGTCTTCGTAGTGCCTTTGATACATCAGACTTGGTTATTCCCAAATGTTCAGCAGTCGTGTTCTGGTTATTTCTGATCTCATTTGATTCAATAAGATCAGAAATAATGAACAGAAATACCTTATAGTCTTTAGCTTTCAACTCGCAAAGCGAAGCATATTCCAAATATTTAAGCATTGTTGACTTTTTCATTTCTTTCCTCTCCATCTATTTAGTATCAAATAATATAACTATTATTTTAAATAATTTTGACACTAAAAAGAACACTGTGTTAGTCTTATATTAATTCACCTAAAGGGAGATGTAAACTATGATAAAAATTGTGCGCACAGAAGTTACTCAGTCTGGCCCAAAAATTATTGTAAAACTGAACAGAGTTCCGAACGATGAATCCATAGTTTTTGCACTAGCCAAAAAGATGAAGAACAACCCCTGCAAGATAGCATCTGTTAAGTATAATCAAGATGATCTGGATATTATTGTTATCAATAATTTGAAAATTAAGCGTAAAGATACTGGCGAATATGTCGTCAATACTTCCAAGAGCAAGTTACGCTCAGAACACTTGCCGCTTAAAACTCTCCGCAAATATTTTCAGTCACCCCAATATACGATAGTAGCTCAACCAATCTTACAAATAATTATTAATGAATCGGATGTTATTACGCGCCCGATTTCTCGGCTTTTAGATTTAAAGTACAAGAAACGTGAAATAAAACAGTTAGCCATTAAGGAAATGAATCTCTATAAGTCGTTGAAGTCAATTAACGCAAAGTATGATGAATAAGATCTTCTATTACTAGAGTTGCTTTTATTTGAAAAGTAAGCGACAAACAGCCCACACCATGCTTTCATGATGAGGGCTGTTTGTCGCTTATGACATTCCAAATATGCTGGTTCTTTGACCAAACTATCATAAATTATTCGATCTAGGCATTATTGCACTTGACCCAGAAGATTGTCATTCATTAATTTATGTTGTCCAACCTCTCCTCTACATAAAACAAGAATACAATTGTTGCACGAGATCTCTGTAACATGCGTACGTTACCATTATGCAAATATTTTCTTACCAGTTTCCCAAAAGTGGGTTTCTGTAGTAAATCAAAATACTTGAGCGATACTGTCACATCTCAATCATTACGAACCATCAATATTACCGTCTCCACATGCCCCGTATAAGGGTTCATACTGGCTTGCGATTTGATCTGTAGCAATTCGCAGAAACCTTGATTTGACGGGCATTTCCCTAATGGCTTTCCGTTTGGGAAGGCTCGTTTCTGCTCGTTTCTGCTCGTTTCTGAAGATGTTTAACATCAATATTACATCAACTTCAATCCTTGACCTTTTCGCTGTGAGCGGGATGTTGCATGTTCATTGCAAATATCTAACATCAACAATGACATAAAATCTTGGGAATTCATTAATGAAGAGGACCCTGCTTTTGCTCCCTACGTTCAAAGTGATGATGAAGCCTATAGAGGCAAATCTCTTTCGTCCAGCGGTACAGAATGGAACGATGCTCGAAGGCGAGCTCCAACCTTAAGCCAAATACACCATCCTCGAAGCGCGTCATACTTCCTTTGGCTGAACCCCACTTTGTCATCGGCATACGTTCTATTAGCTGGCTAACCCCAACCTCACTATATTCCCACAGCCGTTTGGACTCATTATCCGAGAAATCAATTCTCCTCCGGAATTCCTTATTCATCAGGTA
Source organism: Cohnella suwonensis (assembly GCF_042655365.1). Lineage (NCBI taxonomy): Bacteria > Bacillati > Bacillota > Bacilli > Caryophanales > Paenibacillaceae > Cohnella > Cohnella suwonensis. Next base: position 54,716 of record NZ_JBHSMH010000097.1, on the reverse strand, counting down.
ACCGTGAAAAAAAGGCGCTACCTCTAGAGGAGTAACAGGCCCCGTCCAGCTTTCTTGACCGCGTTCAAGCATATAGAGAAGAACGATCATTTTATAGCTTTTGCTCATGACCGTCTTCTCGACATCACGGATCCAGGCCTCATTGCGATAATAAACTTCCTCTTCTTCCTTCGTTAAACATTCGGCCCAATGAAGAAAACCGACATACGAACCGAATTCGTTCCGATATTCCCAGCTGTTCGAATTACCGAATAGGTGAAGCTCAAGATACGAGGGGATACGTCCGAGCTCATTTTTTAGATCAAGGAAGGATCGGTGTAACCGTTCGCGATGAGGCAACTTCTTCTTGCTTAATTCGTCAAGAAGATTGATAACAGCCGTCTCCAGATGGAGTTCGCATCCAACAGGTACGGACGGAATGACCGATTCCTTAGCAGTCCCCTTGGCATCCCCATCGTTTGCGAATAAACGCAGCTTTACGTCTGCATTTCTGTAATTGCCTATTAAATCGATAATCGTGCAGTGAGACTTCTCATCGGATAACCGTAGCCCCCGACCAATCTGCTGCGTGAATACCGTTAATGACTCCGTCGGACGTACAAAGAGCAAGGTATCCACACTAGGAATATCCACTCCCTCATTGAACAAATCCACCGTGAATATGATCTTTAATTCCCCACTGTCTAAGCAATTAATCGCATCTCCCCTTGTAATTCCCACTGCACCAGAGTGTAGGCTGATCGCGGATACTCCCTTATTTTGAAAATAGCTCGCCAAAAAATCCGCCTGTCGAATGGTGGAGCAAAAGCTAATCGTTCTTGTTTGCTTGTGCCCGTTCCATGCATCGTAAATCTTCTCGGCCAGCGTTTTACTTAACTGGGCAGCAGTCAGCTGTTCATCATCGTAGTGTGATCCAAGCCACCGGATGGATGAATAATCCGTATCATCATAGACACCAAAGTATCTGAATGGAGATAACCAACCACGACGGATGGCCTCGAGGAAATGAATCTGGTAGGCGACGTTGCCGTCGCAAAGGGCATACACATCTTTACCATCCATCCGGTCTGGTGTTGCCGTTATTCCTAGTAGAAATTTGGGTTTAAAATATTCGATAACCGATTGATAGGATATCGCGGCTGCATGATGGAATTCGTCCACCACAATGAGGTCGAACCGATCCGGCGAGAACGACTCGCGATGCTTCTTCATTCCTAGCGTATAGATCGAAGCGAACACACACTCGGCGTCCCCCTCTTTCATCACCCCGTTGAAGATACCATAGGTTTTGTCAGGCATAATGAACTGGAACGATCTCTTCGCTTGATTAAGAATTTCTTCACGATGCGCAATGAATAGCACTCGTTCAAACCGCTGAGCGAAGAATCCGGCAAGGTAGGTTTTCCCGAGTCCGGTAGCCATGACTACCATCGCTTTGTCATATTCCTCTTCTAGCGTTCTCTCTAGCGCATCCAGTGCATCGATTTGAGCAAACCTGGGTAGAATCGGCGTCCGTTTGTCGTCACGCACCGTCTCTTCTGCCGGATTTACCGCGTTTTCGGTGCGGTACTCTTCTTCTTCTATCTCCGTAATCATTCGAATTAACTCCGGATTGTTACGATGGCAGGTTCGATACTCCTCATCATATAGAGAGATCGTGTGTTCATTCAACGGAAGCGTAGAGTCGTGATAAAAGTTCTGCATGAACTTCTCTAGAGCTACTTGGAAGGTATATGGTTCGACTTTGGCATTCATCGCCAAGTTCCATTCCATCCCCATCCTCATGGCAGACATGGAGAAGTTGGAGGAGCCGACGATTAGTAGGCCTTCACCGTTGTCATAGTCAAATAAATAGGCCTTTGGATGAAAGGACGTTCCCATACTCCGCCATAACCGTGCCTCCAGGCGACTATCTATATCTCGTAAAGCTTGCAATCCTTCAGGTTGCGTAACGAACAGATAGTCCCCGGCGAGAACCTTCACTTCGGCTCCTCGTTTAATAGCCGCCTTTAAGTGCGGCGCCAATAATCGCACACCAGATTGCATAACAAAAGATGTCATGATATAAATTCCGGAAGCATGCAGCATTCCGTTAATTAGCTCGTCTGCTAGATTTTCTGTAATCAGCTTAACATTAAGCATCGTCGACATCGATGAGATACACCCGTTCCTGAAAGCCGCCTCGCGCTTCCAATTTTTTCATCCTCATCGCTTCAAGTTCTTCCCATGTGGCGCCATGTACGGCGGTCAATGCACGAATCACCTCAATCATGTCGGAGAGCTCTTCCAATGCTTCCTTCGGGTTGTTGGCGGCGTAAAACTCTTCCGATTCTTCTTTAAGTTTGGTTCTGAGTTCTCTCGTATACTCTTCCTCATCAAGGATGCGCGTGCGGCATTCAAGCCCTTTCGATTGGATCACTTGGGGAATAAGATCTCGAACAAGTTTGTTGTATTCGGGCATGGTTACAGCACCTTTTCTATGTTTGTTTACGGCTACAAACAGTCTATTTCGATCATTTTTTATAATACTTTAGGCTTCATTATTTCCACTTCTTTTATTGACTCATGTTCTGCGAAATCTATAAGACGCGCCATAATATTACTTTAGTAACGCTGTTCATAACGCTTTAAATCTGCATCCTTACAAATCGGTTTCTTATTGAAATCCTGATCTGTAACCTCCGCCTTCTGGAACCGGCTGATCCTGAACGTACGTATACTCTGTTTAGAGTGACAATACCCAATTAAATAAAATCGTTGATCACGGGGGACGAGGTAGTACGGGTCTATTTTCCGCTGCGTCGTTTCATTTCGGTATTGGGCGTGATAGACAGTATCGATTGTCTTTTGTCCCAAGATCGCTTGAATGATCGGTTGCAAAAAATTGGGGCTTTCTTTGCGATACGCAGGCGTACCCATCTGAATGATGCTTGCGATATCTTCGATGATGCGGTATCAAAGCCTGGGGGCATGTTGTCCCTATCTAGCAAGGAGGGGAGTAATGAAAATACGAGAGCTTCTTGCTCGGTTAAGTTAAGCGGATAGAGGAAGAACTTGCCCATAAAACGGTATCCGGTTTCCGTCTGACGCGGAAATGCCAGGATTCGCCTGAATGGCGTTGATGATGTTAAAGATGCGAATGACTTTGTCGATCATACGAAACTCTCCTCAGTATCGCTTCAAGTGATATCTCTGAGGATAAATTTTCGACAAAATCCAACTTTTTCCTTCTCGTGCCGTTATGGCTTTAGCCCCTGCATTATGTTTTCAACCCATTGAGGAATGAATTCCGACCGATGTGTAATCGTACCGTTGTCTACACCTAATATTATCTCGCCTTGTGATTGACTATTATCAATCACAATTAAATGATCAATCCAGTGAAGATGAGAAAGTAAATTTTGAATTGATGTTTGATGCCTTCTTATAATATCTTCAGTGGGTATATGATGTCCGCCATTCTGTACGCGAACCGCAACCCTCTCTATATTTAAATGATAATCGCCTAGACCGACATAAAACATGGTAACTTCGAATCCGCTCGCCTTAGCATCCCGCATAAGTCGAATAACGTTGCCACCAGCCAATGTTGTTTCTACTGAAAAATCTCGACCGTTACGAATAGGTTTCGGATGGTACTTTTGCCGCTTCCATTGTTTCCGGCAAAAATATACATAATGGGTGCCAACTCATGCATCAGGGACATCCTGCCCGATAACGGGAATAACCGTGCCGTTACTATATTCTTTTACAATTTGACCTTCTGCAGTTTTGTAGACTATGTATGTCTCGTTCGCTTTCGCATCTAGCTTAGCGCGATCACCTGTGAGCTTAATGAGCTTCTGTAGATCTTTTATTTGATGCATATGTATCACCTTCCCGTTACATAAGTATCGGTTATCTGAATCAATTATAACATATTGGCTAGAAGTCACTTTACGGTAAACGTGCCTTTCGCAGGTTCGCTTCCCAAAGTGAATGCGTAGGTTCCCGGCCATCCTGCGGCAGATAAAAAATGCTGTCGTTTTAGCACCTTACGTGTTAGCGTTTGAACCCGATTTGCCCTTTATCTATGGCCTTCTGAATATTATCGGAGGCATTCAGGAACTTGCTTTTTGTTTTGTCCTTGTTCACTTCGACCGGGCCTACCGCCTTAGCGGTCTCGATCGCCCGATCATGAAGCGGCACATAGGATACGCCCACCGTGTAAATAAAATGATTCATCGCGTACTTCGCTCGTTCGGGGGAGTCGTGAATCGTCTTTTTCGCAAGCTCGAGCATATCGGCTATTTTGCTTTCGTCGAATTCGCTGTCCGGCCGGTTGCCCATGAGCCAGCAGTAACAACTCCAGCCCGCCGACATTTTCAGTTCTTCGCCGCTCGCGATCCATTTATCGGCGACTTCCTGCGCGATATCCGTTTCCGCTAAAGTTACCGCAACCACGAAATCGGACAGCATGTAAAAATAAGACGCATCGATCCAACGCTCGAAATCCGCTTCCGTCATGGCTTCAGGGTCTGCAATGATGCCGGCAAAGTACATGGCGTCGTAATTCCCCGTGGCGTAAAGCTGCTCCGCCAAAGGTTGATTCAATTTGATTTTCTTGGCGATGGGCTTCATCTCGCCCGTAGCCACGCCGAAAAGCGGTTCGTGCGCTCCATTGGATTGGTAAATCTTCTTGGTTCGTTCCTTGCCGAGCGCTTCAAGCTCTTGCATGACCGTTTCTATGTTCATCAAAAATCGCGCAGGATACTCCGATCTTCTATAAGTCGGAGAGGAATGAGCGTCAGGCATGAGCCTGAATGCCTTTTTTCGGATGCTTCCTCTCCTTTAAAGTATGCTATAATTGGCATAGAAAGAAGGCGAACATATGATCGTAACGGTGACTGCAAAAATAAAAATGAAGCCAACCCAAGCTCAAGCGGAAGCGTTGCTAGAAACCATCTCTGCTTATCGTAAAGGCTGCAACCTCATATCTTCAGTGGTGTTTACCACCAGACAATTAAAGCAGCCTTCCCTGCATCTAATCACCTACAATAAGCTTCGCAGCACCATAGGCCTCCGTTCCCAGATGGCTCAATCGGTTATGAAGACCGTCATCGCCAGATACAAAACCAATCGAAGTAATGGCCACGATTGGACGCAAGTTCAGTTTAAGCAGCCGGAGTACGATCTCGTATGGAATCGCGACTATTCGTTAACCTCCGGTTTGTTTTCAGTGAACACCCTGCAAGGGAGAATCAAGGTTCCCTTTGAGAGGAAGGCGATGGAGGCATATTTCGATGGTTCCTGGATGTTCGGAACCGCGAAGGTAGTCCGCAAGCATCACAAGTGGTTTCTACATATTCCGATGTCCAAAGAGATCGCCGAGCCGCAGTTGGAAGAGATGACGCAGATTGTAGGCATTGACATGGGAATCAACTTTCTCGCGACAGCCTATGACACGCAGGGCAAAACTGCCTTCTTTCCTGGAAGGGCGATTAAACGAAAGCGAGCAAGATACAAACAAATACGCCAGCAATTGCAGAAGAAGCAAACGCCATCCGCCCGCCGCAAGCTCAAGCAAATGGGGCAGCGAGAAAACCGTTGGATGACCGATGTGGACCATCAGGTCAGCAAGGCACTCGTTAGCCGATATGGAGCGAATACATTGTTTGTGCTGGAGGATTTAACAGGCGTGCGCAACGCGACCGAACGGGTCAGGCTCAAAGACCGCTATGTACCGGTATCGTGGGCGTTCCACCAGTTGCGCAAGATGGTGGAGTATAAGGCACAGCTTGCAGGGGCTAGGGTCATTGCAGTTGACCCAAGGTATACCTCGCAAGCATGTCCCCGCTGCGAACATACGCGGAAGGCCAATCGAGACAAGAAGAAGCATCGCTTTTGCTGCAAGAAATGCGGCTATCGGAGCAACGATGACCGAGTAGCGGCGATGAACCTTCTAGCCAAAGGAAAGGCATACCTTGGAGAAGGTGCAAGCATAGCATGACTATGCTTGCAGGGCAGCCGTCAATCTGCCCGTCGGTAAGCGAAAGCACGCCGTAGATGTGACACCATGTTCTTAATGAACAGCCAAAGATCGGAGTCGAAAGACGTTTGCACGATTGGGTAGTCACAAGCCGCCACTTCAAACATCAGTTAAGTGGGGGTTATTGACCGTTTAGCACTTCCTTATTATCGGAGTTGTTCCTATAGCCTTTATCATACCTAATTAAATGAAATTCGAAAAACCGCGTAGAATCAAGCCTTTTATTAGCAGTTCTACTGCCCTTGATTGCGTTCTGACTACCCTGATTTGCATTTGTTCAGACATTTCTATTAATCTGTCCGCCGCCCTCGGCCCGTAGTGCGATCTGATTCGCGAATAGCAGCAGGTAGTATGAAAAAAGGTTATCCCTCAAGCAGTTTGTTTGACCGCTTGCTGAATAACCCTGAAATTTACACCTGTGTATTAAATCAGTTCAGACTTTTGCAGAAGTCTCTGCACGATGGCCGCGACCTCCGCTCTGGAAATATACGCTTTTGGCGCAAGCTGTGTGCCGCTTCTGCCGGAGACGATTCCGACCTGCAAGCAGTCGGCAATACCGCTCTTCGCCCACTCCGATGCGTTGCTCGCATCGGCGAAGGGACTCAGCAGCTCATCTGCTGCTTTGGCCCCAAGGCTCGCCCCAAGACCGGTTATTTCCATCGCTTTCGCGATGATCGTCATCGCTTGCTCCCGCGTGATCTTGTCCATCGGGCGGAAGGTGCCGTCTTCAAACCCGCTGATCAACTTGTACGCATAAGCGGTTTGAATCGCGCCGCTGTACCAGTCCGTTGTCTTCACGTCCGCAAATGGACTTGAACCGTTCTCCAGCTTCAGCCCCAATCCCCGAACCATAATCGCAGCAAACTCCGCGCGCGTAATATCTTGATCGGGATTGAACATGTCATTGCCGATGCCGCTAATGACCATCCGCGAGCCCATGTCGTTCACCGCATCCTTCGCCCAGTGCTGCGCGACATCCTTAAACGCCAGAGGATGCCAAACGACGGAATACGTACTGTTCGTTAAGCTGTTCACTTTCGCATAGTACTTGCCGTCAATGACGACGATCTTGGTCGGTACATGGCGAACGGTTCCGTCCGGGTCAACAACGACCCCGGTCGTGATTTTGCTCGGGTCTACACCGCCAGGAATTGCT